>NZ_JBGFSI010000014.1:0-100985 GCF_041365735.1 Rhodosalinus sp. K401 | reverse complement strand
GACGGGATGGAGACCGCCTGCCTGACCGCCGTGCGCCACCTAGACGATATCGAAGCATGGTCAGCGCGGGCAAAAACCGAGATGATCCCACTCTCGGGCCGCACACCCCCAGCCTTGTGCGCAGTTCTGACCGAATGGCCACTCGTCTCCGCCCCGATGGCCGAGACCATGACTGGCATCAGCCGCGCCGCCGTTCAGCGCAACCTCGCCTGGATGGAAACGCACGGCCTGATCCGCGAGGTGACTGGGCAGGGGCGGTACCGGATGTGGCGACCAACGATCTGAATGTTCTGAGGCAGGCGTCAGAAATGAAGGAACAGGGTTGCTTGGCTCTCGCTAAAGGTGCCGGTGGGGCGCGTCAGTTTGGCCTAAGCGATATCTGAAGCTCCGATAATTCTTGGATAAAGTCGTCGTCCATATCCGAGAAGAGGCTAATCAGTTCATCTTGGCGCGGTTGGCCAAAGGCCAGCCGGTAAGTGGCCAGAGATGTGATGAGATCCTTGTAGCGTTCCTTCTCGCGGCTGAAGGGCGGAATGAGGACGATCCGCTCAATCTTGTGATTACCTGGGTAGACCCAGAACGGAATGATATCTCCCGAACGGCCATTTGAAACCTCATCCTCTTGCGCGGCGTCAAACATGGAGATCCAAGGTGATTGGTTGTTCTGCGCAGTGAGCGGCGTGGCGGGAAAAGCAGCGACGACGTTGCGCCGGACAGCATGGTTTTTGTAACGATGAACCCGTCCTTCGCGCTGCTCGATATCGACAGGGTTCCGCGGGAGGTTCCAGTGCACGATCCGCGAGCAGTAGGGATGAAAATCCAATCCTTCCTGTCCAATCGACGTGGACGCGAGAACAAATGGCCTGAACGGCGATTTGAAGGCCGCCTGGACCGCGGATGTTCGACGCACCCCCTTTTCATCCTCGGCTTTTGTTGCAAAACGCATGGCGAAACGGGCGCGCACTCCGAATGTCTGTTCATGCAGACGCCCCGCTTTCGTCGACCAGTGGTCCAATGTGATCTGTGCAGGGCGCAAGGCGACTACGGCAATTACCGTTGCGGCGATGGTCTTTGCCTGGTCCTCGTTGGATTTTTTTTCGGCGCGCTCGGTTTCATGGACAAGCTGAAGATATTCGTCCAGAACCGCAGGAAGATCGTTTTGCGCAGCATGCCTTATGATATCGCGCCAATACTTGAGAGGCGAGGTTTCAGCCAGCAACGCGCGGGTTTCGGGTTGATTGTATAGGCTGCGAAAACCCAGCGCGATCCCGATTGATGCGCTGATCAACTCAGGGGCGTCGATGGCCATCTTCGGGAATAGTCGCGAAAGCGCGCGCAGCGCACAGATTGCAGGCGAGCCAAGTGCGAGGCTGGCAAGCGTTTCGATCACGGTGCTCGGGTCAACATCGCCCTGATGCGCGTCAGCTTCGCGTGCCTCTTGGAGCATGGCAATAGTCCGCGCCATTGCGCCACGTTCGTCGTGATCTTCATGGTCAACGACACTGACACTGGACCATTTCACCTCGCGCCCAAGCGCGCTGTCCAGCGCAAGTGCCAGAAGCCGGTCGCTTGTCTGGGATAATCCCGCGATGGCGTCCGCAGCAAGCGCTTCACGCAAAACCATGCAAGCCTGAGCGTGCAAGATCTCATAGCTTTCAGCGCGGCCAAAGCGGCGCTCCAATGCGAGAGGATCAACCAGTGCCGCCAACGAAGGCGAGGGGTAGAGCATCGGCATTAGTTCATCGACGCCAATTGGCCTACTCGTCCTGCTGACAAGGTCCGGCACCATACCCATTTTGCGGCTCGCCTCGTGCGATAGCAAAGCCGCGATCGCGTCTGGAACCATCGACCAATCCGAGAATACCAACGCCTTTGTGCCGGGTCTTGGCATTCCAAACGAGGGGCGCGACGGTGGAATCCAGAGCGATCTACCAAGGTCGTCGTTGAACGCCAGATCCGCAAGTGCACGCATCCTTCCATTGCGCAAGGGAAGCTCAGCATAGTCTTCAATCTGTTTTTTGCTGATGACGTGTGAAGAGGCCTGTCGAATTGCCTTGCGAAGCTCGGCGGTAGGATTGGATTTCAAGGCTTGCAGCCGATCGCGCAGCTTGTACCCTCGCATGAAATTCAGCAAGTATGGCGCAGATTTCCAGTATTCGATGATGCTGGGCGCGCCTACGAGTTCCGCAACTTTTGCGACGGCTTTCGCTTCTCGCAGATCGTCGGTTCCGATCGTTATCTCGGGCATAGCATCTTGGACGAGAGAATTGCGGTCTTCGGTAGAATCGACGCGCTCCGTGCGCGCGATGACCAGTCTCAGGAGGCCCTGTACTTTATCGCGTTGCTCTAATGCGGTCGCTCGGGTCTCTGGCATCGACTGCAGCGATCGCCTGAACTTTGCAAGTTCGCTTTTCAATTTCTCTACGCGCGCCGGACCATCCGCATCGCCGAAAAGGAAGCCCATCGTCCGTAAAAAGTCGTCGTAGTGGTCGCCCTCTTCCGGTGCATCGCTCGCAAGCGTTAGCATGCGATACGGCGTGGCGGACAAAAGCAGAAGCTTCGCCTTCGATCCGCCCTCGCCACTATAGGAAAACAATGCCTGCGCTAATTCCGCGGCCTCTGCCTTTTTGGGCGCAACCTCGGCATCATGATCGTGCAGAAGTTCGGCGAAGCGCTGGAATTCGTCGAGAATGATGAGATTCGGTGTCAAAGCATTCACACAGATCTTCGCAAGCATGCGTCGCAGCTCACCGATCATGACCGCGGGGCGCTGGTCGTTGGGATAGGGGGGATGCTTGTGCCGCCTTGCGAGGTCTGCCGCTCCGCGAATCCTTTCGATGAATGTGTCATCGACGACCTGGTTGAACGTATCAGCGATGTCTTGCGAAATCCGTTTACGATTACCTCGGATCCATGCCGTTCGGCCCGGCCAGTTCTCTTCGGAAACGCCGCCGCGAAACACTTGCTGGATGCCGCGATGGCGCAGACCGATACGCTTGCGGAGCATTTCAAAGATCAGCGCCCGTTCCTCTGCGGTCCCATAGGAAGATTTGAGGTCTAATGCCGTTCCCGGGGTGAGGCTGATCAGATTGATGGGTTGGGAGGCAATCCCGCCTTCCTTCTCGATCTCGAGCGGCAACAGCGTCAGGCGGGTGTTGAGCGGTTTGCTTGCAGAGTCCACTACATTGAGCGACTTGATGTTCTGGGCCGCAATCGCCTGATTGGAGCAGATGTAGACAATGTTGACGCGGTCGACTTTGCCCTGCAGGTGCTCGATGGTCTTGGCAATCACGCCCCTGGCAACCATGGTTTTGCCCAGCCCGACCTCGTCCGCGACCAGGAACTGATCTGTCGGGGACGGATCAGTAAATAGCCTTCGAAAGGCGTAGTCGACCGTTGCTTTCTGAAACGGCTTCAATAGCGCAAGGTGCTCGGCGGCGCTATAGGTCACTTGCGTCCCCTCTTTCTGGTCACAAGCGGCTCGAAGCTTTTCCACAGCGTCAGAAACTCCTTGGGAACAACGGTTTTGTCACTGGCCGGGTCACCAAGCCGTTCGATCAGGCGGCCGATTTCTTCGAGCTCGCCGCTTTCCAGATTCAGCGCCCGCACCATTGGCTCGAGAAGCGACGTTTTTCCATCGCCCAAGCTGCGAAGCCACTGGCCATCACCACCCGTGTCGCTTTCCAGAAAACTTCCCTCGCCAAGCGTGCCGAGCAGCATACGGAGATAGTGCAGGAAGTTGTCCGCGTTCTCGATGTGGGCACGGAGAATGGCGGCGTCGCGGCCCTCTGGGACGCCGACCAAGCGCGCACCAAGTGTGAACGTCACTGCCACCTGTGTCTTCTCATGAAGCAATCGAATTCCCAGCCAGCGCGTAACATCGCCAAGAGGAACAGCACCCAATGCAAGCTCTGTATCGGAGCCAGAAAGCAATCTGCTTAAATCGTATCCCTGTTCATTCGGAATTGTGATCGCCCTAACAAAACATCGGACGCCATCGGGCAGCAAAACATGCTTGTCTTTGGTGGCCAGTTGCAGCTCAAGTTGGATCAGGTCGCCCACTTCGGAACAACAAAGATCAAGCGGCAGCGCCGAGATGCCTGCCCTCATTTCCTCCAGCTTCTTTTCCGCCTTTACGGCCTCGTCCAGGGTCGGTGGATCCTTCGGTGTGTAACTGGCGAGCAACCGCTGGAACGCCTCGGAAAAGAGGGCCTGGTCGATTGTTCCCATGCGCGTCTTCGGGCCGTCCAAGGTTGCCATCACCTCGACATTTCGCGTCCGCCCGCCCTTGGTCGGAACCGTCGCAGCTGTGGTCGCATTTGCCGAACCGGTGTGGATCTGAAGCCGGGATCCCTTTTCCACGAGGTAGACTTTTGCATGAAGCCCTTCGAGATCTGACGGATTCGGTTCATCCGCCGCGCCTTCCTCATACTCGGTTGCACGCTCATCGAGTGTCGAGATCGAGAAACGCTCTCGTATTTCCGGATCTATGCCGTCAAGTTCCTCGGCGCGCGAGATGAGTTGGCGGTTTTCTTTCGATCCGTATCCCTTGGCGAGCCTTTCGAGCACAGGAGCGGTGACAAAGGGGGAAAGAACCGCAAGCTTTTCGCCGTGGGGAAGCACCCAGCCATCACCATCCAGACCATTGACCGCGAAGCGGACCTTTGTCGCCCCCGCAGGAAGATCCTCCCACCGAGTTCGTTCCAAATCCGAGATTAGCGAAGCCAAGAATTTCGGAGGTGCAGGTCGAGTGGCTGGATTGGTGAGGTTCGGGAGGGCGCGCAGCAACTTTGTCAGTGCGTGGTTATCGTCATTCTTTCCTTCGTATACGGTCCCATCGAGAGTCAAAGCGAGGTCCCAGCACCGATCATTAGTGAGATTTCTTGACAGGATCGCCACTCTCATTCGAACAGGGTCTGTTTTCTTTTGGGGCTCGAAACGAATGCACCACAGCTTTGGATGGAACGCACCTCCACCGGGGGCCGCAACTTCCACAATGGTCTTTTCGTAGAGCGCCATCAGCCTCGCTGTCTTCGGATTGGCCTCCTTGATGCGGCCGCGATCACAATAGACTGCGATGCGGTCGGCCATCCGCTCGACGCTCTGCAACAACGCGAGTGGGCTTCGCAGCATTTCGTCTCTGTTCTCGGCATCGCGGAACACGATGCTGATCGGAATGGTAAGCGCCGTCTCGAAATCGAGCGAATACGTCGTGGCAACGGCATGCCCGAAGCTGTACCCGTCCGGGGCACGCACCAGCGCGGTGTAAAGTTCTCGGTTCTCAGGGTCGAAAGGCGAGTCAGCTGACATCAACGAGCTCCCCTAGATAACGCCGCGCAATTCCCCAACGGAAATCCAGCGGCGCGAGGCCTGAAGCGCCTGACCAGCGTTCGAGGGGTGCATCATGAAGCAACCGAGCCTTCATCCGCTTCAGCGTCTGCTCGCGCTTTCGTAGAAGTTCAATGGCGTCTTGGTCTTGGTCCAATGACGTCTTGCTGTGCAGCGTCATTTCGAGCCAGGCTCGAACGAAAGCCCGAGATGGTTCGCGAAGGTTGTGACTGGTCGTTCCCACGATCTGGAACAGATCCTCCAGGTCCCAGTTTTGAAGCGCGAGAGCCGGCAGACTTTTTTGCCATTCCTCAAGCCTTTTTCGGTAGTCTTCGACCAATGCAGGTGCCTCGCCATGGGCTTTGGCATTCGGGCGATCCGCCGCTCGTAAGGCAAGCAGCAGATTGTAGAGGATGCTGGCGCCGTGCATCACGCCAGAGAAACGCTCCGCATGGCGGAGAATGGATCGATTGCGGTCGGACACCGTGTCTTCATGCACTTGCCATGCCCAATCCTCGCTGAAGTCTTTCTGTTTCGAGGCAAGTTCGTTCAGCAAGCTTTTTTCGGCACTGGCAGCTATGCGATCACGCAAGAAATCAGCTTCTTCAGGCCGCAGCGTAAAATCTGTTTGCTCGAACAGGTTTTCTGGCCTGTTCGGAAGGCTTGGCGCCCATAATGTGAAATCGTGATCCTTTATACTCTCTGGTCCATAGGCCAAAAAAGATGCTGGATTGCCGCCTCGCGTGCGGATGCCAAGCGTATGCATGCCAGCCCAATAAACGCTCGACGGGAGCCTCTTCAGGCTCCGTCCGGCAACGCGGCCGATTACACCTCCGGTCTTGTCGCCGCGCAAAAGTGCTTCGCTCAGTTTGAACTCAAGGTCCCGGGCGAATTTCGTGCGCTCTGCCTGACTTGCCTTTCGCTGCTGTGCTTCCTGATAGATCCAAGGGACGAACAGCATGTAGCGTATCCGTGTTTGAATCGTGCTGGTGCCCGGAAAGAGGAGATCAGCCAGCCCGTCGCGGATCGTCCCCAGGCCAAGCTCATCGCGCGCCTCTGGCTGCTTGAAAAGATCGATGAGGGTCTGGGCGCGCCGCCGCTCTTCAGGGTCAAAATCGATCCAGGCAAGATAGGACATCGGCTACTAACGTGTTGAAATAGATAGGGTTAGGTCAGGGTCCTCCCTGAAATGCTGTGGCTCGGCCAATTCTAATCGCCCGTGGTCTATCCAGAACACGGCCACTCCTTGCAGCGTGTGCTGTGGGAACAGTTTTGCCACCAAGCCAGCATAAGCAGAAAGCTGCGGCCAGTAGAGGCCGAAACCCTCACCCGCACCGCCGGTCTTGTGATCGATCAACAGGCATCTCTTCCGCCCAACGGCCAGCAGGTCGATCATGCCGGGAATTTCAGCACCCTCTTTAGTACGTCCTAGAAGAGGGATTTCACAAAGCAGATCAGTGTAGCCATCGGCCGCAAGCCAGCCTTTCAGCGCAGCTGCTCGCTCCGCGACCAGCTCCAGAGTCGCATCGTCCAAACCGGTAGCCTTGGGCAGGCCTTCAGTAAGACCAGGACGCGTCAGGCAAGTCCGCAAGGCAAGGTGGATCGCTGTCCCACGGGCCGCGTCACTAACTGTGCGGGACCATGGTGTGCCCAATTTGATACCCTGGCTTTCTGGTGCAGACAGTGCCGTCATGGCTTGTGATGGCTGCAACCTCCAGGGCGTTAAGTCCACAGCAGGCAAGGGGGTAGCTCTACCGAGCCGTGGTGTATCCGTGATCTCAGCCTCCGAATACGCGGTGAAGCCCGCGTGTTCGGGCAGCTGCCTAATGATGGCCGGGCAATCAATCCCGCCGATGCGCAGTTTATCACCACCGATCTGCGGCAAGCAGGCATCCATGAACACATGGAACAGGCACTTGGCCTCCGGAGCTTCCCCGTCACGCTCCTTCAGGAAGCCTGGCCACTCCAGAACCAGCCGGTCGCGTGCCCGGGTCAGGGCGACGTAAAGAAGGTTCTTCGCATTTGCCTCGAAATCCGCGCGCCGATCTTCAATGAACCGCCGCTCTGCTTCCGGAGCGGCAAATCCCGGCGTGTGGATCAGTGCGGCCGAGGCCAGCACGGCGTCCATATCGTCGATCTTGTCAAGCGCGGTGAACCGGGTCGCGGTGCTGCCCGGCCAGTCTTCGATCCCGTGGTCGAATTCCGCGACCACAGTTATCGGCCATTCACGCCCCTTGCTGGCGTGCCATGTGACGATTTCGACCGCCTCGGCGCTGTTGGCGGCGGGGTCGGGACGGCGGTCGAAATCGCGCTCGCTGGCGCGAGCATCCAGCCAGCCAAGAAACACCTTGGCGCTTTCGCCATGGAAACCGGCTGCGGCCTTGAGATCACGGTGCGCGGATTCGAAGTCGCTTGCTTCGGCTTCAAGCCGCAGAAGGTCAGCACGCGCCTGTGCTGGGTCGGGCTGACGGTCAGCCCAGACCCGAAGCCCAGAAGCATTGATCACCAGGTCCACAGCATTGGAAATCGGCAAGCGAGTAAGGCGGTCCGACAGAGCCGCAAGTCGCATGAGAACCGGATCATCCGCCAACCGACCTTGGATCTGCGCTTGCATGGCGGCTTGCAGGCTGAGCGGACCGGGGCCGAGGGTGCGCAGGACAAGCGCGGCATTCGTATCGGCAGGGTTCGCGGCATAGCTGAGCGCCGCGCGAGCCGCCTGAACAACCGGGCTTGTCGCCCAGCCATCCTCGGCAATGCGGACAGGTACGCCGCGCGCGCGCAATTCCTCGGCATAGCGGGCTGCGGTCGCGTGCCGGCAGACCAGAAGAGCGATGTCAGAGGGGCGCACGCCCCTTGGGGCCTTGCTGTGCCGGTCGGTGATCGTTTCCCCCACCTGCAAGATCTGGGCGATGCGCTCTGCAACATGCTCTTGCGGCTTCGAATACTTTCTTACCCCGCGACCCTTGACGATGTTCAAGACCTCGAGCGCCGGACCGGGCACCGGATCACGCGTCGGGGCTAACGGATTGTAGCCTGCGCCAAACAGCCCGGCGCCCATAGCGTTGACGAAGTCCATCACCGCCGGTGTAGACCGCCAGTTGCGGTCAAGGGGCTGCGTCGCTTCGGGGTTGGCCGCTGCCAGCGCCTGAGACAGGCGCGGATCAGCGCCCTGAAAACCCATGATCGACTGTTTGACATCCCCCACCAGCAGGGTGCGTGGCGCGCGGACACCCAATTGCCAGAGCAAAGCGAACTGCACCGGGTTGGTGTCCTGAAATTCGTCGATGATGACGCAGTCAATCTCATCCAGCACAGCTTGGCGCACTGCTGGATCGGTGCGTAGTAGCCGCTCGGCGCCTGCAATCATGTCGGCATAGTCAATCAGCCCAAGCGCCTTTTTGCGCGCCTCGTAAGCCTCCATCACTTCCTGCGCACAGGCGATCAGGCAGCGAAAGTGCAGCTTCGCATCGGCCAATGGACCGGGATGTGAAGGCAGCACCTCCGCAGCTTGCATTATAGCGTCGGCAAGCTCATCATATCCCTCGGGTGTCTTCGTGCGGCTGTTCGAGGTGAAAAGGTTGCGCAGTGACTGCCAGATGTTCCAGTCCCGGTCCAGCAGGGTCGGGTCGCGGTCAACACGGCGAAACAGGGCCAGATTGTTTTCCAGCGTCTCGCGGGGGCCCTTCGCTGTGACGCCGTCCATGCCACCGTCCGGAAAGGCCGTAAGCATGGCGGAAACCGCCTTCGCCAATACATCACGGGCGGCTGCGGCATCCGCGAGCACTTCGCCATAGATCGTATCGAGCCGCGCTAGCGCGGGTGCGATCAGGCCCGGATCACGGCCTTTATCACCCAGCCCGCGCAACAGGTCGATCATCGACAGAACCCGGCCCCGTAGTGAATCTTCGACCGTTTCGCCTTTTTGCCAGTTGGGCTGATATCCGAACCGCTCGGGTTCGGCCTTGATCGGATCAAGCGACTTTGCATGGGCCAGCGCCTGCCGGATCAGCAGCTCGCGCTCGGCATCGCCAAGGTGACGCGGTTGAAGTGATGCACCTGCTGCTAGCGCATGTTCCGTCAATAAACGCAGGCCCAAACCATGGATGGTAGAGACATATGCGCGCTCCACCGCCATGGCCTCGGCGACCAGCCCGTCCGCCAGAAGCCCTGCTCGGATACGTTCGCGCAATTCGCCCGCGGCGGCTTCTGTAAAGGTCACGGCAAGGATACGTTCGGGCTGCACGATCTTGCGCTTCACCCAGTCAGAAAGCTGGGTCTTAATACGATGGGTTTTCCCGGCGCCTGCGCCGGCGGGCACGATGACCAATCCTCGGTCTGAATCTGTTCCGTCCATGGTCATGCCTCCTCGGTCTGGCGGATGAACGCGGTAACCAGGGTCGAGCCGTCGGTCAGCGCATAGGGCGTGAATCCTGCTTCTTTCTTGAAAAAGCCTTCATCGGCTGAGGTATTCAGCACCACCCGGCCGGCCCCTAGCTGCGCCAGCCGTTCAGCAAGCATCGCAACAGCCGCATCGTTGACGGCGTCGCCCATGTCGCGGGCGGGAGATCCTTCTGCAGGCACATGCCCGGAGGTTAAGAGCCCACCATCATTCATAAGGTGATAGGCAATACCGACCTGTCGGCCAATCAGCGGGTCCATCCCGTCGCCGTCGCGCCGACTAGGACGGGCGAGCATGTCTCGGTATAGCCCTGCTTGCAGATCCCACCCTGCCTCCATTCGCCTACGCCGGGCCGATGTGCCGCTTTTTTTGTGATCGACGACAAGAAGCGTACCGTCTGGCAACTCAAGGATCGCATCGGCCTTACCGTGCAGGTTGATGCCATGCGCCTCACCCGCCAGCCAGATCTCGTTGCCGATGATTTTTGCGCCAAGCGCCAGCAGATGTTCGCGCCAGCGCAGCGCCGCCTGAAGGATCTCACGCTCGAGCCCGCTGCGCTCCATTTCCCATGATGCGCTTCGCAGAAACCCAGCATGGCGGGTCAGCGCTCGCTCATAGGCTTCGGCAACTGCAGCCGTCAGTGCCGCAGGTTCTGGCAGGGGTTGGTCCTTGAGGAACACATGTTCAAACACGTCATGGGCAATGTTGCCTTTGGCCATCACATCGAGTTCCTCAGCGGACCAAGACATGTCGCCCGCGCCAACCTCGTCCAGAAGCCATGCCAGCGGGCTGACCAGAAGTGTTTCCAGCCGTGAGGGTGACTGAGGTTTGCTTGTTCCGTCATCTTTGCGACGGAGCGCCAACAGGTCGAGGCCTGGGAACGAGAGCGCCTCGGGGAGTTCGTCCGATTCCGGCAACGGTGGCAGACGGTGATGTGCCACAGGCCAGTCGCCGGGCGGCAGGCGCGACAGGTCGAGGATCAGATCATGAGTTTCTTCTACATCCGATATTGCGCGTGCGACCAGTGATAGCCCAGCTGAAGGTTGTTGCCGCACACCCGATAGATCGCGCCACGGGACCAGAAATGTCACAGACTCCGCAACCGCCTGAAGCTGCTGGTCAAAGAGGAAGAGGTTTTCAGCCAAACCCTCTGCCCTCCCGCGAAGCTGCAAACCGGTGGTGGTTCGAATTGCAGTGATTTCGCTGTCCAGAAACAGCGGGTTGGCGCGAGGTCGGGTCGGATACTGACCGTCGGTGAAATCCGTGATGATCAGATGTCGGCATTGCCGCCACGGAGTTTCGTGCGCAGACCAGAGGCTTACACCTTCAAGGTTGCGCTCAGGATCGGCACTTGACGGGGATGCAATCTGGATACCGCGCAGGATAGCTTCCCAGTCTGGGCTACCCTCGCCGGGCGGGATCGACAGACGGGCTCGAACCTCGTTCCCTTGCGCAATGCGCTCACAGATACGGTCGATCAGGAAACGCAGTTGCGCAAGGCTGCTGGCGGATGACCGAATATCCGTCCAGAGGTCTTTGTGCGCAGGGCTGGGCGACAGGATATCACCGCGAAAGTCACCATTCATAATGCTTTCGGCAAGGTCGCGCCCGGTTTGGGCTGACCATTGCATCAGCGGTGACAATGCGAGACTTGCAAGGACCGTCGCAGGTGTGGGTGTGCGCTTGGCTAACGCCAGTTGAAGTGCTGTTTCACCAACGAGGTCGCGCTCTGGCAGGCTGCCGGGAAGCCCTGAAATCGGCACGCCCTGCTCGGCAAAGGCACGGGCGATCTGGCGTGGGTCAGCAGAGGCCAGCACAGCAATCTCCCGTGCCGGGATGCCACTTTCGATCAGGGCACGCGCACGGGCCGCCGCAAAGTCAGCGCAGGCAGCCACATCGCGCAAACCATAAAAGGCGAGACTGCCATCCTTTGGCGCGGCATCGATCGCGGCCTCGGCTACCCCGCCCTGCAAAGCGTGCAGCCGCGATCCTTCACGCGCCGCGCGCGTCTTGGCGGGCGCAGCCACAGCCCCGAATTCATCCTTAAGTCTTCCATAAAGCGCCTTCATCGCGGCTGGTGCATGCGGGTCAAGCGACCCTCCAACAACCGGCAATGGGTCAAGAAGCCGACCATGCGGCAGGTCCAGAACATGGCGGACCGCGGCCAGCCCCTCGGGCAAGGCGTCACCCAGCTTGCACCAAAGTGCGATCAGAGCATCCAGATGTCGCCCTGCACGGCTTTCGCCCATAGCGCCCGCTGATGGAATGCGCAGATCGGCAGTGGCCAGCACCAGACCTTCCAACGCCGCGCTGACGGCCGACATTGTCTCGACCGGTGCATTGGCCAAGCTCTCTTGCCAGACCGGGTGAGGGTCTTCCGCAATCACTCGCCCCGGCGCCCACTCTTGGGCTTTGGGGGCGAGGGATAGCTCTGCGAGACCGGTATCGGTCAGACGATACTGCAGGCCGGAGCGGGGATCGGCGACGAGAAAAGGGTAGAACATGGGTTTCGGGCTCACTGCGCAAATTGATACTGTATTGGGATATTATTTTGAATCAATGGCTTGTGTGGCCACAGTCATTCTCTTTCGAACTCTCAATCGATGCATTTCGGATATTCCCCCCATATGTCTAACCACCCGGATAGATCTCGAAGAGATCCTCGGCCGCACCGCTGTCAGATGTGAGGTCCCTGTAATCCCGTACGAGTTGCGAGATGATGTCTGCGCCTTCAACGATCTCGGCCCAGCGGTGTTGAAGCACAGCCACAGGATCAAGCAGCCCCAGCATGTTGCCGGCAATCGCCGCCGTTGAATCGCTGTCTCCACCATGGGTGGCGGCAATCAGCAGGGCCTCTTCGAAGGTCTCTCCGGCGAGGCAGGCATAGAGCGCGATGGACAGCGCCTCCTCGGCGATCCAGCCACCACCCAGAGATTCCACGGTTTCGCCCGCACCATCCCGGGGCGCATCCAGCGCGGCATGGATCGCCCGCGCCGTCTCTGCGCCTCCGGACAGTCGCGCATAGGTTTCTGCGGTTCGCATGGCGCAATCCTCAAGCTTGGCACCGGTTGCTACATCGGCCAGCATTTCGGCCCAGGCGGCGGCGGCCAGCTGACCGGTCCGGTGACCGTGCGTCAGGGCGGATGTCTCAATGGCCATCGAACGAACCTGGTTACGGGAGAACATCAGGCCGACCGGGGCCACCCGCATGATAGTGCCACATCCTTTGCTGTTGTTTCGTGCCGGTTCCCCGAAATGCGGGCTCGCTGCCAAGGATGACAGGCAGGTATTGCCAGGCGCGCGACAAACCCGCAGGCGCGGGTCATTAATCAGCCCCACATCATCTGTCTGAACCTGCGGTTCGCCACCTTGGGTTTTGCACCAACGCAGCAGCGCGTGATGGATCACGGACGGCGGGTGGCAGATGCCCTTGAGAATGCCGCGGACCTGCGCGCGGATGATCCCCTCGACCGTGAACACGGTCATCTGGGTGTCATCTGAGATAGCGCCGTGCAGCCCCCTGTGCGGTGGTATCTCCGAAATGCCGTCCGGGAAACGACGGCGGATTTCCGCGAGAGAGAGAAATTCGATATCGGCCCCCAGACTGTCGCCGATCGCCCCACCCAGAAGGCTGGCGTGCAGACGGATAAGCGATAGCCCGTCATGTCGGGCGTAGTCGTGCACGAAGCGTTCCTGTTCCGATGTTTCAATGGCTCCTGACCGCGCGGCGCGGACGAGGGCCATCGCCTCGCCTGCTGGACGCCCGCGGTCAACCAGCAGAAGCGCGGCAACGGTTCCCGCACGTCCCAGCCCGCCTCGGCAATGGACCAGCACACGGCCACCATTTTCCAAGATGCGGTGAAGGCGGGGCGACAACTCGCGCCAGCGCGCCATAGCCTTTGCCGTTGGCACATCGAGATCAGGGATCGGGAAGTGGTGCCAGTCCATGCCCCGTGCCCTGGCCGCATCGCCAAGACCCGTGACGGAAAGCAGTTCGAACTCCGAGTCCTCAATCAGAGTCACGACCGCTTGCGCCCCCCAAGCCTTGATCGCATCAAGATCAACGTCGAGATCGCGGTCCCACCCCGCGCCGAAGACGCTGTCGCCTTTCTTGCCAGGACATAGGGTGAGGCCGAGATGACCGTTGCCAACAAGCAAGCTGTCGATGCGAAGAGGGTGAGATGTGCTGTTACGAAGCAAGCGGTGTTCTTTCTTTCTTGACCTGATCTGAGTTTATCCTTGGGCTACGACAGTTTCGGACGTAGGCCGCAAATCCACCTCAATCAAATATAACAGCGCAGAGTCCAAACGCTGCTGGCCAATAATAGCCTTCCCAATTATGGTAAATTCTGCAGTCCCGCTGGCTGAATACCGCATGGTATACTCGAGCGCCCAGATCCCGACCAAGATCTTGCATGTTTGCTCGAAGCGCAGCAGTTTCAGCGGCAATCAACTCCGACCGCATTAGTGGTGGTGTCCCCCGCGCTCGTTCGGGAGCGTCGGGTCGGATGTGGCCAGAGAAGAATACAAGAGATGCTACGCAACAATCCAATGCATTAGCGGCTTCTTGACACTGAGTTGTATTTTCCGTGGCCTCTTTAACAGATGCCGATAAGAAAGAATGCCGGAAAGAATAGTCAGAGCTAGCACTGAGCGAGAATGCCCTTCTTTTCGCCTCAATCCAGTATGTTCCATCATCAATGGTCAATTCAATATCCATCCGCCCTGGGTAGGTAGCTGGGCGGCCTGGTCGCCCCGTGTAGAATTTCTTTTCAGCATCTACTTCACACAGAGCAAGGTGGCCCTCAGCCCAAGCCGCTGCCGAGAACAGCGCAGAGTTCGAGTTCTCAACATACCATGCGGGCAGGTCTTGAAATCGGTCATAATAATTTGCGTTGAACTCTCCCCATTTATTGACGATGCCGCGCCAACTGGCTGGGAAGTTATTTACATCACGTTCGAAGGTCATTGCGATCTCTCAGTTAAAATTTCCACCCGATCTCCCCACCTTGCCAGATACCAGTCCATCTCCTGCCGTCCTCCGGCGCGGAAACGGACGATCAGTGACCCGTCCTCCATCCGCTCGGTCTGCTGTTTGGGATGAAACAGATATCCCGCAGCTTCATCGGCAACGTCAGGCAGAAACCGCCAGACGACATCAAGCGGTTCCTCCCGCCACACACCAAAGCTCTCTGATAGCCATTCCTGCAGATCGAAACCTTTGGGGCGCTCGTAGACCTCGGGTTCCAACGAAACCCGTTCAAACCCAGCAAGCGCAAACAGGCGAAGATCGTCCTGATATTCGCTCCAAGCCAAAAGGTATTGGCGCCCTTGACCAAATAACATGGCAATTGGGCCGAGCCGGGTATTGCGTGAAAGCTTCGCCGAAGCACGCGCGCGATGATCAGCAGAGATCATGACCCCTGCAAGGATTGCTTCACGAATTGCAGATAAAATTTCAGGCGAAATTTTTTCACGAGGCCCAGGCCGAAAGGCTACACCGTCAGCTAATAGTTGTGCTTCAAGGTCAGCAGCAATCGACCGGCGGCGATCCTCGCGGAACATTGCCTGCACCTTTGTTAACAGTCGCTCTAGCGTATCTGCTGTGGCATGATCACCCTCGCGCCGCGAAATAGCGGCAGCGCGGTGGCCGGCGGTCAGTTCATCCAGCGTGGGTTCAGCCATTCGGCCTAATGATCCCGGCGGAAAGCGCCAGTATTTTCGACCACTTTCGCCGGAGATTTCCTCAATTTGAGGGTAGGCGTTGCGTACGGCATCACGCATGCGTTCTGCCGTGCGACGGGATACGCTGAATTCTCGCTCTATGTCGGAAAGCGAAATCCCCTCCGCTGACCCCTGCATTATCAGAGCGAGTCGTTGCAAATCTTCTTGGCGTGCGTAGCGCATGACTCCTCCTAGCAATACAGTACAATCATTCTGACGGCGCACTTTGGCGTCAACGGCCAAAGCCAATCGGTCGCGTTGTTCCTGTCTTTGCATCTTCCTCAAGGATCAGAGCGCGCAGAATTTCCTCTGGGTCCGCAACACCCAGTGCCTGCATTCTGCGGGCTACGTTCGCGAAATCTCCCGGAGCAAGTCGATCAAGCGTAGACAATTCTTTCGGTGGCGAACATGAAAAATGCGCAGCCCAAGCCAGCGGAAGTTGATCGGTTGAGAGAAAATCGAAGCGGATGCGGAAGGTAAACCGGCGCTGAGTTGCAGGGTCGAGCTTTTCGACGAAGTTGGTAGTGCAGACGAAGGGCAACGGGTGGCTTTCCATCCAGGTCAGCATCTCATTGACCTGGCTCACCTCCCAGCTGCGTTCAGCGCCACGACGATCAGCCAGCAGACTGTCAGCCTCGTCGAAGATGAGCATGGCACCGTCGGCGCGTGCTTCAGAAAAGGCCCGCGCGATGTTTTGCTCGCTTTCGCCAACCCATTTCGACATGAGGTCCGAGGCGCGCTTTTCGATCACCGGCATGCCGATGACCCGGGCCAGATGCCGTGCCCATGCGCTTTTGCCGGTCCCCGCCGGTCCTTCAAGACAAAAACTGACACGGCGAGGTGCGCTCGGAGGCGCCAGCCGCGCTTCGATCCGGGCAAGATCGGCGTCGGCGCGAGCCAGACAAGGTTGCCAAGGCACTTCTGAATAATGCCGCGGCGCGCTATCGGCTCCGCCCTTTGCCAAACGGGCAGCGGCATCAAGCACCTGCGAGACAACAGCCGGCCCACCATCGCAAAGCCTTGCCACCACCATCGCGTCCGAAACAAGCGCCGGAGCCTGGTCATGCCGTTCCGCCATGTCCGGCAGGGCGGTGTCCGGTATGCCGGCACCATGTCGCTCCTCGAGGCGTTGCCAGATACGTGCCCTGACGCGGCCCGATGGAGGGCGCATCAGTACAGAGTAGCTGATCCGCCGCAGAAAGGCAGGATCACAGGCGTGAACCGAATTCGTGGTCCAGATCACCGGGATCGGATTGGTTTCAAGAATTCGGTTGAAATGGACCTTCGACAGCATGTCATGGCTAAAGCGGAAGCTGTGCCCACCAATCAGGTCTTCCATCTCGTCGAACAATAGTACGGTATCCGATCTTTGCCCCAGCATACGAGATGCCATGGTGAGTTCGGCCAAACGCTCTCGGCGCGATGGCTCGCCTCCGTCATCGTCCGTTTCGCCGACCGCGCGCAGTTCGGCTCCGACCTCACGCGCGAGCACCTTGGCGAACTCGGTTTTGCCTGTGCCGGGAGGGCCGTAGAGCAGTATGTGCACGCCTGGCTGGCGCTTGGCCAGCGCGTTGGATAGCAGGTCACGCATCAGGTCCGCGTCCTGGCTTAGACCTTCGAAGTCTTGCCATTGAGCCTGCGGCGCAGCTGCACGCGGGAACATCAGGGCGATCAGGTCGGCAATGCAATCGACTTCGGCAAGTAGCGCGAGGGTCAGGCGATCAGACAGATCGAATGGCATCCGGCGGTGACGCCCGCCGCTGTTGCGCTGCACCAATCCCGAGTTTGTCAGTCGGCCGGATGCCCGCATGGCTGCGCGTATTTCAGGCTCGGGCGCAGCGCAGAACCACGACAAAAGCAGCGGCACCGTGACCTCTCTGGTTTCCAGCGCGCCATCGACGACATGCTCGAACCCGTCGAACAACTTGTAGAACGCGACGAAGGTCAACATGGATGTCTCGGCTGGGGATAGCCCGAAATGCTCGCCAAGGAGGGTTGCGTTGCGCTGAACGATCTCGCCCTCGCCACCCCCGGCGGTCGGCACAAGGTCGTGCGCGATGGTCCTGATCTTGTTCCACCATTGCGAACTTGGTCGGGTACGAGGCCGTTCGGGACATTCGACTTCGGTCAGGTACTCCAGCCAGCCGGGCAGTTCCTTTGCTATACGGCTGGCCGGACCGAAACGGTGGGCCAATCTAGCGATCATTTCAAGGGCGAGATATTGTTCGTGCGTCATTGCTCAGCTCCGTCGTTTCGACAGAAGTGACATGGCGCTACGTCAGATATGGACATAACCCGAGGAGAAGGTTCGTCGGGATGATTTTTGCATGAGCGCCATGGTGAAAATGACCGCTTGTCTCTAGCCCGATGGCCGAGTCCTTGGCCTGCGATTGTCGCACGACCGTCCAGCGAAACATTACAAAGATGGAAGTGCAGAGGCTGATCCGCGAGATGGCAGGGCAGGGCCGTTGGCACTCGGTTCTGGCCAACAATGCTTGGTTCCAACGGTTGCCGATCTGCTCTGATTGGCACTCTCGAATGCCTTGGCAGCTTTACTCCTTTTTGACCATGCGTATGCTAACCCTCCAACTTCATCGCGTAATTTCTCCGGCTATCACGGCCCTCCCATGAACGGCGAGCGTCGCAGTGAACCGTGGGCAGCCGAACCTCTGGATTACGTCGAGAATGCGAGCCTCGTAAGCCGTTTGCCCGATGAGCCGACACAGGTCTGACGCGTGAAACTGCCGGTTGCCGCTGGGTGCGGCCTTGATCTGAGCGTGCAACTCTCGTTCCCGGGGGTCAGCCGCCTTCAGCGAAGTTGGCGCCTCCGCCGGTCGGCTCACCGAACCGGAAGAGGTTCGCCATCGGCGCATGAACCCGAGTAGGTAGCCGGCTGGAACCCTGTCGTTCCCGCGCGCCCGGTTGAAGGCAAGAAAGCGGTCCCAGATCACCTGCGTGTCGACGTTCCAGCAGGGCAGGGCCCTCTTCGCTGCTTTGATCAACTCCGCCCAACAAGTCTGGAAGACGTTGGGCGCTTCAGAAATAGTGATCTGTCCTGAAAAAATAGTTTTGTTATTTCTTTCTCTAGATAGTGATGTGTCGCCTGTGCCTGACGCAACATCCTGATCTTCATCCTCAGTATCGAAGGCCGTGAAGCGAAACAGCCAGGGCGCGAACTTGCCGTTGGGCTTCTCGCGTCTCAGCTCCAGCTCGGACGCCTCAAGTTCAGCCATCAGCTCGGTCAGGTACTGGCGGGAGATGCCCATCTTCGACGCCAGGTCGGCGAGGGTGAAGGCAGCCGTCCCGCGCGCCAGCCCGTTGTAACCCTCCTTCCACGCAATGGCATCGAGGATGACGGTCGCCAGCTTGTGGGCGGAAACGGACAGCTCTGTCTGGGTGATCCGTCTCAGGATCAGGCCGGTCGTGGGTTCCATGGTTGGTGTCTCCTGTGAGAGACGACCCCATGCCGAGAGCAAACAACATTCTTGCCAGCAAAACAACTTTGCTGGTTGCGGCGGTTCGGACAGTGCGCTAGAAGATCCTTGTTCACGGGTTCTTCTAGCGCGGCGTCAGGCTTTTCGGTCTGGCGTCGTTTCCCTTTTTGGGTTCGGTGCACCGTCACAGGTGCAAGATGATTGGGTGCGGACCTGCCTCGGGCAGGCCCGGGCAAGTTCAGTAGCGGACCTCTTCGAAACCGTAGTTCCCCTCATGATCCCGCCAGTCCACGAAGACCGAGCGGTAACTGACCCAGTTACAGTGCGCGGTGTCGGGCAGCTGTGAGGCGGGCGGAACCTGGGCGACACTCGACCGTGTCCAACGATAGTCGCCTTGCACCCCATACGAACCGAGGCGGGTGCTGTCGTAACGGTTGCAATCGCCATCCCGGTTTTCGCGTTGGCTGAACTGGATGTGAAAGACACGGATGCTGCGGACGAAGTCGAAGGCGTCACCCGAAATGTCGATGTCGGCCTGCTCGTCTGATTGGACTTGGACCAGGGGCAGGGGAGCTTGCGGTACGCTGACCTGAGGCGCCTCCCGGAAGGCAATGTCGTAAAGCCGTTCCATCGGCGAGAGCGGGGCGGGGGCGTTGAACGACGCCCCCATCGGGCAACGCCAGATCTGCAAGGGTGGCTCGATCGGCCAAGGTGTGATCCTGCGGATGAAGACCGCACGCGCATGGGCACAGGGCGCCGATGCCGGCCAGCCGCCCGCGAGACAGAGCAGAATGGCACAGTCGACCTGGTAGGCTTGCGCCGGCTCGACCGAACCGACGAGGCTCGATACTGTGATGGCCGCAGCTGCTGCTGCGGTCCGGACCTTGTGATTCATGACGCCGACTCCAGCTATAATGGTGCGGCGATACAAAACAACACTAACGATAGCAAGCAGATTTGATCGCTGGGGAATTGCGGTCGCTTCGGTCTTGCTTCGACGGACAGAGACAAGGGATGGAATGAAGTCCAACATCCTTGGAGATGAGGCTCTGATGCCTCGCCACAGCCATCGGTAGCCAGCCCCGCTCTTGGTTTGGGCCGTGACGAGGTTCGGGGCCCTGAAGCTCGGTCCTTTAGCCGTGTCTCAGCGGCGCTTGAAAGCCGTTGCAGGCCTTGCGGAGACGTCTACTGTCGCCGCCATGATGAGCCGGGATCACATGCGCGCCGTCTTGCGCCGCGCCGCGGCGCTTGTCGCTTTTGTCGCCGTGCTCTGGGCGATCCAGGTCGTCAACTGGATCACCGGCTACGGCCTGAACCCAGCGTTCGGGCTGATCCCACGGCACCTTGGTGGGTTGGATGGTGTCATCGCCATGCCCCTCCTGCATGGAAGCTTCGGGCACGTGATGGCCAACACCCCACCGCTACTGGTGATGGGTGGTCTTCTGGTGGCAACAACCACGCGGGCTTTGCTGCCGGTGAACGCCGTGGTGATCGGCCTCGGGGGAGGCCTCGTCTGGGTGTTTGGAAGCTCCGCTATCCATATCGGTGCGTCGGGACTGGTTTTCGGTTGGTTCGGTTTCCTCGTCGTGCGCGGCCTCGTGGATCGCTCGCTGATCACGCTAGGGGCGGCACTGGTGGTCGGTGTCCTATATGGTTCCATTCTCTGGGGCGTTCTTCCGGGCCAACCCGGCGTGTCGTGGGAGGCGCACCTCTTCGGCGCCATCGCGGGCGCGGCCGCGGCGTTACTTGTCCGAACGCATGTCCATGCCCCGCGCTTGGGCGACGTCGATCTGGATTAAGCGCAGCAATTGATACGCGCGGCCCATAGCCGCCGTTCGGCCACTTCCAAGCTGACGTCCGCTTCAAGCACTCCACCACGTCCGATACGAAACCGGCTTACTGATCCCAGGATCTGCCGTCCTTACCTGTCGGCAGTGACAATATTGGCTCCGTCGATCTGTTCCACACCTGCAGGCAGGAGAAGCTGTTCCAGCCAGTCGAAAGCATTGCCCCGCTCGGAGCAGTAAGCGAAGAACGCCCGCTGCTTCGCTCGAGTAAACGCGACGAAGAATGAATTTAGCTCTTCGCCACGCTCCGGCGACAGGCTCCACCATGTCTTGGCATCGAGGCCGAAAAAGATCATGGTGTGGAATTCGAGGCCCTTGCTCTTATGGATTGTCATGAGCGGGACCTGGTCCTTGCCTTCGAAGTGATCAAGAACGCCACTCCAGCCCGCTGCGATCTCGACGCATTCCCGCAAAAGAACCTGAAAGCCGTTACGCACTCGCTGAAAATCGGCGTCGCGTCGATATTCGGGGTAGGTCTGACGCAGACGCTCGATCCCGGCGAAGTCCAGAGCCTGCGCGAACAACCGGTCGGCCACTGCCGGATCCGGTGGCTCGTCACGCATCGTCTGTCGAAGGTTCCGAGAGAACTCTCCGATATCGCGCTGCAAGCGCTCTTGCCCGGCCTCATCTTCGGGACTGGTGCCCGCCAACGTTTGCAGGCGTTCCTGCGTCGCATTCCAAGCATCGGGGTCGCGAACGCTTGCACCCAGCCGCAAGAGCGGGAGGAGAACTTCGGTCAGGGGCTCGGCTAACAAATCCTGAATGGCGATTTCGCTAACATTTCTGGCAAGATTTCGCAGCACGAGGTCGTGGACACGGAGAGCGGGCGCAAGCTCGTCTTCAACGTTGTTTGCCCGCATGCGCACGAGGATGGCAACATCGTGTGGGGCGATGCGGCCATCATCGACTTCGCTCCTGATCCATCGCGCTATCTGCTCAGCTTCCTGCTCGCGGCTGTCGAACCGCCAGATGGCCGCCGTATCCCCCTCAATCGCCAGCTCTCCGCGCGCCTCAACCTCCTCGACATCGGGATCGATCTGCCGTGCGATGACATGCTGGATGGCAACAAGCGTCCCGTGAGATCTCCAGTTCCTGAGTAGCGCATGGCGAACGGCATTGAAGTCGGCGGTGAATTCGTCGAACGCGTTATCCATTGCGCCCGCCCAACCCATGATCTTCTGCTTGTCGTCGCCGACTGCGGTAAAGACGGCATCACTTTCGCTGAACGCAGCATCCACGAGGCTATATTGCGCGTAGGTTGTGTCCTGGAATTCATCGAGAAAGACAAAGGGATATGTGAGGCGCAAAGCGCGCCTTATCCTGGGATTCGCGCGAAGCATGTATTCAACGACGCGGTTGATCATCGCAAAAGAAACAAGTGCGCCGTCCGGCATGGCATACTGGTCATCCCAGTAGGCCCGTAGCAGCTCTCTCTCGCGCGGATTTTCAACGGTTTCTTCAAGCGGCAGCGGTGTACGGGCGACCGCTCGCTCAAACCGGTCCGCACTGACGTCCGGACGGCCGTGTCTTCGCAGGAAGACCTCTATGTCCTGTCTGGAGGGAAAAGCGATGCTGTAGTCTGCGGGCGGTCGGTAGGCATAGGGGATCGCAAGGCGGAAATGATCCAGCATGTGCTTCGTAAATGCATCGAACGTCATCGAGTGAAATCTGTGGGCCTGATCCGCAGGGCAGCGCTGGCGGACCCGCGCGGCAAGGTTTTGAGCGGCATCGCGTTTGAAACTGATCGCAAGGATGCGCTTTGGTGCCGCACAAAGACCTGTCTGCAGGAGATAGGCGGCCTTCTGCGCCAGAAATTCGGTCTTGCCCGATCCGGCGCCGGCGGTAACACAAACACTCTGCGCGGTCTCTCGAAGAGCGTCCCATGCTCGCGGTTCAAGGTCATCGACGCCTTGTGGCCGCCAATCTTCCGGCGCGACGGGCATCAGTTTTCAGCCGGCTCAGGAAACAGAACGTCTCTGACATGATCGATCAGGGCGCGCAGTTCCGGGGGTGCGCGCCGAGCGAGGTCTCGACGAGCGATCCTGCTCAGCGCGGCGAGATGGGCCTCCGGTTTGCTGCGGCTGAGGAAAAGATATGGATACCAGGCGAAGCTATCGTCCCATTGCTCGCCGTCGTAGATGTCGGGATTCCCGTTGGTTTTCAGGACCACCCTTTTTTTCTCGGCAATCGCCTCTGCTGTCGTCCTAGGGCCTAGTCCAGCCGGATTGGGGTGCTGGTACGCCGCAGGAAACGCCTCAAGCATCGCGAAATCCAAGTCGATGGGGTCGGAAAAGAAGACGGCCTCATGTCTGAGAGCCTGAAGCCAGTTATTTTCCGCCCAATCCTCCAGAACATCTTCGTCATCCAAATCCTCCAGATCGTCGAGACTGATCGTGCTATCAATAACGAGGGGATTTGCAGTCAGGTCGCGATCCACCTCTTCTAGAGCCGCGAACGCCGTTCGGATCATTTTGGCTCCGCCATGAGCGCGGCCAAGATCGAAGTCGAGCAGTGTCGCGTGAGGGATGCCGAGATCGGTGAGCAGTCTCCAGAAGTGCGAGACATAGCGACCGCCCAAAGGCACGACCGGCACGAATGACGGGTCAAGCGGAACGCCTCTTGCTTCGGCTAAACGGGGCAGAACGACTCGCTCCGAGTCCCCCTCAGCCAGAATCACGAACCGCGCAAAATATAGTTCGGGGTAGGAACGGACCGCGAGGCGGACATATGTGCTGGCTTGTACATCGTCTTCAGGCAAGGTCAGCAGCCTGACGCTCGCGCGGCGCGTCTGGCGGTCAAGCCGAAAGTAGCGAACTTCGTCCGCCTCGATGCGGGAGAGGATGCTGGCGCTATGGCTCGAAATTAGCGCCTGCGCCGTGCTCATCTCGCCGATTTCCCGCGCCAACGTCACGATCCGAGACAAGAAGAATGGGGAGAGGCTGTTTTCAGGCTCTTCAATCGCGAGAATCGTCAGATGCGTGCGCCTCAGCTTCTCCTGATCAAACGGGCTCTCCGCCGCAGCGAGGGCAAGCGCAGCCTGTTCGGTCTCGAGGGTCGCAGCCGTCAGAGCGATGTGGAAAAGCGAGCGCTGTCCGTCACTGAGATCGGTGAGGATTCGGTTTCGACCGGCCTCGTCAGGATGAAAAACGAACTCCGCGCGCCGGACAAGCTCTTCGATCCTGCTCTCAATCAGCCGAAGATTAGGGGTTGTGTCCGTGTCGCCTTCGTAAACCTGCTGCCACCTGTGCGTCAGACGCTCAATGATGAAGCTTGCCGGGGCTTCCTGATCGAACTGGTTCTGGATAAGCTCGGCCCCTTCCGTCGCGCGGGCGCCAAGATCAGCTGACCATAGCGCCGCTCGCCATAGGCGTCCTTTCAGGAGCTCGGTGACACGGTCGGCCGCGTTGCGAAGGGCGGGAACGTAGACAACCTGTATACTCGCGCGATCCACAGCGGAGACTTTCGGAAGCGTATCCCATTCAAATTCGTTGCCGAGGGTCGTGATCCATCTGATGTCTTCTTCGACGGTCCCGTCAGGCGTGCCGTCTTCGATCCACCTGGCGATAAGCCGCATGCGCGCCTTTAGCGGTTCATCGGGGCCAGAAGCAGCCATGTGATTGAAAAAGTCGGGGACGGCCGAAGCGTCTTCGTCCTCTTCTTCGTCGAGCTCTGGGAAGCCGAGCAGACACTCGATCTCCAGAGCCCGCCCGTCCGGCAGCTCCTCTTCGTTCTGCGCGATATGGAAGTCTTTCTTTGTGACGGTCCTGTCCGCCCTCGTCACTCCAAAGAGACGGGAAAGCGCCTGGAAGAGCGCCGTCTTGCCTGAGCCGTTCCCTCCGACGAAGGCCGTTACCTGCTCTTCCAGGCTGATTTCCATCCAGTCGGGACCAAAGCAGCGAAAATTGCGCACGGCAATATTCTCAATCTTCATGGGCAGGCTCCACCGCAAAGAATCTTTCCGCACAACCAAGGTAGGATTTGAAAAAGGGGCTACTCCACAACTCTTCGTCGGCAAGCGGAACTCTCGGCGTCTCGCCGCGTGGTTGCAACCCAAATATCGCGCCCCACACAACCCTGTCAGCCGCCAGATAGGCGGTGACTAGCGGTGCAAGTTGATCAATTGCCTTTAGGCCTTTAAGCACTGAACCAGCCTTTGATCCTCTTCGCAGCCAACGACCGCTTTCCGACCCATCGCGTCGAACGCTTCACGTCAATCCCAGTCTCTCAGCCAAGCCTTCGAACTCCGGCGCTTCCGCGTATAACTTCTCGAAGTCACGCCGTGCCTGGGCCTTGCGACCCACGCGTTCGTAAAGCTCCGCGCGGTCATGACGGATCTGGTGGAGGAGACGATCCGGGCGGTCCTTGCGACGTCGGCCAGCGCGGGTGAGTACGTCGATGGCTGCGTCGAGCAGGCCGCGGGCCGCCAGCGCCCGAGCACGATAGAGCAGGATGCCCGTGTCGATGGGTGTCTCGTTCTGGGTGGCGACGGTCAGGGCGATCACCCTATCCATCAGGTTGTGATCTTGCGGCGTGTCGAGTGCGATCTGGACGAAGGACAAGAGTACGACGGGATCCTCCGGCGCTATGACCATCAGCCGCTCGAGATGCTGCGCCGCGCCTTCGGCGTCTCCGCTCGCCTCGCACAGCTCCACCAACGCAAGCCGGGTGCCGCGCTCGGTGGGGGAGATATGAGCAAAGATGCCTTTGGCGATCGGCAGGGTGCTTTGCGGCGAGAGGTCATATTTTACGAACAGCGCGCCGAGCCTGTCGCCCGCCGCAAGCGCGCTTTCCAGATGCTCGCGCGCCTGCGCAAATGCCTCCTGCTTCAGGCGCATCATGCCGGCCATCCAGGCGGCGTCGGGCAGATCGCTTGCGGCTTCCAGCTGGGACAGCGCCTCATCCTCATCGCCGTCGTTGAGCGCGCGCAGTCCGTCCACCAGTGCTTTTTCCTCGGGTGGGGTCACGAGCCTTCGGAAAAACCCGAGGGACAGCTTGTCCCGTGTTGGAGTGGCTGCACGCGCGCCCTTGCGGTCCTGGATGGTGTAGAAGAGGCCCGTGCCCGGCAGCCCGAGTGTAGCTCGGTTCCCCCTGGGGCTGACGGTGTATTTGGCACCGCGCGGTCCGAACGATAGAGAGGCCGTCGATTTCGAGAGGTTCAGCGTCACCCCGGGCGCAAGACGGACACGTTGCCAGAAACGCAAAGACACGGGGCGTAAATCCTTTCGGTGAATTGGGCGGAGACGAACCCTGATTGAACCGCATGGCGACCGCATAAGCAACCGATGCGGGGGCATTGGACAGGATCTAGGTCGAACATGCTCCAACAAAATCATCACTGTATCATCGGCACATGATGAGGGGCGTCCAGTGCCAGCGGGAAGGAGACTACTCGACAGCCTCGATGAACCGCCCGTATTCCTCGCTCACTTCTCTGGCCTCGATAAAGGCCCGCGCGCGCTCCTCGTCGAGGCAACGGAAATACTCCTGCACATCGGCGATGTAGGCCTCGAAATCCCCCCGGATCAGGTCCGCGTAGGCGCGCATGTCTTCTCGGGACGCGGGCAGGAACGGCCGTTCGGGCGGGATGCAGGCATGGACCGGACCACTCACCGCAAGGACGGTGATCAGCAGCGCCAAGGGGATGTTGCACGCACAGGACATGTGCAGGGCAAAACTCCTTTGCCGCCTTTAAGATCACGAGTTTGTCAGCTATCACCGTTATCGGAGCAAGGCAATCTGCGTCAAGACGCTTTAATTGTCTTGCTATCGTTCATGTTGTCTTGTATCGCCCGCGGTGTTGCGACCCCGTGGGCCCGAGACTGCACCCAGGCAGAAGAAGGACCCAAGGGAAGGCCATGATAGAAGAAGCACCGAATGTGGTTACAGAAGACGGGCTGCGCGGCCTCCTTGCCGAAGGCTATCTCATCGAGGTGGTCTGCAAGGAAGGCGCCGAGAAGCGCCATAACAGTTGGTACGGCGCCTGGGTCATACGTGCTGTCGCCCCGGATGGTGGCGACGACAAGATGCTCGTCACCAGCCGCAGCGTCCTCAAGCTGCGCGATTTCAAGACCATCGTCGGCCTTGTCAGCTTCCTTGCCGACATGGGCTGCACGACCGCCAGCATCCCGCTCGTCGAAGGTGCCCGCGAGCGCCACGCAGCCCCCGGGCGCTCGCCCGAGCCACGGACTGGTCCGGTTCTGGTCAAGGACAACTGACCGCGCGTTTGCGCTCGTCGTTGCAGTGGGTACAGGTGTTTGTTCCGCACCCTTGGCCCTTGCCGACGGTTTCATCTTCCAGGTCAGCCCCGATGGCCGACTTGTCGACACTGCCGAGAGCACGAGCAGCCTGCGCTCGTTCACCGGCGAAGACGATGCCCAGACTGGGCCCCTCCCAGATCGCCTCTTTCTTTTTGCAGCGCCGCAGTCCCGCGGGGATGATGATCCTCTGAGCGATGTGACGGCTGCCGCAGCGGTCGCCCCGCGCGCCGCCCGCGCCACCCCCGAAATTCTCCACGCCATCGAGACCACGGCGCTGCGTTACGGCAGCCATGACGCTTTGCGTCAGGCGGGCCTTTCGGTCAGTGATTGGGCGCTCTTCTACCGCGCCAATATCGAGGTCGAGAGCGCCTATAATCCCGGCGCGCGCAGCCCGGTCGGGGCCATCGGGCTCGGCCAGCTGATGCCCGACACCGCGCGCGATCTCGGCGTCGACCCCCATGACATCGCCCAGAACCTCGACGGCTCGGCCCGTTACCTGCTGATGATGCTCGAGCAGTTCGGCGATCCCGCGCTGGCGCTTGCTGCCTACAATGCCGGTCCCCATGCGGTCACCCGCCATGGTGGCATTCCCCCCTTTCGAGAAACCCAAGGCCATGTGGCCCGTGTGACAGCCGTGTTCCAGCGGCTGAGAGGAGACCTGTCGTGACGTCCAAATCTTCCCTTGTCGCGCTCGGCGCGATGGCCCTCATCGTGCTGGCAGGACCGGCGCTTGCGCAAAGCATCGACCTCTCGCCCGTGCAGACGCTGCTGCAGGGCATCGTCGATGCGATCACCGGTCCTTTGGGCATCGTGATCGGCACGCTCGCGCTGATCGGCGTGTTCCTCTCCTGGCTCTTCGGCATCCTCGATTTCCGTCAGGCACTTTGGGTCGTGGTCGCGATCGCGGGCATCGCCGCGGCACCCACTATCGTCGCCGCCATCTGGACCACCTGAGCTCCGTCCATGGCTGACCAGTCCCGTGTGTTCATCGGCCTTCTCAGGCCACCCAAGCTGATGGGCTTGCCGATCATGTACGCCATGGTCTGGCTCTTCGGCTCGACGCTTCTTTTCCTTTGGGTCCAGAGCTGGGTGGTGGCCGTCTTCGCGGGGCTGGCCTGGCCGGCGCTCTGGAAAGCCGCGGACTGGGATCCGAACTTCCTCGACGTCTTGGTGATCACCTTGCAGGAAACCCCGCCCACGGCGAACCGCAAGCTCCATGGGGGCGACAGCTATGCCCCGTGATGGAGTTGCCGATGATGTGGCCGACGCGCTCGATCCGCTGACCGCGCTGCCCGCATGGGTCATGGGCGAGAAACGGCTCTCCTCCATGCTGCCTTACGTCAGCCTTGTGACCGACCGTACGATCCGGACGCGCGGTAACGAGTTGATGCAATGCATCCGCCTCGAAGGGGTGAACAGCACCACGAGCGAGGACGCCCATCTCGACCGGATCGGCGGGCTCCTGGCAGGCATCGTTGCGCAGGTCGGGACGGGGTTCTCCTTCTACCTGCACAAAGTCTCGAAAGCGGTCGATGTGACCCTGCCGCCCATTCCGGGCGCAGGGTTCGCGGCCGCCGTTGACCAACGCTGGCAGGCCTATCTGGGTCGGTCGGGCTTGCGCGACAAGACACTGACCCTGACGGTGCTGAAGCGCCCGGAGACCGGCAGCCGTCTGCCCTTCGGTCTGGGGGCGTCCCGTGCCTGGAATGCTGCCGACACGACCCGGCGCTTACGCAAGCTCGACGAGGTTGTGGGTTTTCTCCTATCGTCCTTCGACGAGCTGAAGCCTCGCCTGCTTGCCGCCGGCAGCGGCGAGCTTCTGGGCTTTCTCGGCTCGCTCAACACCGGTGAGGAGCACCCGCTCTTCCCGCGGTCACGCTTGGGCGTGATCGCCGAGGACGTAGCGAATACCCGTGTCACCTTCCGCGGCACGACCATCGCGCTTTCCGACGGCGCTGTCGGCGACAAGCTCGGCGCAATCTTCGCAGTGAAGAACTACCCCGCCAAGACCGACAGCCTGATGCTCGACGAGCTGAACCTACCCGTCGACATGGTAGTCACCCACTCCTTCGTGCCGATCAATGCCAACATGATGGCGGGCCGGATCAAGCGGCAGTTGCGGCTCATGCAGGCGGCCAATGATGGGGCGGTCAGCCTCGCTCAGGAGCTGGAACTGGCCCAGGACGATCTGGAATCCAAACGCCTGATCTTCGGCGAGCACCACATGACCGTGGCGGTCTATGCCCGCTCCCAGCCAGCGCTTGACGACATCGCTGCCGAGATCCGCAACATCTCCGCGACCTCCGGCATCAACCTGATCTCGGAGGCCTTCGGCGCGCGGGCGCATTTCATGGCGCAGCATCCCGGCAACACTGGGGCGCGTAGCCGCAAGGCTGCGATCACGAACCACAACTTCGCCGACCTCGCCACTTTCCACCGCACCCCACTCGGTAAGGCCGGGCATGAAGTGCCTTGGGGCGTGCCGATCACGCTTTTCCCGACGCCCGAGCGCAGTGGCTTTCGCTTCAACTTCCACGAACAGGGCGCACCGGATCGCGAACCCACGGGAGGCCACACGCTGATCCTTGGCCGCCCCGGCTCGGGCAAATCCGTGCTGGCGGCTTTCCTGATGACCATGGCCCGGCGCGCTGGTGCGCGGGTCTTCGTCTTCGACTATCGCGCGGGTATGGAAATGGCCGTCCGCGCGCTTGGCGGCAGCTATTCGACGGTGCGGGCTGGGCAGCCCACGGGGCTCAATCCCCTGCAGACCGAGATCGACGCCCGCGGTCAGGCTTGGCTTGCCGATTGGCTCGCGAGCCTCCTGGAGCGCCGCGACCGACCCCTGACCCCGGTGCAGACCAACCGCCTGCAGGAAGTTGTACGTCAGAACGCCAGTGCGGGGAACGCGGGTTTGCGCAACTGGTCGGACTTCGCCTCGCTCCTCGTCTCGACCGATGACGAGGGCGATCTTTTCGAGCGGATGCAGGAATGGACCGCCGACGGCCGCTATGGCTGGATCTTCGGGGCGAACGCGCACGACACGTTCCAGATCGGGGGCAGCACCGACGCTGACGTCGCGGGCTTCGATCTAACCGGCATCCTCGATTCCGAGAGCGAGCGGGAACGCATGGCGGTCCTCTCCTACCTCTTCCGCCGCGTCGAGCGGGTGATCGAGGACCGCAAGCCCACGATCATCGTCATCGACGAAGCATGGAAGGCGCTCGACAACGCCTACTTCGCGGAGCGGCTCTCGAACTGGCTGGTGACCGCCCGCAAGCAGAACGCGGTCGTCGTGATGATGACCCAGTATGCCAGCCAGCTCGAACGTACCCGGACCGGCAAGACCATTGTGGAAGCCGTGCCGACGCAGGTGCTCTTGCCCAACATCCGCGCCTCGGCTGCCGATTACGCGATGCTCGGCCTCAGCGAGAAAGAACTCGACGTTCTTCTGGGCGTCGGCTCCGCCTCGCGGCTGGCCCTCGTCCGTGATGACCGGGGTTCGGTGGTGATCGACGCCGATCTGAGCGCCCTCGGCCCCCTCGTGACCATCCTTGGCGGCATGGAGAAGGGCGAAGCCCTTGTCGGCCCCGACTACCGTGACCGCCCTGATTTCTGGAGAGTGACATGACCCGTACCATCATCCGCAGCGCTGTGCTGCTCGGCCTCGGCCTGACTCTGACGGCCTGCGCGCAGCATAACCCCGCGCAAGCCAACTGCTTCAACTTCCGCGATGCGCCCGCACAAGGTGCAACCGCCACGACGACGATCTCGACCATGGGGGCCGCCGTCACCCGCCGTGACACGGCTTGCGATTTCGTCCTCTTGGGAGCGGGCGGCTAAGCCCATGCGGACCTGGTTTCCCCTCTCGATGGTCAGTCTTGCGCTGGCAGGTCCCACGGCGGGGCCAGCGGCCGCCCAAGGCGTGCCGACCTTCGATCTGCGCCTCTTCGCAGAGCGGCAGGCAATCCTCGATCAGACCGATCAGGATCTGGCGCTACAGCACGACCGGCTGGCGCGCGAGGAGGAGCTGGCCGAGATCGAGCGCCAGCAACTCGCCTCGCTCGAAGGTCTCATGGATGCCATGTCCCTCGGTTCGGGAGATGTGGCTGGCACCGTGGCCGGGCTTGAGGCGGGGCAGGGGGCGGTCGAGGACGTCGAGAGTGCTGCGGCCAGCCTCTATGCGCCCGAGGACAACAACCCGGCCGCAGCCCGGATGTTCGGCGATGCCCGGGAAGGGATCGAGGAGCTGATCATCCGCGCCGCGCGCGACACCCATAGCCTGCCCGGCGTAAGCCGCGCGGGGCTCTCACTCGTGCAATGGCGTTGCCTGCTGCAGGCGCTGATCTGGCAGGAAAGCCGCTTCCAGATCGGGGCACGCTCCCCCGTTGGGGCTTTCGGGCTGACGCAGATCATGCCCGCCACCGCAAGCGATCTCGGCATCAACCCCGCCTATTACGACGACCCGTACCTGCAGGTCACCGGCGGCGCGCGGTACCTCGCGCAGATGCTGAACATGTTCGATGGCAACATCATCCACGCGCTTGCCGCTTACAACGCAGGCCCCGGCAATGTGCAGGACTACGGCGGCGTCCCGCCCTTCGCGGAAACCCAACACTACGTCGTGGTGATCCCGCAGCAGTACAACAGCTACCTTGCCGCCGTCGGCGGCATCGATGCGCTCGGCACCATTGACCCTGTCCTTCTGGCGAATGCGAGCTTCAGTCTCTCGGCCCATGGGGCGGGGGTCTATGGGGATTATTCGCTGGTCTCGGTCCGTGCGGCCGCTTTGCGCGTTCAGGACATCATCACCCGCATCGGCGAGACCGAGGACCTGCACGAGGCCATCGCGCTCAACTCTTATGCGCGCGCCGAGCTGGCCCGATTGGTCGCGATCCGGACCCGGATCAAGGCCGCCCATACCCAGCCGCTGAGCGAGGAACAACTCGCCATGGCCGCGGCCCAAGCCGCCGAGCGGCAGTTCATGGATTTCACCCAGGAGACATTGCGATGATCCGGCGCTTGTACCGTTCCCTCACCACCACCGCCGCGACCCTCGCGCTGACCGCCGCCCTCGCCGGGCCCGTCACCGCACAGGGCGTGCCCACGGTCGATACCCAGAACATCGCCCAGGAAATCCGCCAGCTTCAGCAGATGCTGCAGGATTTCGGGATCCAGACCGATCTTCTGGACAATGCGCTCGAACAGCTTGAGACGCTGCAAGGCCAGCTCGATCAGCTGAACGAGATGTATGCCTCGCTGACCGGGCCGCGCAGCATCCTCGGTCTCGCCATGGGCGGCGATCTCGACGACCTCCTGCAGGCCAATTTCGAGGACATCCCCGGTCTGATCCGCGGCATCCAAGCGGGTGATTGGTCGAGTCTGATCGGCCCAAACGCAGGGCCCCTGCGCACGCAGATGGAACAGGCGCTTGCCAGTGCTGGGTTTGACGAGGACTCCCTGCGCGAGATCGCCACCAGTGGCAATCCAGGCGCGGAAGGAGTCGCGACCCGCGCCACGACCGGTGCCGTGATGTCGGCGGCGGCCCAGAACAGCCATGCAGAGGCAGCGCAATCCCTCGAACGTGTCGAACAGCTCGTCGCGATGATCCCCGACATGGAGGACCTCAAGGAGTCGATGGACCACAACACCCGCGTCACGGCGGAACTGGCCATCGCCATGACGCGGATGTGGGAGCTTGAGGCCATCCAGACCCTCGGCGCAGGCAATGCGGGCGTGGTGGATGCCGCCACCGTCGCCGAAGAGCGCCGCTACATGGACTTCACCCTGCCGAGCCTGCGGCCATGACCAAAGCACCCGACATGACGGCAGGCATGAGCACGCGTGAACTGGTCGAGGAGGAACTGATCCATGGCGCGCTGCGCCGGGAGCAGCTCTGGCGGATGATCGGTCTTGGCGGGGCGGGCTTTGGCGTTTTCGGCTGCCTTGCGGCCGCAGCCGTCGTCCTGATGGTCGAGACGCCGCCGCCGGTCGTCGTGCCCTATGACCCCGCGACGGGTCTGGCCCTGCCCAATGCCACGGTCGAAACGGTGCGGCTTGCCGAGCGGCCTGCGATCATCGAGGCGCAGATCTACCGCTACATCCTTGACCGCGAGGCCTACAACCAGCTCGACAACGATCTGCGCGTCCGCCGCGTGCTGGCGCAATCCACCGGGGCGGCCGAGGCCAGCATGCGCGCCATGTGGACCTCCGGGCAGGAGAGCTATCCTCCGACGCGATATGGCCCTGCGGCAGAGATGGCTGTCGAGATCGCCTCAATCACGCTCATCGGTGACAACCGCGCGCAGGTGCGCCTCAGAAAGCGCCTGACCAGCCCGCAGGGCGCGCAGGACGGGTCGTTCACTGCAACGCTGATGTTCGCCTTCCAGCCCGAACGGACCCGCTCGATCGACGATGTCTGGCAGAACCCTTTCGGCTTCACAGTCACCCAATATGCCATCCGATCGGACCGTTCCGAATGACCTCTGTTCCAGTTCTTGCCCCTGTTCACGCCCTGCTCGTCGCCGGTGCCCTGATGCTCTCCGCACCCGCAGCCTTCGCTGAAACCACGCCGCGCCCCGGTCCCCATGACAACCGCGTCCGGATCGCCACCTGGACCGAGGGGCAGGTCTACCGCGTCGTCACCACCCTGACCCGGGTCACCACCGTCGAGTTCGGCGAGGGTGAAACCATCCGCTCGATCATCGCGGGCGACACCGTAGGCTTCCAGTTCGACGGCGTGCCGGGCGGACGCGCCTTCGCGATCAAGCCTGCAGCCTCTGGCGTCGCCACCAACATCACGGTCTACACGAACCGTCGCTCCTATTACTTCCACGTCGTCGAGGCGCGGGAGACCCCGCATTACGTCGTACAGTTCCGCTATCCCGAAAGCCGCGTACAGCCAACTCGGGCGGTTGCCGCTGATGCGCCGAATGCGAACTACGCGGTCAGCGCAAGCGAGGAGTTCACACCGACGGCGATCTGGGATGACGGCACCTTCACGTATTTCCGCTTCGCGCGGAACGCGCCTGTTCCCGCGATCTTCCGCTATGCCAATGGCGGCGAGCGGGCGGTGAACAGCACGGCGCTCGAGGACGGTGTCATCCGTGTCTCGGGCGTGAACCGCCAATGGGTGCTTCGCCTCGGCGAAGACGAGGTCTGTGTTCAGGATATGGGCGGACCCACGTCATGAGCCAAGATACCGAAGACCTTTCTGCGCGCCTTGCGGCCCTTGAAGCGACGGGCGACAAGAAGCGCGGCGCAGCACGGCCCTCCGCTTTGACGGCCATCCTCGGTGTAGCCGGGATCGTGGCCGTGGGCGGTCTGGCCTGGGCCGCACTGCAGCCATCGCCCGAGGCGCCGCTTCCGACGGCGGCCCCGGAAGAGTTCCAGACCACAGGATCAGGCTTCGGCGATCTCGCACCCATGCCCATTGCTGAGCCTGCACCGCCCCCATCGGCCGAGACCGGCCCCTCCGCGTCGGAACTGGCGCTGATGGAGAGCCTCGCCACGCTGCGGGCGGAACTCGAAGACTTGCGCGCGCGGCCCGTCGAGGCATCGGACAGCGGCGCAGAGCAAGCCATCGCCGAACTCACAGCACAAATCGCGGCGCTGCAAGAGGCTTCGTCTGAGACACAACGCGCGCTCGAGCGGCAATTGACCGAACGCGACCGCGAGCTTGACCAGCTGCGCATGGACCTCGAAGTCGCGCGGCTAACCCCGCCTGCGCCCACCGACCTCGGGCCGAACGAGGAGGAGTTACGACTTGCCGAACTCGAGCGCCGCCGCAGCGCGGAGGCCGAGGCGCGGTCCGAACGCATCGCCTCGCCGATGATCGCGTTTTCCGGGATGGGGGCAGGGACCGACCGGGAGAACAGCCTCGAGGCCGCGCGCCTGAATGGGGACGAAGCCTTCGTTCGCGCAGGTGCGCGGCCCGCCCCGGTAACGCGGGCCGAAGTGATCGTGAACCCCGGCAACACCGTCGTGCAGGGCACGATGATCCAGGCCGTGACCGAGACGGCGCTGGACAGCACACTGCCCGGCGCGATCCGCGCCATCGTCTCCGAGGACGTTCATTCCTTCGACGGCACGCGGGTCCTGATCCCGCGCGGCGCGCGACTCGTCGGGCGTTACCGCTCCGATGTGGCGCTCGCGCAGTCGCGGGTGATGGTGGCCTGGGACCGCATCATCCTGCCCGACAACCAGACTGTGGAAATCAGCGCCTTCGGCGGGGACGAGCTTGGCCGCACAGGCACCACCGGCTTTGTCGATACCCGCTTCGCGCAGCGCTTCGGCTCGGCCGCGCTGATCTCGCTGATCGGGGCCTTGCCCGCGGCGGCGGCGGGACAGATCGAGGATGAGGCGGCGGCCGACATCGCGAGCGACGTCGGCACGGACCTGCGCGACAGCACCCAAAGCGTGATGCAGGACTATCTGGCGATCCGGCCCGTGATCCATGTCGATCAGGGCACCCGGATCACGGTCATGGTCGACCGCGATCTGGAGATCTTCTGACATGGCGGCGAGCTATCTCGAAGCCTCGCTCGACCGGCTGGGCGCAACAGTGCAGCGCGATGACACGATCGAGATCTGCATCAACCCCGACGGACAAGTTTGGGGAGAGTTTCAGGGCGATCACTTCATGCGTGCTCTGGGCAGCCCGCTGAGCCAGACCGAGATCAAGGACCTCGGCAACCAGATCGCCTCGGCTGCCTCGACGACGCTCAGCACCAAGAAACCCATCGTCTCGGTCTCGATCCTATATCGTGATCGCCCGATCCGCGCGCAGGTGATCCAGCCTCCCGCTGTTGAAGGCGCGTTCTCCATCTCACTTCGGTTCTTCTCCTCCCTGCCGCTGGAGGCCATCAAGCTCGGATTCCTCTATGGCAAGGAGCGCAGCCTCGAAGGTCTGCGCCGCGAACGGAACGCCGCCCTGCGCGATGTGGTGGCCTCCGGCGACATCGACGCCGCCCTGCGGTTCTGCGTCGAGAACAAGCTCAACATGACCGTCTCGGGCGGCACCTCGACCGGCAAGACGGTGGCGGCGCGCAAGATCCTCTCGCTGATCCCGCCCGAGGAACGGATCATCACCATCGAAGAGGCAGCCGAGCTGCGGCCCGAGCAGCCGAATGCCGTAACGCTGATCGCCGACCGGGATACCGAGGCCCGCAGCGCCGATGTGCTCCTGGCCTCGACCCTGCGGATGCGGCCTGATCGGATCGTGCTGGGCGAGGTCCGGGGCCGTGAGGCAATGACCTTCCTCGAAGCGATCAACACCGGGCATGGCGGCTCGCTCACCACTCTGCATGCCGAGACCCCGCAACTGGCCGTGCGCCGCCTCGCCATTGCCGCGCTCAAGACCGATGTGCCGATGACCTATGCCGACATGGTCGACTACATCGAAGGCTCCATCGACGTGATCATCCAGGCCGGCCGTCATAATGGCGCGCGCGGCATCACCGAGTTCTTCCTGCCGGGGCAGGCAAAGCATCCAGACCAGAACACTACAGGAACCGGGGGCACCAAGCGCCCCGCGGTTGCCGCCGAATGACCCGAAAGGAAAACCCCATGCGCCAGACCATCCTCGCCGCAGCTGTCACCCTGCTGGCCGCGCCCCTCGCGGCCCAGACCTCGCCTCAGGTCACGAACGATCTCACCGTGACCATCACGCCCCAGCAGTACCGGATCTGCAACGACCGGCCCGCACGGCCGGCGTGGATGGATGAAGTCCACCCGCGTCAGGCCTACAAGGCGCTGACGCTGATGCGGCTTTACGAGCTGCGGTCATGGGAGGCGATCAAGGCAACTGGTGACTGCGGTTGTGATGTCCGCTTCCCGTCATGGGATGCTGCCTCGGCCGAGTACGAGGAACGGTTCGCGACCAACACTCAGGCAGAACACACTCAGGCCCAATTGGCCCTCCGCAACGAACAGAACCAGATCGCCCGCGACGTCCAGGATATCTGCGAAGCGCAAGGCAACTGGTAATGAGCATCGTCAGCTGGATGGTCGGAACCGCCGACGGCTTCCTTGCCGATGCGGCCGAGTCCCAGTTCGGGGCTGTGGCCAGCAATACCGGCACGATCGTCCTGCTGATGGTCACCCTCTCGCTGATCGGCATCTGCATCAACATGGCCTTCCAGTTCCGCAGCATGGATGGGGCCAGCTTCTTCTGGTACCTGATCAAGCTGTCGCTGATAGGGCTCTTTGCCTTCAACTGGGCCAATTTCAACGCGGTCGCCAATGCGGTGATCGGCGGGCTCGACTATGTTGCCGGGGCCCTGATCTCCTCTGTCGGCGGCGGCGGGGCAGGTGCCACCTACTTCGCGGGCGAATTCGACCGGCTGATCACGGAGTTCAGCCAGTATCTGAACGCGATCGGCAGCAATCTGAACTGGATGACGGGCGCGATCCTGGGCGGGATCGGCCTTGTCATGTTGAGCCTCCTTGGCTTCATGACCGGCATCGTGCTCATCTTCGCCAAGATGATGCTCACCCTGATGCTCGGCCTCGCGCCGATCATGATCGCCCTGTCGCTCTTCGATGCGACCAAGGATTTCTTCCACAGATGGGTCTCGACGACGATCAGCTACGCCTTCTACCCCATCGTCATCGCCGCCATGTTCTCGACCGTCGTCGGCATGGCAAACTCGCTTTTGGCCCAGCTCGGCGATCCGAACTCAGCCACCAACATCGGCTCGCTGGTGCCGTTCTTCGTGATGGTGTTCCTGGCCAAGGGCTTCGTCGCGGCAACACCCCTGATTGTGCGGGGGATCTCGGGGAACCTGATGGTGGCTGCGGCACCAGCTGTGGTCTCTGGCTCGGCCGGGATCATGAGGGGGATCCTCAATACCGACGGCGTGAAGGGCAGGGCGCGGATTGGCGCGCTCACGACGGGTGAGGCGATCGGGCGGGGGGCGGTGCAGACGCCTGCCGCCGTGCGGAGCGCCGCGGCAACCGCAAGCGCGCAGGTGGTACGGATGGCCGAAAGGGCGAAGCGGCTGGGAAATTAGGCATGGAGAGCAATGCTTCACCCGGAGGCTCTAGATTCAGATCCAACCGCCAAAGCCAGAACCTAACGCGTTTCCCCTCCCGTGGACGTACTTTGAAGGCAAGACGAGTAGACGTCCTTCATTTCTCTGACTGAAATAAGCGTTGCTTTCAGTACCGCTCGATCATTGTCGGTGCGTTAATGGACCATCAGACTGTTCCCTTGCCGAGGGAGATAATGCCGCTCAGTTCCTCATCCTGCGCCACAAATTCTTGCTCGCTTGCCTCCTGGTAGCAGATCCACCGGAAGCCGCCGTTCTCCACACGGTTGAAGACATAAAAGCTGGTTTCTTGGGGCTGCTGGGGCGCTCCAAGCCGGAAGAACGGGAGGGCCCGGCACATCGTGCGGCTATTCTGTCCCCAGAAAGCGAGAGCGCCAGTCTTCACCTGCCTATCGACTTCAACCTGCCTTGCTTCGAATGTCGGGTCACTTCCTGCTAGCAGGTCGACTTTGTACCGTAGACCCGTATCCGTCACCTCGGCCATCCCGGGTCGGACGAGCTGAACGGCGCGTAGCAATGACGCAGTCGCTTCATAAAGGTCACGGACCTGCTGCTGGAGCTCGCGGTCTAGGCGCTCGGCATCGCTTGCCTTCAGATGCCCACCGTGGCCTTTCCAGCTGTTGCGGAAGCGCCGTGCCACATCCAGAGGTTCGATGGCTTTGCCAAGGCCGCCAAGTGTGCTCGCAACCTGCACCAGCTCAGGACCGCCGGTCTCGATGGCGATCGCCCTCAACTCCTTATCGCTCGTAATGCGAGCTGTATCCTTTAGGCTCGCCCCGGCTAAGCCGATCCAGAAGCCAAAGTCAGCCCGCTCGATGCCGGCGCTTCCAGCTGGATGGAGCCATTTTGCAAGCACGTCCGGCCAGTCCTGCCGCAGGGCCTTGACGTGGCTAGCACCGACAGCTGCGAGGTAAACAGCGAACATCTCAAAGAAGTGAAGCAGCGTCTCGAGACGTTCCTTCGCAGCCGTAGAGACTTGGTAGCGCCGGTATATCGTGGCAAGCGGATATGGGAGCTCGCGCCACCAGTCGGCAATCCGGCGCTCAATGTCGAGCACCGCTTTTAGTGCGTCAACCCGCTCAGCCACTTCGGTAAGACCGGTCCAGTCCTGCTCTAGGGTCGCTTGCATGTCGCGGAAGGCAGCCTGCAGCAGACCAATATCGCTATCGACGCGCGCGATCCGCTCCTGTGTTGCGAGATCGGGAACCGCAAGCTCAAGAGACAAAAGCGCATCAGTGCTGACGCGCTGGATTGTAGCCCCGCTCGCGATCCCGCTACGGAGATGCCGACCATATGGGCTGTTCAACAGCTGGGCGAGAAAGCGTGGGTTTGCCTGCTTGGCGTTGATGATGAGGCGATAGACCGACCGCGGCTTGACCGTTTGCTCTTCAAGATCAGCCGTGACGCGACTACCGGCGTATTCCGGTACGAACAGCAGCGCTGTGCCTTGAAAATCATCCGGCAGCGGCCGGTCAGCACGCTCCACCCGTTCATCGGCAAGCATAGAGCGGATCGTCCTCAGTTCGTGCCGTCCGCGTGGCGTCAACTTGCGTATCAGACGCTCGTGCTCAAGATCCATGAAGCTGCGCTGGTCATCCGCAGAGAGCCAAGCCCAGACTGCGCCCGGCTTTCGGACCGGCCCTGCTTTCAGAGCGGCGACGATTGGACCCACGTCTTCCTGTCCCCGAAGCGCGCCAACCAGCTTTTGTTCCTGCTCTTGGCGACGGAATACAATGAGCGTGGCCTCGATATTCGTGCCCGCAATTGCGCCTGGCGCTAGGTCGATCACGGCGGCAACATGCAGCCCATTCTTCGCCAGCGCGGGAAAGGTCGAGCGCGCCTGTCTGTTGGCGAGAACTCCCCGGGCCGTAATCCAGCAGAGAAGTCCGTCGTCGGAAAGGTTTGGCGCCAAGGCTGAGACGACCTCACTCCCAAATCCGTCACCGCCCTTGCTCCTCAAACCTATTGGAGGAGCGCAGATGATGGTGTCGAACTGCGCGTTGGCAGCTGGCACAGGGATGCCGACCGAAATCGAGGCCGATGCATCTGCCAAGAGGACACTGAGCACATCTGCGAACTGTGCATCACGCGCAAACACCGATATCTCTGAACCGTCGGTGGCGGTAAGGCCTGCAACCCGTAGCCTGTCGTCGGCTGTATACTCCAGCACCCGCGATGTCTTCTCTCCAGAGGCCAGTGAGCAAACGAAAAAGGCAAGTGCTGCCTCGAGCGCGCTATCTGCGCTACCAAAATTCTGGCCTGCATACTTGCGTACGACAGTGAGAGATTCGGTGATATCCAGCCCCGCCTCCCGAGCATGACTTGCAATCTCGACGGGATTGACAATGCGGCCTGAAGCGCGGGCTGTATCGATTAAGGCACGGAGCTTTCTTTGTGCGGCCTCATCGTTCATGCCATCCCTCCCTTCCATCTTGGCCTCCGGCACTTCATGAGGATTGAGTATCAGCGGTCATCTGAAGACGTTGGCAATTTGCTTCGGTCCGTCCGGTGTAATGCCACGGGAGCAAAACTTAGAAGTTCCGGGATTGGAAGTAATGGGCGATGTCCTGCATGCCTTTTCTCGCTAACTTTACGCAAAGGATGCCTAAGCATAGCGATGCGTCGCCCTAACGTTGCTCGATAAAAACGCTGCACTCCTTCGAGTGTGCCATCAGATTGTCGATTCCCGCGGTCACGTCCCATCTCAGATTGACCCTCGGCCCGTCATCAACGGTCTGAATCGTCACAACGCGATCATGGAAATGGCGATTGCGTGCAGAGCGGTGATGGAGTTCGGGTGTAACCGTGATGCCGGCAGATCGCAGCTCAGCGCGCAACGCGCTCGACTGCGATTGCGGCGTATCCGGCTCGCCATGATCGGGATTCCACACGACTGCAAGTCGCTCGATGTCGACGCCCGCTGACCCAGCGGCAGCGACAAAGCTCGCAAGGCGACGTCGGTTATGTGGGCGAACGCCGCACCAGGGATCCTCGATTTCGAGCGCGACACGGCGCCCTGCTACGCCTTGAAAGAGCGGTGTGAGCGCTCGGGCGGTGCCCGGTCGGAAGCGGAAGACGCGCAAGCGTTCTGTGAGCCCAGCCAACGGACCCGGCAGCGTTCGGATGCTGTCCTGCACCGACGCAAGCCAGCTGTCGCCAGCTGAGCATGAAAAAAGGTGGCTGACCCCCTCCAGTGGCCCGGCAAGAGCCGCCGCCGCGTCCTGCGATGCGTAGAACGCATCCACAGAGGCCTCTGCCCCGACACCCTTCAAGACAGACAGGCGAGCCGCATTCGCAACGGCCGACCCGTCGAGCGTGCCAAAGCGAAGCTGGCCGGATCGTTCGTATGGCGCCAAAGCATAGGCAATCTCACGATCGAGGCCTGTCGGGGTACCTGCATCGACCGCACCCGGTGGAAGTAGATATAGGGCATGCCTGTTCGAGGCTTCATCAAGCCAGTTTCGCAATGCCCGCGCGCTTGCAAGGGCCTCGGACCGATCTTCGGCCCCCCAGAGATCTGGCGAGGAAACAGCCACCAGCCCCGCTCCCTCGAGACGCACCCGCAGCGTCGCCGCGGCAGTCTGCGCTACCGGGACCGCAGCGTCGGGGGCATGAGCAGGCCGCGGTGTCGACTCTGCAAGCAGGCCGCGCAACCAGCCAAACACAGGATGACGATCGAACTGATCCCAATAGACCTGGTTGGAGTAGTCATTCAGGCACCGCGAGCAGCTCGTCTCGCAGGCTGCGCCACGAGGGCAATCAAGAACCGCGATCGCTCGACCCAGTAGCACGCGGGCCGAGAAGCGAGAATCGTCGAGCAATCGACGGCAGTAGCCGGCACCGCCTGGGACTGAGTCCGATAGGATAACCAGCGGGGCCGCACCGAGAAGCTCAACGGTCGCGCGGAGGTCTCTTGGGTCGGTTTCAAGAATGTCCGCTGCCGCAAGTCTCAGTGCCTCTGCCAGCGTTCTAAGGAAGCCATCCCGGGCCGCCCGCCGTTCAGTCTCCGTGGGGCGATCAGAAAAGTCTGGGACCGGCTGATCGATGCGGATCCCCCGAAGATCTGTCTCGAACACATGTGCGAGGTCCACGGGCCAGCGGAGGGATTCAACCCGGCACCGATCTCCGGTCCGAGGGTTCTCATGCACTGCCCGGATCTCGGCCCCGCCAAGCGCCTCTTGGGGCGCTGGTCTCGCGTGCTCGCAGGACGGGCACCAAAGATAGCCCGCCCCCAGCGGCCCGCGGTTCAAGACGAGCATCCGTCCAGGCTGACTCCCCTCTGGTGCGATAGCCGGCGCGAAGAAATGCGTGACGCGTGCTAGGTCTGAAACCTGGAAGTCTTCAGGGCGGGCTCGCGTTAGGAGGCGCGCTTCGTCGACGGGTCGAACTCTTAAGCGTGTCGCGCCGGGGTCTCTACCCTGCCGGTCGGCATATGATGTCAGGAACCCGACGGGTTCAACGAAGGCACGGCGCGGGCCACTGGCCCGTGCACCGCACTGAGGGCAATTCTCCCCAAAATCATCCCGCTCGTGATGTGTTTCTGCATGCTGGCACGTCGGACAAACGCGATGGAAACCACGTTCCATCCAAGCATCGCCGGTGCCTACTGTGGCTCTCCGTGCGATGCCCGCGGACGTCCAAATTCGGCCACCGGCCACGACTTCGGCCCCCGGCGCATACTCAGCGATCGCCATTGCTGCGTCTCGATCGAGCTGCAAAGCTCGATCATCCGAAGCGGTGCGAGCGCCTCGTTCCGTGACAATCTCTAGGTGAATCGAGTGAACCGGGAAGCTGTAAGTCGGTATGACTGCAGCACGCGACAGGGCCTCAACCAGGAATCGATCAAGATACCGACGCATGTCGCCCAAACGACCATTCATGCGACCGGCAGCGCGGGAGCGGGCCTGCTCGTTCGCATCCGGATCATCGAGCGCGGCACGTGCCGTTTCGTAGGCGTCATTGAGCTCGCGCCAGCGAGCGCAAGTAGCCCGGATCCAGCGCGTTATCTCTGCGCGCGAGTGCTCAGTCAGTTCGCCCGCGACAAGGCCTACATGATCAAGTCTTGCCGGAAGAGTGGACGCCATGCCCTCAGCAACCGTGCGTGCGGCAACACCGGCCTCCGAAGCGAGCCATGCTGAAAGGTCTGCCAGAAGAGTTGTCTCAGCAGCCTCTTCCAAGCGCTCGCCCAGCACATCACGCAGACGCGGAGCTCCCGTGCGCTCGTGGCCTGCCAGGCGACGATCCAGCCAACCTGCCAAAAGGCATGAGACCTGGTGCCGTCGGAAGAAGCTTGGGTTATCTAATGTCAGATATGGGGCGGGGGGGAGCGCCTCGAGATAGCCACGCAGATCGTTGAATTGTGCTTGGTCGTATCTGCCGGACCTCGCCATCATCAATGCAACAGGCGCGGCCTGCGCGCGGCGGCCAGCGCGACCGGCGCGCTGCTGATAGTTCGCAATGCCTGGCGGGACGTTCCGGCAGAAAACCGCTTCCAGCTCGCCCAGATCGACACCCATTTCCATTGTGGTGGTGCAGCTGAGCAAGTTGATCTCACCCTGCCGGAACCGCTGCTCGATCTCGGATCGTTCCGTCGTCGATATGGCGGCGGTGTGCTCCCGAGCGATCCCGCTCAGCGGCTGCCCTTCATATCGAACGAGGTAATGGTTGCGTCTGCGCATCTCGTCCCGTTCTTCGGCTGAAACAGGAACTGTGCGTCCAGTACAGCGCCAGGCGGTACACACACCCCCGAGATCGATCTGGCTGGACGCACCGCAACTTTCACAGCGGCGCAACTCTCCTTCCGGGGTCGCTGCGAAACGCATGGCCGCCAAGTTCAGCACATGACCGTGTCCGCCGGGCAGCAGGAGACGGTGGCGGGGCCGCGTCGCCTCCTCCCAGAAAGCCGAGAGCATGTCTCGCGCTTGGTCGTCTGGGATTCCAAGCCTGTCGATCAGCACCCACAGAGGCCGATTGGAGCGTCCCGGTTCTGAGAGCAACGTTCGCAATCGGCGGCTCTGGTGCGTCCGCGACAACGACCACGAAATGTCCGCGCTCGCCAACCCCTCTCCCCAAATGGACTCATCTGTTAGGTCAATGTTCTCAAGCGTGTTGATCGCTCGCGATTGCCGAATGAGGTCGAGCAGAAAGCGAACCAGGGCCGGCACCATGCCCCGATACTCAGGCGGAACCCTTTCGGTGAGTCGCTGAGCAATCCTCGCATCTCCCTCATATTGCACGGTAATTAGGCCGAGGGATTCGAGTGATAGCCGCAAAGGCCCACCACAGAGTTCAGCTGCGATCAGGGCCATCAGGCGGTCTTTCGCGGCGCTGCTGCTCAGAGGTTCTGGATTGCGGCGATCATATAGCTTGAAGCCGGATCGCCTGAGCTGCGTCCAGACACCATCGCGCAGCCCCATAAGATCCAAAGCTTCGTTGGTCTCTCGGCGCAGCGCCTGGACCATGGCTGCACGAAGCGCTTGATCGCGAGCCGTACGCTCGAAGAAAGGGGCGAAGAACGCCGCGTCCTGCCGGTTGTCCGCAAAGACAAGCAGGTTCCGCCCTTGCATCGGTGCTTCCGATGACCGCCCCTGCGGCGTTGGCAGGGCCTCAAGCAGCGCCTGCGCCGTTACCGACGCGAGCGCATCGTCACCGGGATGGATCGGAGTAACAGGCTCAGCGAAGCGTCCGCCGGTCGCTCCACAAGAGAGGCATTTCCGGACGTAGCTGCGCCGTTCCTCGGCATCGTCGCGCATCGGTGCTTCGGCAAGGGAGAGGACGCCCTCCTCAGGGCCGTCGGCCAACTCGCCAGTGTCGGCGAAGAATTCGAAAGGAGGTTCCTCCTCGGGTTCCTCGTCCAGTTCGTCAGGATCTATCTCTGTCGCGGCTTCTCCCGCCCTGATCAACCTCAAGACCCGGCGCCTCGCTCCGGGACTGATCTCGGGACGCGGGTGAAGCATTGTTCCATCGTCCCAGCCCTCGACGTAGGGCTCGCCGCAGTTGCGGCAGACGAGAAGGGGATAGGCCGGGGCACCGTCGATGTGCGTGCCATTGCGGGAAAGCCTGAAGTCCGCCCAATTCTCGACGACGCTTGCGGAAAGCTTCAGCGCGACACCCTCCACGCCTGAGGCGGCGAGATGAAAGCGTGCCGGGAGAAGTGGAAACGCGCCTGGGACGGAAGGTCGAGCCAGAACACCCAATGAGATCAGAGCCGCAAGAGCTGTCCGCGCCGTCTCTCCGGACTCTGACGCAAAAACCCGCGCCGCGAGATCGGCGAATGGCAAAGCTCGCTCCTTGAGCGCACTGGCTACGTCGCGAACCTGTTTGATCTCGGCTAGCCGCGCAATAAGCGCTTCGCCGAACGGTTGCGCAGGGTCGAGGAGTAGCGCATCGAGGCCAGCTTCCTGCATCGCCTCGTTCCAGTCCTCGGTCAAATAGTCGACATTTTCAGCTGCGAGGCACCCTTGCTCTCGTAGCTCCGAGAGTAGTTGCCCCGCCCTAACCCAATCGGCCGCGGAGAGTTCTTGTGGTTCCACGCCGTCGGTGAGGGCTGGATGCAGTCGTCGTTCGGCGGTGATGACCGCGCCGTCTCCGCTTGGGAACGGTTCCCCGAAAAGGTCTTCTGCGAAGCGTGCGAGTTCTTCGCGCTTCGCTGGATCGAGGCTTGCGGATGTCCCGACACAACGGATCTGCCCTTGGGGTATGCCGAGCCGCGCCTTCAGCTTTCGCAGGAGGAAGGCGACTTCGATGGCTTGAGCCCCCGTATAGGTATGGACCTCGTCAAGGACGAGCCAACGGACGTCCGCCCCGGCAAGCAATGCTCGGTTACGCGGCAAGAGCAGGATGTGCTCGAGCATGGCGTAGTTGGTGACGAGGATGTGCGGCGGGGTCTGAAGCATCTCACCCCTGGCGAGAAGCCAGTTGCGTGGAGCGTGGCGCGCATCGGGGAAATCGGCCTGAAAGGTGGGCGTGGCGGTCAGCCGTCCTTCTTCGTCGGATCTCGTGGAATCAGAGCGCACCTGTCCGGTAAAGCGCCCGAGCGTGATTCCGGGGTCTCCAAGATCCCGAAACAGTAGTCGGGCGATACGATGCATCTGGTCGTTTGCGAGGGCGTTGAGAGGATAGACCAGAATTGCGCGAACACCGGGCCGCTCCAACTCTCCCTGACGCAGGAGATCGTCGATCAATGGGAAGAGAAAAGACTCTGTCTTGCCCGAGCCGGTGCCCGTTGCGACCAGGTAATTCTCGTCGCGACCTATTGCTGCGGACTGGTGTAGGTGAAGCCGCCGACGCCAGAGGGATTGCCCCTCTTCGCTTTCGGAGAGTGCCGACCAAGCACCGTGCAGTGCCCCATTGCCCACCAGTTCTTCAATACTGCCGCCCTTCTCGAAGTCTGGCAGGCTCTCGACGAATGGGCCGCGCACCAATGCCGCGCGTGCGCATGCGTCTGCCACGGCGCGTGACAGACGGGGCGCCCGCGCTGCTGACACTGCAGCGGCAGTTGTGATGTACCGCGCCAGCGTCGCACCGAGGTTGTCCTTGAAACGGATTGGGTCGAGTTCGGTCATGGACGTTCCTTGGCGATTTGCCAGAGCAATAAGTGGAAGGCGAAAAGCTCAGGGGCGAGGCGCAACATGAACGCAATGCTGGTGAGAGCTTGTGCTGGCGGCATGCCAGCCCGAGTGGAGACGGTATCAACATACTGAGCCACCTCATTCATGCGGCTTGCCTGTGCAAAGCCAGAAAGCAGCGCAGAGCCCCATAGATCGACCTGAGCCGGTTCCTCGGATTCCTGACTGCGGCGCGGCACAGGTGGACGAAGCTTTTCGGGTGCCAAGGTCCAGGCTGCATGCATCAACCGTTGCAGGGATCCTTGGCGGCGGCTGTTCGGTCCCTCTTCGGCCGTGTCATCGAGGAAGAGGCCGGCTGCGTCGAGCCGCTCGACCAGCCGGAGATGTGCAGCGCGCCAATGATCGGGCCCGAGCAAAGGCGTACCGCGCCAGAACCATCCTGCCGACGGGTCACCATCGACCAATGGCAGATTTCTGAAGAAGCGTGCTGGATCGAATCCCTCCAGTCTCGCGCCCTTGTCGCGCGCCGCCTGCAGGTTTCGGAAGGCCAGGTAGACTGTGGGATGGAGATGAGACAGCTCGCGTAGGCGCGCTGTATTGAGCGTGGCGAGCGCGGCCATCTCGGCGACACCCGGATCAACGGACGCCGCCAGAGCGGCGAATGCCTGCGGCGCTGCAGCATATAGATCCGGAGCGAACTGCAGAGGGTGGAGGATCGGCACCCAACCGGGTGCCGCATGGTCGGGAGGCGGCAAGCAGGCCGCTCGCATAACGGTTCCATCGCCACCATGAAGTTCTCGCAGCCGACAGCCGAGCTCCTGCCAGCGTGGCACCAATGTGCGCTCCAGCGTTGGCCAGCACTCTGCTGCGTAGCAATCCGACAACCAGCGGCTGAGAGCCTCGAACCGACGCTGAAGCTCTCCGTCCTGCACGAATCCTTCTGCCGCCGGGTTGGCAATGGCGACGGCGAAACTGTCGCCTCGCGAATTGCGCAGCGGTCGCCAACCATCGCGTCCTTCGGGTCGGATCAAGAGCCGTGCCAGACAGGGACCGTCATCAAGCCAATCGGTATCGAGGGTCAGTTCGAGGCCGTTTGCGTCGTTGTTGCTCACCTCGGCATGGAACCAGTCTGGCCGACGGGTTGCCACCGGCCGATGCCGTAGGGCGGCTTCGGCGAAAACGACTGCGCCCGTTTCGTTCTCGACCTCGACAGCCACTGCATCGACCGGCTCTCCGAATTTCAGCTGCAGTCGGATCGCGTTGCGAGCGGGCAGGAGGTTGATTGCCTGCGGCGCCAGTGCCGCGACCAGTTCGAATAGCAGGACTTCCGATCCGTTTCCGCGCTGAAGCAACACACGTTCATCGGAGGCGGGAGCCAGAAGATCCCGCACAGCAAGACTGCGTGTCAGCCCCCCATAGAATGGCCGTTCTTCGCGTCTTCCACGAATGATCAGCTGTGCCTTCTGGTCAGGGCATCGGATGCTGATCGTATCGAAGCGGTCGTCTTCACCAACCGAGAGCCGCGTGCCAAGCGGAAGCGGGGCGACACTTCCCTCAGCACGGCGCCTTGATACGGTGACATCGGGCCAAGGCAGATCGAAAGGAACATGTACGCCTTCGATCTCGAACACGACCCGTGCGACGCTATATCCGCCGCCGGGCTCAAGGCATAGACGCCCCTGGTCGTCACGACCGACGTGGAGGCATTCATCCTGGACTAGGTTGCGGACTTGGCGTTCGCTGTGGAACACGATGCCGTCTGAGCCGCTGAAGCCAGGCCACACCCATGCGGCAAGCGCGATCCCGGACGCATGAGAGGCGGCACCATCGGCGCTTGGCGCCATCAGTTCCATCCGGAGGCGCACCGGGTCTGCTGCCTCAGCCTCCGCAAAGCCAGCGAGCACCTCTTCCATCCCGACATCACCAAAACCGTCATCTGAAATCGATACCTCGACGAGGCGTGACTGCACACCGAGTGTGACCCGTACCGCGCGTGTCTCGGAGCGTCCCAAGCCAGTTTCGATCCGAAGGCGTGCAGAACACCCATGAAGTGCGCCCCGTGGACCACTTGCGATTTCGTCTCCTGCCAAGGAAAGGCGTCTTCTCGGACGGGCCTTGAGGCCCGTTTGCAGGCCGTCAAGGTCGAGCACTAAGGGGCGCGGCCCAAGTACTGCGAAGCCGACGAAACTATCGGCTTCCGGTTCAAGAGCGGGTTCGCCGGCTATCGAGAATGGCGCCCGCGCCAGGAGAACGATGTCCGTTGAGTCCAGTTCGATATCGACCGAACCCCGTGGGATCTCGCGCAGATAGTGACCGGTGATCCTGTCGAACGCGGCACATCCCCCTTGAGTGAGGAGCTCGAGTTGCCCGGTCTGGCCAGAGATTTCCCAACGGAGCTCGCGGGGCCAGGGCTGAGGTAGTGTCCAGTCCTCACCACCGCGCAAACGGAGCGGTCGTTGCGCGCCATCGAGCCAGAGGCGAATTCGCCCCTCGCTTCGAGGCAGTCTCAACACAAGCCCACCAGATTGCCAATGGAGCCGCGGCCGCGGTGCCATTGCCTCGCTTCCTCCTCGGCTCGATGTTGGCCGCGTTTCTTTCAGCCTCTGGTCAAAGACTTCCTTGAAAGACCTCTCGAACTCGTTTGCAGGAACGAAGGCCTCTGGGTCTTGGCGTATCCGTGCAAACAGGGCGGCATGCCAAGCAGTCTCGTCCCAAAGAATCGCACGGCGAAGCACGTTGACCGCTGGAGGAAGAAAATACAGTGCATCATCTTCCCATCGGTTGAGCAGCACGGTAGTTTCCACAGGGGGCGGTCCAAAGGCTGCTTCCTGCCGCAGAAACGCGTCGATCAGGTGCGGAAGCTGCGCTTGGCTTACGCCGGCATGAAGAAGGTACACATCGACATCGCGGTCGAAACCTCGAGTTGGCAACCCGAACCGGTCGCAAACCGCACAGAATGAGCGGAACAACTCCTTGCGATGCGGCTGGTAATCCATCGGAACTTGGAGAACGTCGGCGATGTGTGGGTATACCGCATGGCCAGCATCTCCATATCCCTCGCTTAGAGAATGGGTGACAAGCCATGCCGCGAGGCTTGGAAAATCGCGGAACAAAACTTTCAGCCTTTCGGGCCGACCGCCCAGGAACTGTCGTGTGCGCTGAATGGCTCGTTCGCGTGCTGTCTTTTCGAGCGGCATGAGCCCGATGAACGGAGGTGCCCCTGCTGCTTGGCGACGTCTGCTGAGCAAGAAATCCGCAGTTCTACAGCCCACAATAGACCTTTCTTTATGTCATGCCCGCGGACCCGCTTCACTGTTGATCCACTTGAAGAACAGGAGTAACAACTCGCAAATCCGCGAACAAGCGGATTGACGGGGAGAGAAAGCTATGAACCGGCCATGTCCGCCGACGGTGTGACCTTTGGACAGGCGATTTCGAAGGCCCGCAAAGGGCTCGGTCTCAGCCAGAAGGAGCTCGCAGCGCGCGTGATGAAGGAAGAGGGCGGCGGGTCAATTTCCCCGCAGTACCTCAACGATATCGAGCACGATCGACGCAGCCCCAGCTCGGGGCACCTCATCCGCCAGTTTTCCGGCATTCTGAATATCCCAGAGGACTACCTTTTCGCCCTCGCTGGCAGGCTGCCTGACGATATGCGGCTAGAAGCGGCCAACCCAGACAAAGTTGTTAAGGCATTCGCCAATTTCAGGAGAACTCTGCGGGAGTAATTGATTTTGAGGTTGTTATATGATCACGCATACTCCGCGATGATCGCGCGGGTGGTCTGAACAGCCGCCGCAAGTTGGGTCCTGTCGGCCTCCTTGAGCCCCAGTCCAGCCAGATCGAACGACAATTGACCGGACCCACCGCCACCCGCCGCAGCGCGTGCTGCTCGGCCGCGCGCCCGACCTATTGGCGCTGGCTGCGGATCCTGCGTCTCCGTTGCAGGTAGCTCAACGGTCATCGACGAGGACGCAGTCCCAGACCCCTGTGCCCCTGCAGCCGCCCGCACCGCCTGCAGTTCCAGCTTCAGCTTCTCTACCGTCTCCCGCGTCTCGGTCATCTGCCGGTCCCGCCTCAGCCCGTCCTCGTCAGGGTACGGGAAACTCCCCGCCTGCCCGGCATGCAGCACCTTCAGCGCCGGGTCCTCAAAGTATTTGATCCGCCTTGCCCGGATCGGCATCTGCGCGTCGATCACGAGGATAACTTTGTCGAGGTCCATACGCCGGGCCTGGTCTTCCGTCAGGAGCGGCGTGTCTTCGGTCCGCTCAGATACACTGCGACCCTCGAACGGGTTTCGTCCGACGGCGCGGGACCGCGTCACCACGCGCTTGGTGGTCTTGCCCACGGCCTGGCTCAGCTCCTCGATGGTCTTCTGCTCGGATGGGGTGAGGTAGAGTTTCACGCCCGCGCCGCCCTGCAGCGACCGGCGGGTGTTTTCACCATAGATCTCGTCCAGCGCGGGGATCGTCTGGGTGACGATGGCGAGGTTGCCGCCGAAGGAGCGCAGCGTCTTGATGCTCTCGGCGACGATCGGCATTTTCCCGAGCCGGTCGAACTCGTCGAGCATGATCATCACCGGCCAAGGCTCGTCATCGCCGGGCTCCTGCGCCTGCAGCGAAGCGATCAGGTCCGAGAAGAACAGCCGGATCAGCGGGGCCAGCGGGCGGATCATCTCGGACTCGACAACGAGATAGATCGCATGCGGGCGACGCCGTATGTCCCGGAAGGAGAAGTCCGAGGTCGCAGTGGCTGCGTCGATGGCACGGTTGTCCCAGGTGTCGAGACCCGAGGTCATCAAAAGCGACAGGTAGGAGGTCAGGGTGTCGTTGTTGGTCGAGGCCATGCGCTCGAAGATCAGCTTGGCCGACCTGTTCTTCACCTCATGCGCGCGCTTGAGGTACTCCTTCTGCTTGTCGCCACCCGAGGCGGTGATGCGGTAAATCTCGCCGATGGTCGGCACGCCGCGCTCGAAAGCCAGAAGGCCGGCCGCCACAAAGAGATCGATGCCGCCTGCCAGGAGACCGCTCAGCTTTTCGTTGTCGGTCTGCAGGAAGAGCTTGGCGGTCAGCTTCAATTCCATCTGCTGCCGGTCGGGGTTGGTCATCGCCGCAATGCGCGCCAGCGGATTGTAGCGGTGCGTCGGGCGGTCCCAATCGGTCGGCGCGAACCGGAACACCTTGTCGCCCATGCTGGCGCGGAAACGCGAGGTCTCGCGGAAGTTTTCGCCCTTCACGTCCAGAACCACGGCCGAGCCTTTGTAGGTCAGCAGGTTCGGGATCACGAAGCCCACGCCCTTGCCCCGACCGGTGGGGGCCACAATCAGCGCATGCGGGAAGGTCTTGGACACAAGGAAGGGGCGCTTCGATTTCGGGGGGCCGAGCTTGCCGAGAAGGAAGCCGCCGCCCGGTTTGGCGAAGAAGCCATTGCGCTTCATCTCGGCCCGGGTCTGCCAATGCGTCGTGCCGAAGCGGGTCAGCGCCTCGCCCAGGAGCGTGATGCTGAGCAGGAACGCCGCAACACCAAACACCGCAAGGATCAGGTTCACCCAGACGAAGTCGCGTGGGGCGCTGGACCCCAGTGCGCGGTATTCCCGTGCGAGCAAGGTGAAATCGATGCGCTCAGGCGACAGCCCATAACGCAGGATCAGATAACCCGTGGCCACGACATAGCCGATGGCGAGACCGATCAGGGTCAGGCTCAGGATGCCGCCCGCAATCTTGCCCTTATCCATGGGTGATCCCTTTTTCGCCGTGGGCTGCGGCATGGCGGGCGCGCTGTGCCTCAATCTGCTCCTCTGCCAGGGCATCCAGCACCCGCTCCATGGCGGGGCCGTGGGCAGTCACCTCGCTGCTCTCCAGATAGGCCTTCGCAAGCTCCAGCTGCCGCAGCGGGTGCTCGGTGAACTTTTCCAGCACATCGGCATGGCCAGCACGCAGGGCGGTCACGGCGTTTAGCGTGAGGTTGCGGTCGATTTGCGCTACAAGGCGCTGTCCGGCGGCGTCCGTGAGCGGCGTCTCTTCCTCCGCCTCAGCCCTGCGCAGGAACGTCATGACATCGGGGGCGGTCTCCGCCATGAATCGCCGCTCGGCATAATCCTGTCGGGCCTTGTCCTCGATCTCGAAGCTCCGCTCGCTGATATAGGCGCGCGATGCCCCCATGGCGCGAAGCTGGTTGATCTCTTCCTGCACCGCCGCCCCGAACTCGTCATCCGGCATTTCCGCGCGGTAGCGCGCCAGATTGCGCGCGTCCTCGGTAATCGGACCCAGATCATCTGAAGGATGGCGCAAGGCCAGTTCCATGTCGCCCGCGTGGAGCCTGCGGTCCTTTTCCTCGACGGCGAATTCCTGCGGCTTGCGGCTGTCGGTGATCTTGTCCCAGGCCATCGACGCCAGTTCGGCATGATCGGGCGATCGTTGTGCATAGGCGTTGAAAGCGGCGCGGGCCTCTTCCACTTCAACGGCACCGGCCCTGCGCACGGACGGATCGTCCGAGAACGGGTGGTCGAAGTCCGTCCGGCGGAACTGAGCGACCAGTTGCTGGAAGTCCTGCCGCTCGGACGGAGCAAACACATCTGGCCGCTCGTCGACCAGATCGCGCTCGGACAGCTTCACACGCTCGGCCAGGGTAACCGGGTCATCTTTGGTCTCGTCCACCTCATCTACTGCCCGCAGGATACGCGCATCGGTCAGAGCATCGCCCAAACGGACATGGACGTCTTCCAGCCGGTCCAGCGCTTCCTCGCGGTCCTCGCCCTTTTCCAGATCGAGGCCGCCCGCTTTCGCGATGGCGCGCAGATCCTGCGCCAGCCACTGCCGTTCGAGAGCGGCATTGCCTGCACCCTCGCGCACGCGGGCAGCAACTGCCTCGGGATCGATGCCCGTGCCCTGCAGCGCCTCGCTGAGACGCGCCTTCACCGAATCATCGTCGAGCCGCCCCAGCTGGTCCTCGCGCATGTTGGCCCGCGCATAGACGCCGTCCCGGGATGGTGCATCGAGGAGCGTGGTCGAGCGGTCCCCGAGCGGATTGAGATGCGCGACCGATGCCAGCACATCTGTGAGCTTGCGCTCGATCTCCGGTCGCGCGGCCGCGGGCGCCCGGTCGATTGCCGCCTCGATCTGACGGATGTTCTGAGAAAACTCGGTGATCAGCGTGTCGAACGCTGTTTCGTCTTGGGACATGTAGATGGCTCCGTCAGATTGGATCTGACCGCCCCTGGCAAGGATGGTGCTGGCCCGCTCAAGCGCCTCGGCCACGTCACCGAAGTTGGACCGGGACGCCTCGGCAGCCAGACCCCGATAGGTTAGCGCGTTGCGCGCCACCGTCTCCACGGCAGCGGCGAGATCAGCGCCTGTGCGCTGGCGCTCGACCGGCGGGCGGCCCTCGTCACGGGCTTTGTAGACCTCGTCGATCTCGGCGCGGTAGGTCGTGACCCCCCGGTCAAGACGCCGTGTCGCCTCGAGCCGGATCCCGTGGAGCTGCGCCGCCTCGACCATCGCCACCCGGAAGGCGTCGTAGTTGAAGTGGTGATCCTTCCCGAGAAAGAACATTTCGCCATCCTTGCTGCGGCGGTTCAGAACGATATGCGCATGTGGATGCGCGCGATCTTGGTGTATTGCAGCAATATAGTCGAATTGCGACCCCTCACCTTGAAAGAACTTCTCGCAGACGGATTCCGTGATCGCGCGGACCTCCTCGCCGCTGGTGCCAACGGGAAAGGCCATGAGGAGATGCGAGGTATGCCCGAGCTTCGGGCTGTGCCGCTCGCCCCACTGATTTTCAAAGCGCCGCACGACCCGGTCGATCTCGGCCTCGGTCAGGGTCTTCTTGCCATCATGCGTGCCGCGGCTATCGAGGATGTGGCTCGACTTGGTGGTGAGGTAGGTCAGCTGGGCCTTAAGCTGCGCGCCGGTGTGGCACCCTCCCTTCGAGATCGGCTTGAAGATGGCCGGCGAGTAGCCGCGCGCAGCCCGGACCATCTGCGCCTTCTTCGACAGCCCCTGCCAACTGCCTGAGACCCGGCTCCAGTCACGGTCGAAGAGGGCGGGCCCGACGCCGCGCGCCTCACTCCGCACCATGTTCGGCCACCTGCTCCGCTTCCGGCCGTGCCAGACCGGCGAGCGCCTTGGTGACCTCGAGGTCCAGTTCGCGACGCCGCGCGCGGAACATCTCCTGGATCTGGTCGGCCATGTCGAAGACGAGCACCGCAAGGTCGCGGATCTCGGCATGGCTGGCGGGGGTATAGGGCAGGCGCTCGCCCTTAAGCTTTGCCTCGTTCAGGCGGCGCGCGACCTGGTTCACGTTGTTGCCGACCCGGTTCAGCGCCGCGCTCATCCCTTTCAGTTCATCCGTCATGCCGTGATCCGGGCGCAGGAGATCGTCGGCGGCCAGCATCAGGCAGCGCATGGCGTCTGACCGGTGGGAGATTCCGCGCCGAGCGAGGGCCGCATCGAAGCCACGAAGGTCGCGCTCGGTTACCCGCATGGTCAGCACGCGGGTGCGGCTGTCGTTGGCCGAGACGGCGGAACGACCCCGGCCGAGCACGTTGTAGACGGTCTTGGGGGAGACCTTCAGTGCAGCACTGATCGCACTGACCGGGACGCCTTTCGCCCGTTCCCGGACGATCTGACGGCGCTCCTGATCGGTCAGTCTGCGACTGCTGCCCATGTGAAGTATACGTTCCTATTTCTTGCCAACTTCGTACAAGCCCGCCTTCTCCCAGCACAAGCGGAGAAGGCACCAAGGGCTTGTACTCAATGTAGAAAATCGGCCAGCCAGGCCGATTTGACGTCCTTTGGCAAATGCAGCGCGCAACGCGCTCAATGCAACGCGTCCCGCGTTCCCTGCACCGCGCATCGCGTCCTTTGGACGGCGTTTTGCGCGCCCTGCAGCACGTCTTCTGGCGAGTGCCCGATGACATGTGCCGCCTGCATCGCGCATGGTGCGGAATGCATTTCGTCCCATGCGACATGCATCGCGTTCCCTGCGTCGCGCGCTATGGCCCATGTCGCCTGTCGCGCGTCATCTGGGGACCGCATCGAGCAGACGGGAGGACGCCAGGTGTCGCGTGCAGCGTGCCTTCCGCCCCCGGCGCGACGCACCATGCGCCCCGCATTTCGCCTGAGGGACCCCGCATCCCGTCTTCTGCTTGACGCCGTCGCAGACAGAGGTTAGCGACAAAGAAACATCTTTGTCGCGTTTAACCATTCTTGTGAGAGGTCCGCCCCATGCCGAACGACAATCTCGTGGTGATCGCCGCGATGGCCCGGAAGGGGGGGAGTGGCAAGACCACGCTCTCGCGCGCCTTGATCAGTGCTGCTGTTGCCGCCGGCCGTCGCGTCCTTCTGATCGATACCGACAGCACAGGTGTGCTCGGCACCTGGCACAAGCGGGCTGAAGCCGCGGGGTTGGGATCGCCCCTGCTGCGCTCTGCGACTGTCGAGAGCGTGGGGGCCGTGGATCGCCGGATCGAGCAGGTCTATGCGGCGGACTCGGCGGATTTCATCTTCATCGATACAGCAGGCGTCGGGGCCGAGTGGTCGGACGGGATCGCCGTTCTGGCGGATCACATCGTAACACCGGTGATGCTCTCGACCTCGGATCTCGATGTCGGCGCACAGACCGCCGACTGGTTCGAAAAGCTCCGCGCCCGCGTCGATGATCCCGAAAGCCTACCGCGGCACCACGTCGTTCTGAACATGGTCGACCCAAAAACCACGCGCGCCGATGCCGCCCTCATCGAGGCGGCAATCGCGCGGTTCCCGGTGGTCGAGACCGTGATGATGCGCAGGAATGTCTACAAGGAGATGGACGAAAAGGGCCTCCTGCACGCTGTGGCGCTGCAGAAGCAGGCCGATCCGAACCCCCTCATGCGCCCCCATGTGCGCCATGTGGTCGAGGCGCTCGAAGAGGCGACTGACATCCTCAACAACATCCTCGCGGCGTGAGGGTGGAGCGGTGAGGAAGAAGATTCCGACAATCACGCGGCCCGACCCGGCTTATGCCGCATCCCTGCGGCCAGAGGTGGGAGAAGACCCGGGAAGGGAAGAGGTGCGGCTCGCGGAGGTGATGCCAGAACCTGGTAGCGTGCAGCCCGCAGTCCTAGACGATCACGCTGCTTCGCCGCAAAGGACGCAGCCTGCGCCCCCACATCAACCCAGACAGGAGGCAACCGGATCCGCTGAGCCTGCGGTCATGTCATCACCATCCCGCCCGCGACGTAGTCCGGAGACGCGCAAGATCGACATCCGGGTGAACGCGCTGGAACGGCAGGAGGAAGCCCTGATCGATTGCGGCGTCGATCCCGCCCATGTGATCCGCGCCGCCCTGCGCCGCGCGGTCAAGAACTGGGAGCTCGGGTCCGAGTTCGTCCCACCGTCGGAAGAGCAGCGGACGCGGATCACCGAATGGCGCGCACGCACCTCGCTGGCGGTCGATGCCCCTGCGCTGACTGCCCTCTTGCGCGCGCATGACCCCCTCGATGTGCTGAGCAAGTGGGCCCTGGTCCGCGGTCAAATCGAGCCACGCGTCTGGGCAGAGATCGACATACTCCTGGACGAGATCGCCGTTCGCGCTGCAGCGCAGAAAGCAGAAAAGGATATGCCAGAAACCTGTCTATAAAGACAACTTGTCCTTTTGTCGGTGGGTTCTTGCCGAGGCCGCCCACTTCATCTTGCAGTTGCAGAAACCCATCCCTAAGACGTTCAAAACGATATTGCGGCCTCGTTGTTAACAAGTCCTGAGGTCAGTTTGAGAGGAGCACATCGTGACCACTTTTCCGCGGCTTACGGCCGAACCGATCATGCGCATCCTCTGCAAGAAGACCGACACGCTTGTGGGCTACCTGTACCAATGGAACAATGGCGACCTGCAGCCTGCCTGGCTCGATGATGCCATGCCCGACGTGCGCTACGAGCCGATGGTCGAGGCCGCCTGACCCGCGCAGAGGCCCAGCCTTTTTAGCGATCCTGCCGAGGTGTACGCCGGTTCAAGCTTCTGGCATGATGCATAGATCGCGCTTCCATAAATCATGTTTTGGCGCTATTTTGAGTTATAGGAAAGGAGCCTATAGCTCATGCGCTGGAACTGGTCGCAACCCGACTGGCCGAATTTCCGCTATGACAGTATTGCCGTCGAACCTCTCGAACGGCAGTTTCTGTTGTCGTCCGGAGAGATCGTCGGTGCCGTCCGCCATGTGGCCGACGACGAGCGCGACCGCCTGCGCATCGAGCTGCTGAGCGAAGAGGCGATGCGGACGAGCGCCATCGAAGGCGAGGTGCTGGACAGGGCCAGCGTGCAATCCTCTCTCCGCCGTCAGTTCGGCTTGACCGCCGACGGCGCACCGTCAAGGCCGCGCGAACAGGGCGTCGCCGAGATGATGGTGGACGTCTACTCGACCCACGCCGCGCCTCTAACCCACGAGACCCTCAGCCGCTGGCACGGGATGCTGCTGTCCCATGACCGGGGCCTCGAGACCATCGGGGCCTATCGGCGGCATTCCGATGCGATGCAGATCGTCTCTGGTCGCATCGACCGACCGACGGTGCATTTCGAAGCGCCTCCGTCGGCGCCAGTCCAAGGCGAAATGGACGTGTTCGTCGAATGGTTCAACCGCACGGCGCCAGCAGGGTCCACGCCACTGCCCGCGCTGACGCGCGCGGCACTTGGGCATCTGTGGTTCGAGAGCGTCCATCCGTTCGAGGACGGCAATGGCCGCTTGGGCCGCGCTCTGGCTGAAAAGTCCCTCGCCCAGAACATCGGCCAGCCGAGCCTAATCGCACTGGCCTACACGATCGAACGCGACCGCAAGGGGTATTACGACCAGCTCGAAGCCCACCAGAAGACGCTGGATGTGACCGCGTGGCTTTTGTGGTTCGGCGAGACGGTGTTGAACGCGCAGCAGGTCACACTGACGCGCGTTGCCTTCTTCATCGCCAAGGCGAGGTTCTACGACCAATTCCGTGATCGACTGAACGAGCGACAAGCCAAGGTGATCGAGCGCATGTTCCGCGAGGGGCCCGACGGGTTCAAAGGTGGCCTCAGCGCAGAAAACTACATCTCCATGACCAGCACATCGCGCGCGACCACAACTCGGGATCTGCAGGACCTGGTGGAGATGGGCGCGCTTAGCCGTACCGGGGAGCGGCGGCACACAAGGTATTGGCTAGAACTTGACCGCGGCTGAAGACTGGGAACGCCAGAAAATGATGTTCGCATGATTTTGTTTATGTAATGCAATCGACGATTATGGTGTGAAGCGGTCGGTCGATGGCCATCAGCTGGCGACACCAGAGCGGTAACAGGCTCGGACTGCCCCGCGATGCTTGCGCTTAGATGTAGAACTTGAACGGCTGTCTTTCGGCATCCTGAGCACTCCCCATGACCAGCACATCGCCGACCTTGTCTGCAAACCGGACCGTAACTGGGAGGGAATCGGCGAACGCGGCCGAGTTGTAGTTAATCTTTGTGAGTTTCAGAATGTCCGACAGAACGAGCGCGATGGAAGGTATGTCGCCTGTCGATCTCAGGATAGTCACCGAGATCGGGTTGGGCGTCTCAGGACCCATGTAGGTGTCGAGACGCGGCGTATACCCCGATGTCCAGAGAAACGCGTCCCGCTCACCTAGTACAACGGCAGTCCCGCGAATACATGGGTAGTCACCCTCCCGGAATAGCTTCATGTCCCCCGAAGTAGGCCGTATCCGTACACCGGTGATAGTCGTTCCCGACGGCGCAGCCTCGGCGAAGGCGTCCCATTCATCGGGGCTGAACTTCGTCTTGCCGTGAATGAACAGCTCCTTCGGATCCGCACCGAACTTGGTCCGGTACGTCTCGATGACCCGCTCAATGAGGCCGCGGGCAGCGTCCTTTGACAGGTGGAACTCCTTGCCCTCGGTATACCAGGGGCCGTTCGCCCCGCGAAACACTACACCATCGCCCTCGCTCAAGAACATTTGGGCGGCACAGCATGCATGATGGTCGCGATGGTTTGGGATCAGCTTGAAAACGAATCCGACGTAGCAAACTCCCTCGCGCATGCCCGCCACCTTCCATGGTGGCCTGGACTGACTCTTGTAATAGAGCGCCGTCGCAAGATTCCAGGCGACTGTTGCAGGGTCCTGCGTACCTCGCTTAGGACGCCCCAAGCGGTCGAGATGCCTCTCAGGAGCAATCGTCGTTTCGCGGATGATCTGACAAGGCTGTGCGTGAACTAGGAGCTTGGCCTTCATCTGTCGATGGAAGTCGGGAACATCGTCGAAAATGTCCTCTGCGCTCGTGTCGAGCAGCCCGTCGAATAGCGGCAGGATCTCCCTTCTCTTCGTCTTCTTGGCGAACTCGCCAGGGGTAAGATCTTGGGCTTTTCGCCCGCTTCCGGATGATCGGCATCGCTCGTGGACGATTTCCGGAACGACCATGAGCCAGACGTCGACGGCCGCTTCCTCGTTCCTGAGATGACGGACTACTGCATCGACATATAGATCGGCCGTTTTGGCTACAGCTTCGTGGTGATTAGCGATCGTAGTCGTGCGCTCGATCTCCGCCAAATCAAGATTGCAGGTGACGAGTGCCTTCTCGTCGACGGTAATCGCGTACGCTTCGCGCAGGCCCGGAAAGTCCGAGAGGTGAGGGCGGTCAATCTTCTCACGCTCACCGGCCACCGGAACCGAGATCCCGGCACGGAGGCGTGAGAGCCAGGATTTCAAGTCCGCAATCCCCGCTGCCGTGCCGACTACGCCGACGCGCACCACTGAACCAGCGACTGATGCGCCCGCAGGCCCATAAAGAAAAAGACCGTCCTTCGGATGATCGAGACGCTGGCCATGCCCGAACTCGAGGTCTGGCTCATCGATGAAAAGCGTTGTCAACGATATCTCGGGTAAATCCGTCATGCTTCGTCCTCCCCGAAGAATCCGTCGAGCGTCGAGATGTCCTTCTCCTCGGCCTCTTCGCCTAAATCGTGCAGTTGTCGAGCCGTCACGGGTACCGTGACCTGGATCGGCATAGCATCAAGGACAATGTATGACCCCCCTCCGGTCGGCAGCGTCACATAAGGACTCTCGCCCGCCATCAACTCGAGAAATGCCATCAACCTTCCATGCCAGGCCCGGTTGCGCCATGCACTGCAGACGCTTCGCCGCAAACGGTGCTGCGTGCGCGGATCGTCGATGACCGCACCCTTCTTTATTCCGTCAAGTTCGGAGAAGAGAACTCGCGCTTTGAGGCGGTAGTGGGGGAATGGAACGAGGCTGGGATAGGCTGTGATCCCAAATTCCCATAGCTTCTTGCGTGCGATGTTGCGGAGCACCGACGAGCGTCGCTGTCCTTGCCGCCCCCAACGGATGCGCTTCCCAATCTCGATCTTGCCTTCGCTTACGATCGCCGCGGATCCATTGGAAAAGAAGTGCTGAAGAAAGCCCTGGTTCCTACACTGTATTTCCCAAGCCACCCGAAAAAGATTTACGAGGTGGCGACGGGCATCAATCGACCCGAGACTCGAAGCTGGATACCCGTTCTCGCTGAAGTCGGTATAGGCGACGGACCATAGGGTTTCAAAGCGCCCGGTTGCCGGGAATACAGTCTCGAAGTCTGAAGCTGTCGCAAAGGAGAGATATCCGCCAGCATGCTCCAGAACCGGAAAAGGCGCCTCTTTCGCCAAGGCCCCAATCCGCTTTTCGCTCAGACTTCCAAATGGCCTAACATGGTAGATTTCGTCAGGAACTGTCAGCACACGCAGCCAGTTCGAGGTGAGAACTTCTGGCTCTCGCCTTAAGGCCACCGCTTGGCGCCGCCGGTATGCCGCCCATCCAGGCTGAATGGCTCGGGCTTCCGACCGGGGCACGTTCTCCTCTTCCAGAAACTCAAGAAGCTTCGTCAGGCCACCAGCCCAATTCCGCTCAAAGTCGATGTACTGGAGGCTCCCGATTCGGAATAGCTTCTTGAAGCGTTGCATTTTGAGAGGAACGATGAACCGAGAGTCGGTGAGTGATCGAGAAAGGTCTTTGGCAATTTCGATCTCTTCAATAACCCCGTCGCGGGCAAGCGTTTCGTCACTGCAGCAAAGCAGCATTTTGATCGCCTCGTCCTGCAGCGTCCGAGTAATCTTGAGGCGCCACCCGTCTCCTGGAGACAGGTCGAGGATGTCAGCGAAGACCTCATACCCGTGGGCCTCAAGGCGAGGTGCCAGCCAACTTGCAAAAGCATCGTCACCGGGTGTCGCCTTGGAAATGAAAAGCTTGGTGCGTGGAAAGACGGATTTTTTGCTCATGAGATCAGGATCGCGCCGGCGAACTAACATTGCAAAGGAGTGCGTAAATTATGGCGCAATTGTTCTGAGTTTCCTTCCATACTTTGCTCCTTGTTACGACAATTCTCTCATTGCCAAGATGAAGTTCTACGCGCAGATCACCTATCGGCGAAACGAGAAGCAGTCTAACGTGGCCGAATGCGTATTTCTTGAGGGGCCGATAAAGCTCAAGTTAAGGTCATTTTGTCCACGCTACTCGCATCCGTTCAAATGGTGCGCTCTAAAACAGCTCAGTACCTCCATCGTCTCGGATGCGCACAGCCGATCCAACTCGAGCGTAGACCGTTGATCCGTCTGAAAATCTGCTGCGAAGCCCCTGAGCGTGTTCGAAGTTCAGTAAAGTGAAAGCGGCTGACTCGTCGGGACCATCCGCAGATAGGCCCGCTCCGATCATGATCCCACCAAGCTCCGTCAGAACGTACCGATCATGGAAGTCCTCGCCGCCTAGTTTTTCCGACCATGCATAGAATTCGATGCGATAGCCAGGAGGGAGCAAGCCTGTGACCTTAGCGGATCCGTCGCGAGCAAGGATCTCTGCCGATGGGCGAGTATCGTGGTCACGGAAATGAATTCTGATGGCTTTCGTTTGACCCGGATCCCCAACAAGCCGCGCAAGCAGTGAGACCAGCGTGGCAAGATAATTACCCTTCGCAGAACGGAGGTCGAAATACGGATCAACGATATCGACCTCCTTTGATACCGCAGTCAGGGTATGCAGGGCATCGGCAATCTGGTCAGCGGTCCTTGTCACGTCACAGCTGGTTGTTGCTCTAAACAGCGGGTGCGCGTCAGAGCAATCGTCTGGCTCCATCGCCTCAGCGCAAGCTGTGCTTCCGGCGTGACATATGATTGCTTTGAAAGGTCGGTCCGCGTGTTCGCGTAGCACGTTGGTGATCCAGTTTGCCTCGTGCTCATATGAGCGGGAGAAATTGACGACCTTGCGCCTCGAGTCATTCAGCCGTTCAACAATTCGAAGATAATCTCTGTCTGAAACGCCGGCGTTTCTCGCAGCTTCCTTGACCATCCTCTCCCATTTGCTGGGGAGGCGAGAAATTAGCCGGCCCTTGTCAGCACCGAAGCGGTCGATCAGGTCCTTGAAGGTTCGCCAGTCCGCTCCGATGGCTGCAGGCTCTACCGCGTATTCCGACAGCATCAGAACAGTTCCTCAGCCCGTTCCGCGAAGAAGCCTTGTGGCCACCGGTCGACGAAATCACCATCCGGGCTAACGCGAAGGGGCCGGAAGCGGACACCTTCAACCGAAGACTCGACGTAGATCACGGAGAGGTCATCGGGAGTCAGTCCGAGCACGCCGGGCGGAACCTCACCATCGGTCCGCTCCCGCACACGGCGAAGCAGCCGCAGCATGATGTGTTCGCTGTGCGTCTCGATGATCAGGGTCTTTCCAGACGTCAGCTTATCCTGATCTGCGGTTGCAGCCTTGATGAACAGGTCGCCCATGCCGACCTGGATGGCGGGGTGAACATGGAGTTCTGGCTGCTCGACCCCCAGAACGCCGTCCTGCTTGCGCAACGAGGCGACGACCACCGGGACCATCTGCGAGATGCCGACGCCGACGTCGCCCGGTGCAACCAGGATGCCCTTTTCGAAGTCACGGAGGGCGATCTCTGTCCGCTTGGCGAGGCTCAGGTAGAGCTCCTGCAACTCGGCAATGTCGTCTTCGTTGAGACCACGCTCAAACATCTGGTGCATGGCACTTGGGACCGGGATTTCTTTGAACTCTACCCGTTCCAGCCTGTAAGTCGTTCTCAGCCGCTCCTCGCCAGAGAGCCACCAGTTGACCTCGGCCATTAGTTCGCCGCGACGGTCGTTGTACAGCAGGTCCCATGCGGCAAGCCCTTGGGCCCAGCGAGCCTCATCTGGCGTCACCTGCGGCCGATAGCTGCGCGAAGGGATCTCGCGTAGCGGGCCGATGTAGGTCATCTGCATCAGGTGGTCCCGCACCAGCCGGACCGGGCCGAGGACCATTTCGGAAAGAAGCGCCCGGAGGCCGTTGACGCGCGGTGTACGCGCCTCCAGTTCGGCCTTCTTCACGTCCGGGTCGCGGATATCGAGGACGAGGTCGCGGTCCAGCCGCGGCAGTGCGCCCAGCTCGGTGCCAACGGCGATGCGCAGTTGGTCATCGGGCGTGTCTGGTGTCGAGCGGTCTGCGGCGGCCTCGCGCGCGAGCAACCAGATTTCTTCCTCAAGCGGCGACCCCGCCATGTCCTCGTCGTCGAGGTCTTCTGGTATGTCGCCAGGACGCACGGCGCGCCGCAGGAGTGGGTGCGAGAAGTTGAAGTCGGTCAGCTGCGCTCGGCCCTCTGCAGGGGGAGAAACGATGGCGGCAAGCGGCTCGCCGTCCATTTCAATGGCAAGGCGCGAGACATAGGGTGCTTGCTCGAGCGCGCTCCAGCGGATGTCGACTTCTAGTCCGACCTCCTGCACGATGGCATAGTCGCGATACTCGTCACTTTCTCCGACCAGGTATCGAACGAGCAGCTCTGTGAACTCGGGGGCGCCGATCGACATACCAGCGTTGAGCGGCAGGCCGTCCGAGCCCTGGTCAGCCGAGAGGTCGAGGACAACCTTCAGGATCACAGTTCGGTCCAGCTCGTGGTTGTGGACCAGTGTTGCGAAGCCACCGAGGTCGATGAGGCCGCCAGCGATCGTTCGATCGGGATCGACGTTCCCACGCTCGAGGATTTCCCGCAGATAGTGCAGCGCCTGCAGGATTGTGCTCTTTCCGGCGCTGTTCGGACCGAAGAGCAGCGTTATCGGTCGCAAGTCGATGCGCTGCCGTAAGCCGATGCCTTTGAAGTTTTCAATTTCGATCCGGGTCAAGCGCATGGCGGCACCTCAAAGTTCGCCGCGGAAAGCGCGCTGTGAAAGGGATCGAAAAAGGTCCTCACCAGAGCCATCTGGCGTCTGTGAACGCGCCTCGATGGCTTGGGCCTTGCGCAGCATTCTGACGAATCGAAGCTGTTCCTCCATCGGAGGAAGGTTGATCTCGAGCTTTCGGATGATTCCGAGGTTCAAGCCGTCCATGATCGCGCCCTTATTGAAGGACTTGATCTGGCGAATGATCAGCGGATCGGAATGGATCGCGAAGGAAAGCACTTCCGGGTGGATGAGTTCCTTGTTGCAGGTGATCGTTGCGAGGTGCTTGGTCGTAATGGCTTCGGGAATGTCGTCCGGCACGACAGCGGAGCGACCGGTAGTGCCCATGATCGTGATGATCACATCGCCCGGGAAAACCTTGTAGCGACGCAGCTCCTCGTACTTCGACGAAGTGATGAAGCGCCGCTCGGCCCAAGCGAACTTATTCTGTACCGCGTTGTCGATGCCGAGGACGGCGATGCCTTCATCCACGAATTCGCCGTGACGCAGCGCACTGCCAAATGGTCCCGAACGGATCGCGCCCTTTCGATCTTCAGCAAGCGCATCAATCATGAACGGTTCCCAGTCGCCATGGCTCGGGTTGAGATGTCCGACTGTGTGGAGATAGGCAGACCTCACGAAGTGTTGGGCCTCATCGATCAAGCGCTCGCGCTTTCGCCGGATGCCATCAGCCCTCGCTAGGATAGATGCAATCCGCCGCTGCTCCGAACGACCAATGCGCGGAAGCTCAATCGATTCCAACTTCGATTTATCGACGTGCGGGATTGTGGCTCCGCGGGCCTGTGCCTCGTCATTAAGTTGGCGAAATCTGCTCTGAAGCAGTCTGCCGACGAACTCCGTATCCCATTCGTTTGGCGCCTTGATACGCATTCTGGCGACGGTGCTGCCGATCAGGCCATCGACGCCATATCCGACAGTCCCAGCATTCGCACCGTCCCAGACAATACAGAGATCCGCCGGCGTTACGATCACCCCCTTGGCGTCATGAGCAAACTTCTGGGGTGCCGCCCCTCGCACTTCATCAATCTGGATGTAAGGCATGGCACCGTTGACGCACTGGTCATGAACTTCCGTCGCCTTCTTGCCTTTCCGAAGCTGAATGATGTCGCCCAATTGAACCGCGTGCGTCATCCCAGCATATCCTCAAGCTCAGCCAAGTCTTCAGAAATTTCGTCGTTAAGTTCCTTCATCCGACCAAGGATCACGTGAGGCAGGTCATGGTCCTCCTCCTCATACACACGTTCCTTGTAGCGGCTGAGAGAAAGGTCATAGCCGGCCTCTTTGATCTCGGCGGCCGGCACAAAGAAAGCCTTCGACTTCCGGTCTGTGTCCTCAGCAGGATCGCGGGAGCGCCAACGGGCAAGGCAGTTAGGCAGATCGTTCTCGGCCACCGGTTCCCGCTTGTCGTCGAGCGAGAGACCATCGGCCTCGACATCGTAGAAGAAGACGTTATCGGTGCGTCCCCCTTTGGTGAAGACCAGGATCCCGGTGGACACGCCCGCATAGGGCCTGAACACACCGCTGGGCAGCGAGATCACTGCTTCCAGCTGGTTGTTGTCGATCAAGAGCTGACGCAGCTGACGATGCGCGCCGGACGAGCCGAACAGGACACCATCAGGCACGATGGTCGCCGACCGGCCGCCGGTGTTCAGCATGCGCAAAATCAACGCGAGAAAGAGCAGCTCAGTCTTCTTCGTCTTGACTTGGCGCAGAAGCCCCGAGTGCACGTCCTCGAAATCCAGGCTGCCCTTGAAGGGCGGATTGGCGAGGATGACGTCGAAGCCCTCGCTCGCTTGCCTCGGGAACTTATCGGTGAAACCGGTGCTGAGCGTGTCCTGATAGTGGATGTCGGGATCATCGACCCCGTGCAGCATCAGGTTCATCGCCGCGATCCGCAGCATGGTGGCGTCGAAGTCGAAGCCGTGGAACATGTTGCTGCGGATATGGTCGCGGTGATCTTCGAGCAGGTCGCCGGTGAAGATCTTCTCTACCGCGCCGGTCTCGGGATCTTTCTCCTCGATCACGGCCTCTGGCGAGGAGTAGGTCTCGAGCAGATATTCCATCACGCTGACGAGGAAGCCGCCGGTGCCGCAGGCGGGATCGCCGATCACGTCGGTCGGCTTAGGCTCCAACATGTCGACCATCAAGCGAATGATGTGCCGCGGCGTGCGGAATTGCCCGTTAATGCCGGCCGTCGTCAGCTTGCTGAGCAGATACTCGTAGAGATCACCCTTGGTGTCGCCCTCTGTCAGCGGCAGTTCGTGGATCATGTTCACGGCCTTCACCAGAAGTCCGGGCTTCTGGATCATCAGCTGCGCGTCCTTCATGAACTCGGCGAAGGCCGTTCCGCTGGCCACGGTGGAGCGGAAATGCGGAAAGACCTTGTCCCGCACGAGGGGCAGCATCTGGTCGGATCCCAGGTGCCGGAACTGGGACCAGCGCAGATGCTGTTCGTCCTCCTTGAAGCGGCGCTGAAACGGCTTGCCCGTCCGCTTCTGGCGGTTCTCGTCGCGCGCCTCGTTGATGTCGAGGAGGCGCGCGTACATCAGGAACGTGATCTGCTCGATCACCGTCAGCGGGTTGGTGATCCCGCCCTGCCAAAATTCCGTCCAGAGCGCGTCGACGCGCCGCTTGAGCTCACCCGTGACCATTTATGATTTCCTCTCGTTCGGGTTGTCGTCGGGGCGCTCCTCGGCCCGAGGGCCGAAGGAGCGCACGATGTTGATGAGATCGGTGAGGTCGGCCTCGTCCTCGAACACGCCGTCCGGTCCGTCGGCGTCGACCACAGTGAAGGGATCGTCGTAGAGCCGCTCGACCTCGATGGTGCCGTACCGCGCGATGTGATTTTGCAGCAGTGCGAGAAAGCGTGTCTGCTTCGCGCTCAGCTTCGGATGCTTCTGGACGAAGGCGGTGAACTTATCCCGCACGGCCCCGGGATCCATCCCGACGATCATCCGGATAGCGAGATAGAGCGGACCAGTGGTCTCGCTGAAGAACTCCTCAAGGTGCTCGCGCCGCACGTCCGGGTGCTGCGTCAGAATGAGCGACACGAGCGAATCGATTTCGCGGTCGGACACGGCCTCGCCGGCACGGATTTTCTTCAGGACCGGGTTGGTCTCGAAGTGCTTCTTGAGCTCCGCTTCGACGATCTGCTGGTAGGCTTTCATGTCGACGGATTTCAGGCTCGCCGAACGCCGTGCAAACTGCATCTGCCCGGCATCCTCGGTGATATCGACCACCTTCGGAGGAAGGCCCTGCGACCCGCCCTTGGCACGGTGATGCATGATTTCGCGCAGCTGAATGCGTGCGCCCTCCAGATCGGCGACTGTTACATCTCTCCAGAAAGCATCTGACTTCACGCGCTTGATGATTTCCGCCTTCTCTCGCACGGGGTTTAGGTGCATCTGCAGAGATGCTAGGCGGTCGAGGAGCTCGATTTTCTGATCGGCAATCTCGCCCGAGCCACGAAGCACCGCAATTTGCATCCGCGCTATGAGAAGATCGAGCGCAAGGGCGTCACTGAAACCACGGATGTTTCGCCACTGCATCAGAGGTGCTATCTCTTGGCGAAGTCTCGCGACAGTCGCCGGGGCGAACGCCTTCAATACCTCGGGACGAGATAGAGCGCGCTTCTCCTTCCATTTCTCCCGAATGGCGATGGATTCTTCCGGCAGTGCATTGATATCCTGCGCCACGAGGTCAATCACAGCGTCGAAGGCTGCGATTTCGCTCTTCTGAAGGGCGATCTCGGCAACATTCAACCGCTCTTCGAAGACCTGCTGAGCAAGCGGCTTGCCCTGTGTAGGTTCGGCAGGGCGATAGCCCATTTCGAAGCGGGCAAAATTGCCCCAGTGGTCAAAGATGCGAAACACGCTCTTGTGCTGGCCGAGGCCGAAGAGGTCCGGACAGAGACGCGTGCCTCGGCCAATCATTTGCCAGAACTTCACTGGTGATTTGACGGGCCTCGCGAAAACCAGGTTCACGATCTCCGGGATGTCGATCCCGGTATCGAGCATGTCGACCGAGATCGCTATGGTCAGATCGTTGTTGGTACCTTCGCCCTTGAAATCGTCGATCAACTGCTCCGCACGCGGATCGTAGTTGTCGATCACCTGGCAGAACTTGCCGGCGTATTGCGGATACATTTCATCGAAGAGCTGACGCATCAGCATCGCATGCTGATGGTTCCGTGCAAATATGATGCTCTTTCCTAGGATTTGTCCGGTCGCATCCTTGATTCCGTTTTCCAACAGGTTTCGGAGGATCGCGCGGTTGGTGTCCTTGTTATAGATGACCTTGTCGATCTGCTCCGAGGAGAAATCATACTGCGCCGGGTCCTCCCCCTGGTCTTCGAGCTCCTGGATCTGTTGGGGCGATAGACCATCGAGGGTGATGCCGTCGCGGAGGAACTGCGTCGTGTGCTCATAGACCTCGAATGGAGTCAGGTAGCCTGCCTGAACCGCCTGTTCGAGATCGTAATTCGACGTGGGAAGTTGCCCTTCGCATCCAAAGAGGCGGAAGGTGCTCCTCGTAACGAAGTCAACTGGCGTCGCGGTAAGCCCCACCTGATAACAGTCGAAATAGTGAAAGATGTCTCCGTAGACGTTGTAGATGCTTCGATGAGATTCATCCGCGATGATGAGGTCGAAGAAGCCTGGGTCGAAAGACTGGAAGACCTTTTGCATCGCGGGATATGTCGCAAGGAAGACGCGCTCACTGGCGTTCGTCCTAACGCGCGATGTGATGATCCGAGTGGGCTCCGAAAGGAAATCGTTGAAGGCGTTCTTGGCCTGCTTCCGGAGTTCCTTGCGATCGCAGAGGAAGAGGACCCGCTTGACCCAACCGGCTCTGATCAGAAGGTCCGTCAGCGCGATCGCAACGCGTGTCTTGCCTGTACCAGTGGCCTGAACCACCAGCGCCCGACGGTGTTTCTGCGAAAACCGCTCAGAAACCCTTTTGATCGCTTCCAGCTGGTACAGCCGATCGACGATCTGATCGCTGATCGCGACTGTGTTGAGGGGCTGTTTGTTGTGCCGTTGGTAGTTAGCCAGATGCTGAAGGCTGTCTTTGGAGTAGAAGCCATAGAGCTTCCGCGGAGGAAAGTCCTGCGCGTCGTCCCAAATCCAAATGTCGAAGCCATTCGTGTAGAAGATGACCGGGCGATGCCCATACCGCTTTTCAAGGCTATCGGAATAGAGTTTGGCTTGATGCCGACCGAGCTCCGCATCGGTCGAGGTCTTCTTCGCCTCGATCACGGCCAGCGGGTTCCCGTTGTCATCCCAAAGCACGTAATCGGCGTAGCCGATGCCCGAAGCCGTTGGTTGACCGTCGACCTCGACTTCCTTGCCCACTTGGGTCGTGTTCTTGACGCCTTCTGCGATATCCCAGCCGACGCTCGCCAACATGCTATCAATGAGGCGCGCTCGGGTTTCTGCCTCGCTGAACTGAAGTTCATCGGCCGCTGCCTGTGCCGAGCTTGCTAGCTGCTTGAGCTCAGCCGCTTCCTTCTGGGCGGCGTTTGCTTTCGATCGCACTTCTTCGAGCTCAGAAAGCAGCGTGTCCATCTGCGCTTCCTGTGCCGCCAGTTTTTCAAGGACTTGGCGCCGTTCCCGCTCCTCAACCTGACCTGGAATGGCCGGCTGCTGGAAGGCGGGAAGCTGGTCTGCTTTCGCTCGCCCATTGCGGACACACATCCAGCGGGCCAGATCGTGCGCTTCCTTGAGCAGCCATAGCGCGTGTTGGCTTTTTACGGGCTCGCCATGTGCGGCTTTGTTGCCGTGCATCCGCAACGCGTGAAGTTTGTCGAGCACAACCTTCGGAGTGATCGCGACGAAGGCGTCGTTCTCAAGGAGATCAACAAATTTCGATAGGTCTGGCTTTGGCAGCTGGAGCTCGCGGTAGATATCCTTTGTCAGGTTCTCCGCGAACAGGCGAAGCTTGACGAGCGCGCTGGCCGGATCTGCGTGAGCGTATGACTCCGCAAACCCGCCAAGACCTGCAAGTTCAGGCCAACCGTCACGAAGGATTTCGAAATTGACAGACTTCATGCCATCGCCTCCGCGAGCGCGGCGTCAAAGGCAGCTCGGTTGGCGACCACGACAGGGACTTCGTGGGGGTTGTCCAGCTTGTCTGCGACATCCAGACGGAGACGCTTCAGGAAGTAGTAGAGGAGCGCCTTTCGCACCATGACTTCGGTGCGCTCGTTCGTCATTTCATAATCTTGGGCGATGATTGATCGCTGGCTCTCGCTCAGGGCTGGATTCGGTTCGAGCGCCACCGAGAAGCGATCATGCCAAAGCTTGTCGTCATTCGCAGACGCGCCGGACAGTTCATGCTTTCGAGTTTTCATGCATCGCGAGAGGATGAAGTCCTTGAACTTGTGATCGATGTGACAGAATGCACGGATATGCCAGCGCAGTCCGTCACTGCCGAGAGCGTGGGGAGAAATCCGCCTCCACTCTGGGGTGTGCTTGTTGGCGCTCATCGACTGGTAGAAGACCTCGATGGAATGGCCTTCTCTAACGGCCTTGAGGACATCGCGAAGGACGTCGGCCTCCACGCGCCGGTGTGGAATAGGCAGGGCATCATGCGCGGGCGCCGATGCAAGCCAAGCTTCGGTTACACCAGACGCTCCTCCGTTAGTGTCGCGCAGATGAGCGAGGTACGTGGATGCATCAGGCTGCATGAAAACGGGCTTGAAATCGTCCGCCGCTTTGTAACGCTTGGCGCTCTTGTCGTAGATCAGATTTCCCGGTGCCTTCTCCTCGTAGAGCGTAAGATCCTTCGAGGCCTGGGGCACGGATACCCCGAACTGTTCTACGATGTCGGCACGGTTGATCCCGCCCTCCCAAAAGAGGCGGAATTCAATAAACTCCAACCGTTTTTCGACACCCCAGCGCATGGCAGGTCCTCGTTGAACAGGTGGGACGAGAGCACCCACCAGAATCGTTTCATGATGGGTATATAAACTATACTCATGATGAAGATCAACCCCTTTGCGCGGACGTTCTACCTGCGAGCTCTCTGAAGCGAAGTGGTAGAGGAGTAAGGTGACCATGCCGACCAACCCAACCTCTTGATTGGTTGCTCAGGCCAATCCAGTTATCTCGCACAGAGCTCAAGGCAGCGCCGTTTCATCATAAAAGGACTTGCCACAGGCCAAGCAGTAGAAGCAAACCTACGCGTCAGTCGACGTACCCGCGCCGCTTCTTCACCGCTGCAAGCTTCATCAAAGCGGTGATGGCCTTGCCTTCATCGGGGTGGGTCTCAACCATCATCTGGCCACGGAAACCGATACGACCCCACTCGCGCACGAGGCTCGCGCGACCGAAGAGGTCACTTTGCACGCTCAGCCGATAGAAGCGACGCATGTTGCGCGCCGGATCGATCCGGCGCATCTGCACGTCGGTCGGAAAGACATCGAGCTGGAACGGGCTGTGGTACATGTAGTGATCGACTTAGGTTTTCACCACAATATCAGGTGGAAGACTATGCTTCCACCTCGATTTCCCCTTGAGGGAGAAGGGGGCTCACGCCCCCTTCTCGAACTTCATGACCGGGATGCCCAGCTTCTTGGCCTTGTCGGCAAGGTTCTCCTGGATGCCGTTGCCGGGGAAGACGAGGACGCCCACTGGCAGGACGTCCAGCATGGCGTCGTTGCGCTTGAAGGGCGCGGCCTTGGCGTGCTTGGTCCAGTCGGGCTTGAAGGCGACCTGCGTCACGCCGCGAGCCTCGGCCCATTTGGCGGCGATGAGCTCTGCGCCCTTCGGGCTTCCCCCGTGCAAGAGCACCATGTCGGGATACTTGGTCCGGACCTGATCGAGCCTGCCCCAGATCAGGCGGTGATCGTTGAAGTCGGTCCCACCGGTTAGGGCGACCTTGGGACCTGCGGGCAGCATCACCTCGGTCTCTGCGCGGCGCTTGGCGGCCAGGAAATCGCGGCTGTCGATCAGCGCGGCGGTCATGTGCTGGCGGTTCACCATCGAGCCGGTTCGGGGGCGCCAGGTGGAGCCCGTGTGATGGACGAACTCGGTGGCGGCGTGATCGCGCATCATGTCCATGCAGTTGCGCCGTTCGATCAGCGTCAGGCCTTCGGCCGTCAGGCGCTCAAGCTCGGTGGATTTCACCTCGGAGCCGTCCTGCTCGCGCTGGAGGCGGCGCTGCGCCTGTTCGTTCTCATCGAGCGACCGCTCGATCCGGGCCGTCGCGCGGTGGAAGAGGTTGACCTGGCCCCAGAGCACCTCTTCGAGGTCGGGTTCCATGCGGGTGTCCTCAAAGGTCGCGACGAGGGCATCGAAGATGTCGGCGACGGCGACCGCGAGACGCTGCCCATCGGGCATCGGGCGCGGATCGGGCTCGTCAAAGGGGCGGTAGCCATAGAGCTGCAGCTCGTCGAGCGCATGGGCGGTCTGGGATGCGGTATGGGCGGGTTCATACGCGTCGTCGTGGGTGTGGATCGTCATCGGTTTCTTGCCTCCGGGCCTCAACTCGTCCGCGCGACAACCCGCGCGGCCTTCATGGGCTGCGAAAGCCGTCACGGGGGACGCCCCTTCACCCCCTTTCGGGGCCGGAACGCATGTGGAGGAGGACGGGGGGCGGCTGATTTGTCTCGCGATGCAAAGGCGGGGCTTGTCCCCGCCGGCGGAAATCAGTCGCCCCCCGTCCTTGAAGGGGCGGCCCCTTTGACGGCCGCCTGCCCATCTCTTCAAGGCCGCTCGGGTGACGGGTGGATGAGATTGCCCGGGAAGAGGCAATGCGACGATCCAAAGCCACGACAGGAATGCGGACCCCTGCCCCGCACTCCCGGGCCGCCCCTTGCGCGATGCTGCTCAGCCGAACAGGCGATGCCGATCCTCTGGCCCGATCTGCGCTGCCAGATGCTGGCGCAGCGCCTCCTTGCCGGTCGCCCGGAGATCATCGTTGAAATCCCCGAGCCGCGGTTCGAGCACACGAACGGCAATCCCTACATCGGTTGCTTTGGCGCTCAACCTCTCTGCTGCGGCCCGCCCCGCGGGATCGCGGTCGATGGCGATGTAGAGGCGCTGCAGCCCCTCCGGCAGCAAGACCGCCCCGAGGTGACCGGACGAGAGCGCCGCCCAGACGGGAAGGCCGGGCACTGCCTCGACCAAGGACAGCATGGTCTCGATGCCCTCGCCGACCACGAGGATGTCTTCATGCGGGGTCAGCCGGACGGCATTGCCGAGGAGGTGACCCATGGCTCGTCGCTGCGTCTCGACAGCCGCCTTCCCCTGTCCGTCACGCGCCAGCCAAGTGCGATGCACGCCCTGCAAAGCCCCTGCCCCATCGGTGACCGCCGCGATCAGCGCCGGTCTGGGGACGCTCCGGGTCTGGCCCTCATCCCGATGCCAGCACTTCGGGTGGAAGCGCAGCGCGCTCATCATTGCGCCTTTGGTAAGGCCCCGGGAGCGGAGGTAGGTGTCGGCAAGCGTGCCTGCGACCGGCACCGAGGCTGCAAACAATCGCACCGCCGCCGCTGGTTTGCCGCCGGGGGCCTTGGCCTTCTTCGGCATTGGCGCATCTGGGAGGACCGGCTGCGGACGGCCAAGATGCGCCCGGGCCTCGGCCAGAAGATCGGGAAAGCGCGATATCCCGGTCCGCTCGCGGATGATATCGAGGAGATCGCCATGCTCGCCCGTTGCACCGTCGGTGAACTTGCCGGCGGCACCCGGTCCGGACGCAGGCCCCGTCAGCCGCACGAAGAGCGACCGGCCAGGGTTGTTCTGCAGATCGCCCACGATCCAGTAGGATCCTTCCCGCCGTCCGGCGGGAAGGTAGGCGCGACACACGTCTTCGGCGTTTTCCGCAAGAGCGCGGATCACCTCTTCGGTCTCGGAATACATGGCTCAACAACCCCCGCGCGCATGTAGTCCCGTTACAGGAAAACGTGCAAGCAGACGATCCAGCACGGCAATACCGCTCGCATCCGTCGGGCAGAAGAGGCGAAGCTTCCAGCTGATGATTTCCGAGAAGAAGCCATCGGCCTTGAGCCGGTCCTTGGCGACCTCAGTGAACCCAGACAGCTCAATCCGATTCACGCCCATGACGCAGGAGCGGTGCAACTCCATTCCTTCGGCCAGCCGCACGACGGTCTTGCCCTCCAGAACGAGGGCAAGGACCTGCGCCGCTGTGAGCTTCGGCGCATCGTCTGCCAACGTGGTCGCGACCCAGGCGGGCGAGACACGGCGGCCGATGATGCGCTGGCCGTCATCGGTCTGCAGCCGGTAGACGCGGGTCTCATCCTGGGGGAGCTGCTTCCAGATCGGTAGAAGAAGCCCCGCCACGATGTGCAGCGTGGATTCAGAGAACTCGGGCACCTCGGCCAGTTCCGCGGTCCAGGCGGCGGCGAAGGCTGCGCGGTCTGCTTCCAGCCAGTGGGTGTCCTCCATCATCCGAGCTGGGACCGTGCTGGCCTCCGTTGGGCGAACCAGCCGCTGGCGGGGTTCAATGGTCCCATCATCCAGCATCAGGCTGGTGGCGGGCACCTGCATCGCAGCACGGCCCGAGCGGCTGTTGACCAGAAGCCGAGCCTTCGGGTCATCAAGCCAGTCGAGCGCATCCGCGAGCGAGGTCGGCGTGTTGCGACGCTTTTCGGCGATGGTCAGGAGCTGGGTCTCCGCGCCGGAGCCGGGATGGGTGTAAATCACCCGAGCATCCGTCACGCGGAAGCTTTCGGCGCGCAGCGTCTCGAGCCCGAGGTCATAGACCCCGGCAGCGATGGCGCCCTCGATCCGCGCATCGAGAAGCTCTTCGAAGGCCGAGAAGAGCACAGCCTGCATGTCGATCGTCAGCGCCAGCAGGCGATTGAGGAAAGTCGTGATCGGCGGCAGGTCGTCCTTCAGCCCGTTGTCATCGGTCAGGCTGAGGCCGGTGGCATCCTCGAAGGCCCCGAGCGAGCAGCCCGCCACATCGCCGCGATAGATGCGGCGGTAGAGCTGGCGCAGGGCATCGCGGGCGTAAGGACTCTCGAGATTGTCCTCGGGCCGGAACAGCCCCTGCCCGCCGGTCTGGCGCTGACCGCGCGTGATCGCACCCAGCGTGTCAAGACGACGCGCGATGGTCGACAGGAACCGCTTCTCCGCCTTCACATCGGTGGCCACCGGTCGGAACAGCGGCGGCTGCGCCTGGTTGGTACGGTTGGTACGGCCAAGGCCCTGGATCGCCGCATCGGCCTTCCAGCCCGGCTCCAGCAGGTAATGGACGCGCAGGCGCTGGTTCTTGGCCCCGAGATCGGCGTGATAGCTGCGCCCCGTGCCACCGGCATCCGAGAAGATCAGGATGCGCTTCTGGTCATCCATGAAGGCGGCGGTCTCTGCGAGATTGGCCGAGCCCGCCCGGCTTTCGACGACAAGCCGCGCAGCAGGGCCCTCGCCCTTCCGTACGATGCGGCGCGAGCGACCCGTGACCTCGGCCACGAGGTCGGTCCCGAAGCGCTGGACGATCTGGTCGAGCGCCCCCGGCACGGGCGGCAGCGAGGCCAGCTTTTCGATCAGCGCGTCGCGCCTGCGGGCGGCTTCGCGGCACTCGACCGGCTGACCATCCCGCACCACGGGCCGGGACGAGAGATTGCCCTCGCTGTCGGTGAAGGGCTCGTAGAGCTGCACCGGGAAGGAATGGGCGAGGTAGTCGAGGACGTATTCCCTGGGAGTGATGTCACAGCGGATGTCGTTCCATTCCTCGGTCGGGATCTCCGAAAGGCGGCGTTCCATGAGGGCCTCGCCGGTCGAGACGATCTGGATGACGGCCGCATGGCCTGCGGCGAGATCGGCATCGATGCTGGAAATGAGGGTGGGGGTTTTCATGCTAGTCAGCAGATGGCCGAAGAAGCGCTGCTTGGCGGACTCGAATGCCGACCGCGCGGCTGACTTGGCTTGGCGGTTCAGCGTGCCGCTGTCGCCAGTGATGTTGGCGGCCTCCATCGCGGCGGCGAGGTTGTTGTGAATGATGGCGAAGGCCCCCGCATAGGCATCGTAGATGCCGCGCTGCTCGGGCGTCAGCGCATGCTCGAGCATTTCGTATTCGACACCGTCGTAGGAGAGCGAGCGGGCGGTATAGAGGCCAAGCGACCGCAGGTCGCGGGCGAGGACCTCCATTGCCGCAACCCCGCCCGCCTCGATGGCCTCGACGAACTCACCGCGCGTCGCGAAGGGGAAATCTTCCCCGCCCCAAAGCCCGAGACGCTGTGCATAGGCGAGGTTGTGGACCGTCGTCGCGCCCGTGGCCGAAACATAGACCACGCGGGCATTGGGCAGTTTGTGCTGCAAGCGCAGGCCCGCCCTGCCCTGCTGCGAGGCCTCGGTATCGCCGCGCTCGCCCTTGCCACCGGCGGCATTGGCCATGGCGTGGCTTTCGTCGAAGAGGATCACCCCGTCGAAATCCGCCCCGAGCCAGTCGACGATCTGATCGACGCGGGATTTCTTGGCGCCGCGTTCTTCGGAGCGCAGCGTCGCATAGGTGGTGAAGAGGATGCCCTCGGTCAGCGGGATGTCGCGGCCTTGGGCGAAGCGCGAGAGCGGTGTGACGAGCAGCCGCTCTTGCCCGAGCGCCGACCAGTCGCGCTGCGCGTCCTCGAGGAGCTTGTCGCTCTTCGAGATCCAGAGCGCCTTGCGGCGACCCTGACACCAGTTGTCGAGCAGGATCCCGGCCGACTGGCGGCCTTTGCCCGCGCCAGTGCCGTCGCCGAGGAAGAAGCCGCGACGGAAGCGCACGGCGTCCGCGGCATCGTCGGGCGCGGCCGAGACCATATCGCCGGTTTCATCGACGGTCCACGAACCGGCGAGATAGGCGCCATGCGCCTCGCCCGCGTAGATCACCGTCTCGAGCTGGGCGTCGGAAAGCAGGCCGTCGCGCAGAACGGCTGCGGGGAGTTTCGGGCGGTAGGAAGGTTTCGGGGGCGCGACCGAAGCCATCGCCGCGGACTGGACCAGCTTGGTCGGGTGCGGGGCAGCGCCAGGGATGTCGATCGCCTGCAGGCGGAAGGTCTCATAAATGGCATCCGATAGGCGCATACCAGCTGCCCCGTCCTCGGTCGGACCGCGCAGGGTGTAGGCGAGGTCCTCGGCATCCGGCGCGGCGACAATCGCATTGGTCCTGGCCGATGACGTTGCCCCCAAATGTCGAGTGGCAGGGCCGGACGTACGGGCTGGCTTTTGCCGGAAAGGGGAAGTGGGCTGGGGGCGAGGCACCGCGCCTGCTTCCAACTCGAGGCGCGGCGGGACTTCGGCGGTAATCCGGGAGAGGAGCAGCGCCACGTCGGATGACATGGGCTGGGCCAGATCGGCGGTAGTGCCGCCCGCCTCGCCACCGCGGCATTTATCGAAGACCGAAATCCGCGTCTCGAAGCTGGTGCCATGCTTTGCGAAGGCTGCCCCCGACACAGCGCCGGTGAAGACCAGATGGGCACTCTCGGTCAGGCGGCCGAAGGTCTCGGACCAGGCGGGCGCGTCGGGCGCGAAGCTGGCCCCTGTGATGGCGACGAGCCGTCCGCCGGGGGCCAGCCGTGCAAGCGCCGAGCGCAGATGCCGGGCCGTCGCCTCGGTCGTCCGACCATCGACATGGGCTACCGCCGAAAACGGCGGGTTCATCAGGATGACGCTGGGGCGCAGGCCCGCGTCCAGATGATCGTCGATCTGCGCGGCGTCGAAACTGGTGACGGGACGCCCCGGGAAAAGGTGACGCAGAAGGTCGGCGCGGGTCTCGGCGAGTTCGTTCAGCGCAAGGCTGCCGCCTGCGATTTCAGCGAGTATCGCGAGAAGCCCGGTCCCGGCCGAAGGCTCAAGGACCAGGTCACGCGGAGTGATCTGTGCGGCGGCCAGTGCAGCGAGCCCCATGGGCAGCGGCGTCGAGAATTGCTGGAACCGGTCCATCTCCTCCGAGCGCCGGGTATGCGTCGGCAAGAGGCCCGCCACCTTGGCAAGGATCGGCAGCAGTGCCGCAGGCGATCCAGCACGGGCCAGCAGCGCGCGGCCGAATTTCCGCAGGAAGAGGACCAGCGCCACCTCGCCCGCCTCATAGGCGAGCTTCCAGTCCCAGGCGCCGTCGGCATCGGAGCCGCCAAAGGCGCGCTCCATCTCTACGCGCAGGCGCAGCGCGTCGATCTGGAAGCCCTGCGCGAGATCAGGCTGCAGTGCCGCGGCCACGGCGAGGATTGCGGGCGCGGGTTCAGTGGACGGAACAGGAACGCGAGGCGCAACAGGCGCGAGATAGGTCATCGGGAAACTCCGGAATGAGGGACAGGGACCGGCCCGGACACCCTCTCTCGGGCACCCTCAGGCCTGATCTTCCCCCGCCACTCTCTCCCTCTCGAACCGGTGCGTTCCGTTCGCTTGGCTTGATTTTGTTCCCGTTATGTTCTATATTGAGGGCCAAGCTAAAAAGGGAGTTTCCCGATGGACAGCACCACATACACCCTGCCCGCGACACCGAAGCAGATCGCCTATGCGCGGTCACTCGCCCTGCGCAACCAGACCCTCCTGCCTTGGGAAGTTCAGCAGGACCGTCGGTCGTTGAGTGCCTGGATCGAGGCGCAGGCCCAGCTAAAGCCGGTGTCGGCCATGGACCGGCTGCCGACATCGAAGCAGGTGGCCTTCGCGGAGAAGCTCGCCCGGATCAAACGGCGTGCCGTTCCGGAAGAGTGCTTCCGCGACAAGGGGCTCATGTCGAAGTGGATCGACGGGAATAAGTAGCGGGAATCTTCCGAAAAGATGGTCAGTCAGGCTTGAACGCTGCATTGGCCTTGCGCGCGATGCCCGCGCAACGGTCCATCAAGTCGCCAAAAGGCTCTGGTGTTGATGCAAGCAGGCCGTCCTCGACCATCCGGCCATAATCGTCAGCGAGAGCCTTGAGAGCATCGCCGCCTGGGACCAGTTGTAGATGCCCAGAGGTTGCGGTGCCGTAATCGATCCGCGTGGCATCCGCCGCCTTCTCTGCAAAGAACATCGTCTTGTGCCGGGCGACAGCGATCGCAAGCGCGCGATCTTCGATGGCCGCAGCGGCGATGCCCGCATCGTCCAACCGGGCGACATCATGCCAGTGGCGAGAAAAGCGATCCCCTCGCATACGGTTTTGCAAACAGAAGACGTGGATCGCTGTCGCCTTTTCCCAGAACGTCCGTTCCGCATGCATCACGCGCGGGCGGGCAGTGGGAAACTCCACGCCTGCGATCACCGACGCGGCATCGCAAACGATATCGCGTGGGGATGCGGGCTCTCCGGTAGAACGCGCACCGAATTCCAGCATCACGCTCGGAGAAACGTATCCCGTGCCGCGCGCGAGGTGTGGGTAGTCGATGAACAGCTTGTCGCCGTCAGTCCGAAGCCTGGCATCGATCCCTTCCCGATCAATCGCCTGCTGCAGGATCGGCTCGACGGTCCCGGCCACCCATTCAGGCAAAGCCTTTCGAACACGTTTCGACCAGCGCCGCTCTTCGCTGGAAGTAGCGGGCATCGCGTCTTCACGGCCCTCCAGCAGATCCGGGATCAGCGCTCTGATATCGAAGGTCAGATCCACATCCTCAGAAAACCGGTCGATGACCCGGTAGGCCTTCGACAGAGAGGTGCCACCCTTGAAGACGAGGTTTGTACCAATGGGCGATCCAAACAGCTGCTGGATCGCCCAGACCACCCAGACGTCCTTTTCGAGGAGATGGGCTGGTCGGCCGAGCCGATCGGCCGCGACACCAAGAGCATCCAGTCGGTCCTGGCCGCTGAGGCGCAGGAATGCCTCAGCCATGGACCATCTCTCCGATCAATCGTGCCAGCCAAGTCGGGAACTGCGGCGCGGCGGACACGAGTTCGGTCTTTGCCGCCTCCGTGAGCTTGGATCGCAGGATTTGCAGGACATTGGGAGCCTCATCCGGCCCGAGCCATGCCAGCGCACGGACAACCTGGCCTGAGGTCTTGCTCCCTAGGGCCAACTGCCAGCGCGGCGCATGACGCAGTTCGACCGCTTGCCGGCCAAGGTTCAGCACACGGCTTCGACCGGAAGTAAGGTAAACCGACTTGACTGGCACCTGTGTCGTGAGGCCCAGAGCGTTTGCCGCAGCAGCACCGCTCGGGACGATCGTCTCGCCCCGCTGCACTGCGAGCGCTTCAATCGCTTGTTCAGCCGACGGGCTACGCGGTCCAAAGCGTGTCTGGACCGGGCGCATGTAGATGCCGCGTCCCGCACGGATCAACTCGCCGCGTGCGGCAAGACGCGACAGCGTTTGATCGACCGCCGCGCGCGAGCCCAGGTGCAGGAGCCCCTTCGCTGCCAAGGGCACCCCCTCCGGCAACGTCGTCGCAACATTCATAATGCTCTCGGCCATGCGCTCCATGATCGCTCCTTTGTCAGAAACATACGCAGTTTTCTGACAGTTTTCAACCGTGCGCCCTTACCCGAAGCGACGCCCGGCTTCTGTGAAGGTGTACTCGTTGACGATGATCCCCTCCTCGATGGCCTCATCCGAGGTCAGGTGGTCGTATTCAGCCTCAAGCTGGCGGTAGAGCCAGCGGGCCAGATCGCGCAGCGCGTCGGTCACGATCTCCTCGGCATCCTCAGTCGGCGGCTGCCAGGTCGGGCTGTCGCGGGTGACGTCTACGGACATGGTGTATTCGTGGTAGTAGCGGCCACGGTGGCTGACCTCGGCGGCGAGCTGGTAGAAGTTCCGCCGCTGGATGGCCTGCAGCCGGTCGGCTATGCCATGCAGCGTCGCGTCCTTGGGCGCGTAGTCCCGGATGCGCGCGGCCGCGCCCTTCGCGTGGGACCAATAGCCCTCGAAGCAAGCACCGTCGCCCTGGCTCCAGAAGCCGGAGAACCAGATGCAGGGTTTGGCCCGCGTCCCGCCGCCCATAAGGCGGACGGGTGTAGTCTTCAGGCGAATGCCGAGGATTTCGCAGACCCGCTCGAAATCCTCGTAGACCGAATCCCACCAATCGTCGTGTGGGCCAAGCTCGCGATACCAGCTGCGCGCCTTTTCCTTGGCGGCATCCGAGAGTTCGGGGAACTGGTAGACCGTGGTACAGATCACCTCAGGCATCGACGTCCTCCCCGTTCAGCGCGGCGGCCAGCCATTCTTGCGTGCTGGTCCAGCCAATGGATTTGCGGGCACCGAGATCGATGACTTGCGCGCCGCCGCCGAAGGCGTCGAGGCGCGGCCGGGAGCAGGTCAGGGCATACTGGAAGCCCCAAAGGCCGATGAGGTCGAGCTCTTCCGCGAGGCGCAGCACGAAGCGGATGACGGCTTCGACATCGCCGTGCTCATCGTCATGGATCCAGAGGGTGCTGCCCTCGGGCGCATCCTGGCGCACGAGTGTGAGGCCCGCGACCTCCGGGTCGTCAGCGTCCTGATCCGCAGCGCGCAGTTCCTGGAACAGCGCGAGCGCGCGGGCGGCCTTGTCGGGGGTGCCAACGTCGAGCAGGCATGAGAAATGGGTGAAATAATCCGCCATGGGGACCTCCTGAATGGGGAAGACCCGGCCGAGAGGCCGGGCGCTGGATTGGGATGAAAGAATGGTTGGGAGCGATCAGCCTGTGGGACTGTCGCCCGCCGCCTGTCGGTCGGCATGCGCGCAGAGCATCTGCCGGTAGAAGCGCTTGCGCGCCGCCCGGAAGCCGCGAACGGCGCGCGTGTCCGGGTGGAGCGCCCGGACCGCTGCCCGCAGGACAGCAAATGGCGAAGCCGTCACTGGCAGGCCCAGGCGCTGATAGGCCGGATCGGTCATCTCAGGTGACCTCGACCACGGGCGAGGCGAAATACGGGTCGACCAGCGCCTCGGTCCGCCCGGCCCGGCCCATCCAGGGCTCGGGACGGATGGCCTTCACCCAATCGCCAAAGCTCGGGATGAAGCCGAGGTCTTCCTTCACATGCTGTTCGCCAACCCAGCGGGTCGGGATGATGCGCCCGGTCGAGAGGGTGAGGGTCGGCCCGAAAATCGTCTCGGCCATGAAGATGCCTTCGGCATGGTGGCGCAGCGCCCGGTGCCGGAAGTCGGCTGTGATCTCCTTGCTCTGGTCGAACCAGGCATGCACCGCCATGAAATCCTCGACCGTGCCGCCCCATTTCTTCACCGAGGAGAGGGCGTGGTGATAGGGATGTGCCATCGCCGCACCCTCAGAAATCATGGGTGAAGAGTTCGGACGAGGTGTACCGCTCGTTGAACTCGAGATGGATGCAGCGGGCCGCGGCGTCGAAGTAGAATTCGCCCCAGGCACCGACGTTGTTTTCCCAGCCGCCATGCGTGTCGGAGAGGAAGTCGTAGGCGAGTTGCTCGACGACATCTTCCAGCGAGAGCTGCCGCATCTCGACCTCGGGGTCGTCCCAGGTGAGCGCGGCATACTCGATCTCGGTCGCGGGGAAATCGACGGCGGTTTCACCAGACCATGCACCGATACTTTCGATCTGGCCGCTGTCCCCCGCACCGTCGAAGGTCACGGTGACATGGGTGATGCCAGCGGCCATGAGACCGTCGAAGAGGCGGTCCTTGTTGCCGGGGCGCAGTGCGTCGATCCGGGCCGCGCGTTCGGCATGCGCCGCGAAGATCTGCGCCATGTCGACGGACGAGGGTGTCATCGGCGCCGTGAGGGTGGGTTCGGTCAGGGTCATCGTGAGTCTCCGCTAAGGTTAAAGGATCGGAGCCGGTCCGGGCGATCTCTCTCCCCCGGACAAGCTCCAAATCCCCCCTGCCCTCCTCTGCCTCTCGGGCCTCAGGCAGCGACCTGCAGCGCCCGGGCAGTGAAAGCGCGCCAGAGCGGGTCGACGAGGCGCCCGTCCAGAAAATCGGCGCGGTGGCGCAGCCGCTGCGCAAGATCGGGCTCACCCCAGGCAGCCGCGCGGCCCGCCTGCGCGCGCAGCTGGCTCGCCTCGGTCACGACGCCACGTGCCTCAGCCGTGCTCGTCACCGGGTGGCACCAGGCGACGGCGTGGTCACTGGCGGCCCCGGCCAGCACAAGGCGCTCGTCGCGATCGAGTATCGCCAGAAGCTGGGGCGTGGCATCCGTGGCCATGCCCTCGGCATGGTCGATCGCGCCCTGTATGGCATCGGCCAGCGTCGCAAAGCGCGCGAAGACCAACGGCGCGGCCCGGCCCGACATCAGATCCGCAGGCGTGCGGCGCGACAGGGTCAGGGCAAAGGGGTGGTTGGGATCAGCATCGCCCACAGCGAAAACCGGCGAGAAGCCTCGCGGGCCGGTGGTCGGGTGGATGGGGAGGGGCAAGTCGAACATGGGGAAATCTCCGACGGCGCGGGAAGCCTCTCTCCCCGCTTCATCCGTCAAAGACCAAACCGCCGCCCTCGTCCTCGAAGGGGCGGCGGTGATGGGTCCGATGGGCCTTCAGAGCTTGCCGAGGGCCCGCAGGCTCAGCTCCGTCCCGGCGCCGACGATGATGTGGTCGTGCAGCGTCAGCCCGAGGTACTTGCAGCCCTTCTGGATTTCCTTGGTCATGCTGAGATCGGCCTCCGACGGCGTCGGATCGCCCGAAGGGTGGTTGTGGATCAGGATCAGGGCGCTGGCGTTCAGCATCAGCGCTCGCTTGATCACCTCGCGCGGATAGACCGGGACATGGTCGACCGTACCGGTCGAGAGAAGCTCATCCGAGATGATGCGGTTCTTGCGGTCGAGGTAGAGCACGTGGAACCGCTCGATGGGCCCGCGGACGGTCAGCGCGCAGTAGTCCATCAGCGCATGCCAGCTGCCGATGACCGGGTTCTGGCTGAGGTAGCGGCCGAGGATGTCACGGGCCTCGAGGATGACGGTTTCTTCCTGGGGGGTCATGAAGGTTCTCGCTGAGATGCGCAGGCCGAAGCCCCCTGCCCTCTCGGGGCGGGGCCAGTGGCGTGCGTGTGGAAAGGGAAAGTGCGACCGCCGCCGCGCGCGAGGGCGGTCGCGTTGTCGGGCCCGGCGTCAGGCGACCCGGTCGAGGAGCTTCTTGGCGCGCCCTTCCATGTCGAGGCGGGCATCCTGCTGGGTCTTGTCGCGCGCAAGCCGCGTGATGCCCTGCACGAAGTCGAAGATGCTCTCGGGCGGGCGGCCTTCCTCCATCAGCACCTTCTCGATGATCTTGCCGGATTCGGCTTTCGAGAAACCGCGCTTACGCAGGAAATCTGCACGGTCCTCATCGCTGCGCGCCACGACCTGCTGCCGTGCTGCCCTGATGCCGTTCACGAATCCCAGCGGCGAGGAATTGGCGAAGCGCGTCAGCGCCGGCGCCGCCTCATGTGCGAAGCGCGACGCGGCGTATTTCGAGTGACGGATCTTGATCTCCTGGAAATCCTCGACACCCCAGAGGTTGCGGTTCTGGCACACCGCCCGCAGGTAGAAGCTCGCCATGCCGAGGGTCTTTGCCCCCACCTCGGAGTTCCAGCAGTAGAATCCCCGGAAGTAGAGGTCGGGTGAGCCGTCCGCCAGCTTGCCCGCCTCGATCGGGTTTCGATCGTCGACCAGGAACAGGAAGACATCGCGGTCCGAGGCGTAGAGCGTGGTCGTGTCGCGGCTGATTTCGACATCGGGGTTGTAGACCCCGGTCGACCAATCCAGCACACCCGGTACCTTCCAGCGCGTATCGCCCGTGCCATTGCCGGCGATGCGCTGCACCGCCTCCACAAGTTCGAAGTCATGGATGCGGCCGTAGTCGGGACCGGTCACGGCGCGCAGTTCCGTGCGGCCATCCTCGGTTTCGAAGGTCTTCACCTGCTCGGCACGGTGATTGGTCAAACCGTATTGCAGGTTGATCCCCGCCAGAGGCGCGGGAAGCTGCCGCAGGTAGGATGCCGGGGCACCGACGATGCTGGCAAGCTGGCCAAACGCCCAATGCGTGGGTGCGACAGGCTCCTGCGCTTTCGGCAGCATCAGATGCAACCGCTCAGGGTTATCGCGCGCGGCCTCTACGCGGATGTCCGCCGTCTGCACCACCCGGCTGCGGCTGCGCTCGGACCGACCCTTCACATTGGCCCAGAGATCATCGAGCGACAGATACCGCTCGTCATCCGGCCGGTTGAACCATTCGGACGACACTCGCCCGTTCCGCTCACCACGGCTCACATCCACTTTCCAGCCACCCGCCCGCGCCGGTGCGACTGGATCCAGAACTTCCACAACGCCCATCGGTATTCCTCCGTGACAGGCGCCGGGAGCCACTCTCCCAGCCCTCAACCCGTCACCCGGAAACCGGCACTCCTCTGACTCTTCAGCCTCAGCGCGAAGGGCAGCAGTGCAGGACGGAGCAAGCTTTCTCTGCAACCGCACGAAGGTCTGCTTCAATGATTGAGCTGTTCAACAAACGGTGGTTGTATCCGAGAAAAAATACCATCTGCAGAATAGTTGGATGACGGTCAGGAGGGCAGAAACTGATGTAAGCTACGGGGTTAGCATTTTGTTGCAGCCAACTAGAAATTTTCTGCTGCGCGCTTCGTTTTGTCTCCATAGACGGAGTGGTGACGATCGATTGACCAGGCTATCTTAGACTTTTCTGGCGCTCTATGATTGCGGAGTGAAGTGAGCGGTGGAGGGCGTTGGATGACGCTGATCAACCGGATGTGGTGGGACCATCTTGTCCCCAAGGAGATGGCGCCGCTTCGGGGCCATCTGCAGGCTATGCTGTCTTCCTTTTCCAAGACCGAGTACGGTGCGCAATGGATGAAAACAGCCTTTGAGCCAAACGGCGTGGTACGTCTTGTGCCGGGGCAAATCATACCCGTGTTTCATGTCATCTTTCTGGAGGGTGCCGAACCTTTCGTGGCACCCCAAAAGAAAATCGAACTCCAACACAGAGCCGTTTCGCGGGATAGAGCCTTTCAATCAGGCCGCCCGGCACAGGATGGGGAAATCGCCATAGGCCCCAGCATTCAGGTAGAGGTTGTCTCAGATCCCGCGTTTCTTGCGGCAGCACGCGCACGAAAGACAGAGATCGACGAAAGTACTGTGTCGAAGCCTGCCATGATATTCAGTTGTCCCGCGCATATGCTGTTCAATCCCCAAGGGTATCCTAAGAAGTCATATGTGCTCTACCAGCACATTTTCGGCGGTGGCGGCTCCTATCCCGATCAAGGATGGTTTTACGTGGGCGTAACGACACGCAGTTGGCAGAAGCGGTGGGCTGAGCACCGCCGCAACATTGACCAAGGCAGCGTGCTACTGTTTCACCGCAGGTTTCGCGAAGAACGCGATGCGGGCCGTCTCACATACATTCACCACAAAGTCATGGCCGCGACCGATGATGTAGAAGCGCTCTATGAAGCGGAGGAGTTCATGGTGGACGGCCATTGGGACGACCAACGACGCCTCAATATGATACCGGGCGGGAAGTCAGGTTTGCGCTATATGCGCGAGCACGGAATACTTTCCAAAAACGTAGTCCCAATGCCGGACGAGCGGGATCGGGTTGTCCTGAAATGGTTGCAGGAGCATCCGCGCAAAGGCTTACCTGCACCTTGGGTAGCAGAAAAATGGCGTGACGACGCATGGGCAATTGCTCAAATCTGCGGACGTGATGGACGACTTTCGATTAAGCAGGTTCAGGCTATTAGGGCGTTGGCGAAAACACACAGCGCTGAGGAGATCGCCATACGCATCGGCGCCAATAACACCGCGCAGGTAGAGCGAGTTTTGGCCGGGAAGACCTACACTCGGGTGCAATGATATGCGGTTGAGGCCCAAAACGGTCTATTGGTCACGGCTTTGTCTACGTCCCGGAGAATGGGTATTATCGCAAATTGCACCACTCGGTAGGTCAGGGCTCGACGCTGCCTTGCGGCAGTGCCGCGAACCCGGCGGGTTGCCCCGCCGGGTTCGAGGGGGAGACCCCGTTCTTTTCAGAACGGGATCTCGTCGTCGCGGTCGACCAGCTCGGGGTTTTCGGTCTCGGCCGACTTCGGGCGGCTCAGGAAGTCGACCTTCTCGGCGATGATCTCGCAACCGTAGCGGTCGTTCCCCATGCTGTCGATCCACTTGGTGTAGTGGATGCGGCCGTGGACGAGGACCTTCATGCCCTTTTCGCAATGCTCCGCGACCGTCTTGCCGAGACCGTTGAAGCAGGTGATGCGGTGCCATTCGGTGTCCATGACCCGGTAGCCGTTCTCGTCGCGCAGGACGCGACCTTCCGAGAGGCGGGGGCGGGATGTGGCGAGGCTGAAGTTGGTGATCTTGGTGCCGCCCTGGGTGGTGCGGACTTCGGGGGTCTGACCGATGTTGCCGGCGAGGATGACGATGTTCTGCATGGTAAGCTCCTGTGTTTCCTGTCTTCGGGACCGTCCCTTCGACAAGACCCGGAAAAAGCCCGTCGGGTGACGCGTGCACGGTGGCCGGAACGGACGCCGGAAACCCCCAGAGGACCGGGGTGGAGCGGGCAGCCCCGAAGGGGCAACACGGCCCGGACTGACGCGGGGTTGCATGCAGGCAACCGAACGGGATTAGGGGATTGTCAGTCGAAGGGATGGCCCAGAGGACAGAGATGCGCAGGGAGCCAATGCCAGACACTGTCACCCCTCCAATCGGGACAGCCTGACCCCCAGTTCAGCACCTCACTGGCGGCAACGACGGCGATCATCATCCGTTGCCACCCCTGCCCTTAGCTTCCGGGAGTTGCGGCACCCTGCTGCGACAGGCTATCGATACCGGGACATTCAGGACACGGACCGCACCAATGGCTGATTACGAACTCGAGGCGCTGTCGCTCAGCGAGCTGAAGAAAATCCAGAAGGACGTCGCCAAGGCGATCTCCACATTCGAGGATCGGCAGAAGGCGGAAGCCCGCGCCAAGGTGGAAGCTCTCGCCCGGGACCTCGGCTATTCCCTGGCGGAACTCGTCGGCACCGAGACGAAATCCTCCCGTGCGCCAGCCGCGGCGAAATACCGGCACCCTGAGAATCCGTCGCTCACCTGGTCCGGCCGGGGACGCAAGCCGCAGTGGTTCGTGGAGGCGTTGGCGGCGGGAAAGACCGCGAGCGACCTCGCCATCAGTTAAAGGCTTGACCTACGCGATCGGCCCTGAGCTCCATTCGCCTCACAGCCAGGCGCTGCCACGTAGCTTCACAGAACCGGTCATTCGTCCATCGTGCAGCATTTTTGGTGGGTGCAGGTCGGCGGAGCGGCACCAAGCCGACCTTGATCAAAGCGGCGGTAGCTTCAGGCGCTCCCTATATACTCCGATGCGTTTGCGAGCACGATCCACGATGTCACCGTAGAAAAGAAGTTCCGAGTACAGCTGCCCGAGTGTAGCCTGGCTTTTCGGCTCCTTCACGTCGTTGGTGCTGAAGAAGCCGTTCTCGCCGGGCAAGCGATTGTAGCCTCTCAGGCGGATTGGATTGATGGTATCCCCTATCAGGTATCCGTAGAACTTTTTCAGCCTTCCGTTGGACTTCGCGGCCAAGATTGTGGCGTATTCCATCAGGTCGTTGTCGTGCTCGTCGAGACTGACGCCGGGCGCCTTGAACTCGACGATCACAACGGAGCCTTCCTCGTGGAACAGCGCTATATCCGGGCGGCAGCCCCCGTTCTCCTCTCCTATCCGGTTTAGCAACTCGCCAACGGCCTCATCGACGTCGGCTTCAAAGAGGCTTTGGCCGTTGTCCCATTTGATCTGGTTCAGCGGCATGTCAGAGGCGATGTAGTCGTAGTAGTGGTACTCCTCGCTGAGCAACCAGACGTCGTGGTCCGAAACCTCCTCGCTGTCCTTCCGCATCGGGAAGAAGATGCTGTGGATCAGAGCCTCGTTTTTGCGGCGCTTTCCGTCGGGTAGTTCGGCCTGGACGTTGAGGCCCTGTTTCACAGCCAGGTCCAGCACGTCGATCAATGCTGACCTGCGAACAACCAGCTGCGAGAGGTTGGCCATGTCTATCGTCTTGAGGGACGAGGCGAATTCCCACGAAAGATCGTCGATCTTGCGTCGGAAGTCATCGCTGTCCGGGGCGAGGCCCTTGATCGCATCCTTCATAGCCGAGAGGCTGGACGTCTCGTTGACCACCAGCTCCTGAAGGTTCGTCAAGACACGCTTCGCTACCTCGTTCGGGGTGTCCCCGAACTTCACGCGCGTGTTCGAGTACGAGAGCATCTCCTCAGACACGCCGAAATCCTTCGCCACGTCTTTCACAATCGTATCCCTGGACCAATCAGGTGGCGTTATGAGCTCCTGCACCTTGTCGTCGAGAACCGAGAATATGTCCTCGAAGGTGACCTGCATCCCTTCGAAAAAGTCGCCTGAGCCGTCGTCTAGTGGAATCTTATCGAACCCATCGCGTTGCTCGTTCACACCATCATCCAACAGGTCCCCCTCGATCAGGACAATGTGGTAATGACCGTCAATCGCGTTGTTTTCGAGCGTCTTGGTCTTGAGGTAACGACCGGTGATGAGCTCAGCGATAGACGCCTTGGCGCACAAGCCTATGATGTTGCGAGGCAACGGGTACTGCGTCTCGTCCAGCTTGTAGTGCGTTATGGTGAAGTCGGCCGATACCTTATCCACGCCTTCGATGTGTTCGACGGTGATCGGCGTCACGGACGTGTGCTCGGGGATATCTGCGGGCGTCAGGGTTTCTTCAGACTTGTTGCCCCCAAGGTCGCTGACGAACTTAATCTGGAAGCCGCCGAGGTCATCCTTAAGGCTGACGAACCTTTGCAGCAGGTTGAAGAGAACGTGCTGTCGGATCGCCTCTGCAGTGAACGTCCTGTGCACGCTGGCGACGGATAGGATGGTCTCGCGCAGCTTCGGCACCACGTGCGAAAGTCGTATATGGGTCCCGACTTCGCCGGTGTCCCGATCCTCTACCGTGAAATCGGTCTCTTCGATGGTCTTTCGGTCGCGCAGAAGAGGCAGCGAGATGTGCTTTAATCGGTCTCCCTCTCTGTAGATTGATGACAGGGAGACTGCCGTGAAGTGGTGGAAGAACTGGACGCGACCGGTTCCTTTGCACTTCCCGATGCCGGGGATGTTGAGGTCATCCTTGTAAGAGGTGTCCTTAGTCAGGAAGGCCTTGCGCTGCTCTGGCCCAAGACCGCAACCATTGTCCTCGCAGGTGATCTCAAGGTCGTACACCTCGCCGAGCAAGTCCGCTTTCGTAGCTTTCACCTTGAGCGTCACTTCCAGGGCAACCGCGTCGGCCTCATCCCTCTTTCGGATCAGGAACGCGTCGATCGAGTTCGCCAGTAGCTCATCCACGACCACCAATGGATTCTTGCTGATGCGCGTGTTTTTCAGGCTACCGCGGATATCCAGCGTCACTGTCGGTCCTCAATCTTGTAACGATTTGTTTTTCCCACTTATCCTAGCGTGCTCTCTCCAAGTCAATTTTCGCGTGCTTGAGCCCTTGTAAGTACTGTGATCTGCGCTGGTGGCACACAGGCGTTCTTCAGATCTGCAGCACCGATCACACGGCACGCGATAGGCCCGGCGGCGCACCTGCGCCGTGCCGGACCCTCGGGAAGTGAGGCCGAAGCCTCACCCGAAGGGATCGTATTCCCAGACGATCACGACCTCGTCGCCGTCGATTTCATCGGCGGGGACGGCGCCGAAGGTTCCATCCCCTGCCTGGAAGACGACGATCGAGACCATGAGCGTGGCGGCGAGGGAGGCGGCGAAGGCGTGTGCATCTTTGCGGGACATCTGTTTGGCTCCTGTCTTGGAGGCGGGGGACCATCCCCCGCGCGACAGGACCCCGCAGGCCCGAAGACTGGCTGACATCACCGGGTGCGTTCGGCTCGTCCGAATCCACCCGGCGGCACGGGCTTGCCCGTAGTCCGACCCCTCGCGGGTTGATCTCGAAGACGGGATTCGGGGCAAGGAAGGGAATGGCGAGCGGGGGATGGTGCCCCAACGTCAGGAGCCGGTTGTCCCGCTCATGCTTGGAACGCCGCCAGCCTCCCGGGCAGGCTCTTGGTTGAAGACCTCCGTCTTGGCGGATGGATCCTATGGCGCCCCGCGATATCGCGGGACGAGGTTCTTGGTCGGTGAGAGGCCCGGCCCTTCGGCAGACCCCTCGCGCATTGTCGGGGCTCAGGCGGCCAGGTCCGCGCCCCCTGCCCTTTCGCCGTCCTCGGCACCGACGATCTCGAGCCGCGCGTTGCGATAGCCTTCTCGCGCAATCCAGAGCTCGGCTGCGGTGACGGACTCCGCCAGATGCAGCAATTCAGTGTTGCCCCCGAAGTCGAGGAGCACACGCACCTGCCCGGCCTTCGGTACCTCGGCCACCTCGAAGATCAGACGGCTGTCCGCCGAATGGCTGCGCATGATGGTTACGAGGATCACCCCGTCCGAAGAAAAGTTCCCTTCATGCAGCGTGAAGGAAGCTGGAGCGGTCCAGGTCGGATACACCCGGGGCGGCTCTTTCTTCACGAGACGGCCGACGCCGTTCGAACGCTCCCAGGCTGCCAGCTTCTTGGTGAAGCGTGCCGGTGGCTTGGGACTGCCGTCGGTGTAGCGGATCAGTGCCCCGAGGGGGGCTGTGTCGATGATGATTGTTGCAGACATGATTCCTCATCCCGAATGCGAGAATCCGCATTCATCATATTGATATTGCAGTCTTTTGTTGGAATGAGGGCGGGTTTCCCCGCCCCCGGATGGCTCAGATCACTCTGCGGCCATCATCGACGCGGAACTCTCCGGCAAATCGGCCGTCAGGAAAGCCGGGAGATCGATGTCTTCGGGCTCGCCCACATCTTCCCCCTGCCCTTCCGCGAGATCCTCGCCGTCATGCGCCGCCAGATCGGCCCGGCGCAGGACCTCGGGCAACCAACCGCTGCCCTTGAGGAGCCGCTCGGCTTCGGTCGCCATCTCGCCCTTCTTCAGGTGATCGAGAAGCTGCGCGGTCCCCTCCCCCTTCGCCTCGCGCACGGCCTCGAGGATCCGGGCCTTGGGCACACGGTTGAGATAGCCATCGACCGTCGGCTCCCAGCCCGCTTCGACCATGTCGAGATCCACCGCGTGGGCCACGAGGTCGGCATGCGCCATGCGGCGGGTCAGACCGCTGGCCGAGATGCCCGCACCGTAAGGGTTCACCTTCTCATGGAGCGCATTGATCCCGAAACTGAGGCAATGCGCCAGAAGGGCGAGACGGCTGCCCTGGTCGAGAGCCGTCAGATAGTCCCAGAGGGCAGCATCATCGCCGAGGGGTAGATCAGCCTCCCAGGCGACATGACGCTCGTCGACCAGCTTAGCCACGATGCTGTCCTTCAGGTCGGGCGCCTGGGCGGACATGTAGACGTGGCGCACCGAAGCCTCGAGACAGCTGCCCGAAGCAGAGGAGGTGCGGAAGGTGTCTGTCACCAGCTTCAGGAGCAGTAGCGTAAGCGCGACGTCGGGAGAACGCCCGATGGCCTCACGCAGCGCGAGGGTCCGATGGGCGGTCAGTTCGATGACCAGGCGCTCGGGCAGCGGCTTGAGAGCGCCGTCTTCCTCATCTTCGGTCGGATCGGCACCGATCGGCTGACCACCCGAAGTGATGACGGTGCCCCCGGCGGAGGTCGCCGACGGTTTCCAACTGGAAACACCGACATCATCCCCCTGCCCCATGGCATCCGTGCCGTCACCATCCTGGACCGCGGTCTCCTCGCGCGGCTCGTCTTCGGGCCGGACATAGCCTCGATAGACCGCGAGACTGCCGTCCCGATCCAGCGTGACGAAGACACCCGCGCGCCCGACCTCGACCAGGTCATAGATCAGCGGCCGCTGCTCGAGATCTTCCATCGCCATCTCGAGCTGACCGAGTTGCGCGTCGATCTCCTCGGGGTATTCGTCCTGGCCGGAGTATTCCTCTTCCAGCGCACGATACTCGGCGAGGAGCGAAGCGTGGGCCGCGCTTTCCTCGTCGGTCATCGGGGCGGAATCACCGGCCAGACGCCGCAGACCGTGGCTGTAGCCATAGGGCAGGTCGGTCGCCACCTCGATCCACTTCCAGCCCTCCGAGGCCAGCGCCTCGGCTTCGGCTTGGAGCTTCTCGGAGACCAGCCGATCGAGCAGGGCAGGGTCCTCGAGCCAGCCTCCGTCATCGCCCTGGAAGAGATCGCGCAGGACGACACCGCCGGCCGCCTCATAGGCATCGACACCGACGAAGACCGCGCGGCGATCGGACGCCCGGACCGAGGTTTCCGTCAGAATGCGCCGGATGGCATAGGGCTCCTTGTTCCAGGAGTTTTTCACCGCATCCCAGACCTGTTCCTGACGCGCATGATCCGGGTTCACGGTGAAGGCCATCAGCTGTTCCAGCGTCATGCCATCCTCGGCATAGACCTCAAGCAGGGCAGGGGCCACGGACGCGAGTTTCAGGCGCTGCTTGACGATCTGCGGCGTGACGAAGAAGGCCGCCGCGATCGCTTCCTCGCTCTGACCTTTCTCGCGCAAGGCCTGAAACGCACGGAACTGATCGAGCGGGTGCAGAGCGACGCGCTGCATGTTCTCTGCCAGCGAGTCGTCCTCGGCCAGAATGTCGGACGCAGCATCCCGCACGATGCAGGGGATCGGCGCGGCCTTCGCCAGCCTCTTCTGCTTTACCAGGAGCGACAGCGCCTGGAAGCGGCGGCCACCGGCCGGGATCTCGAACGTGCCGGTCTCGACACCATCGGCATCGAGCACGGGCCGCACGTTCAGGCTCTGCAGGAGGCCACGGCGGGCGATGTCCTCGGCCAGCTCCTCGACCGAAATGCCGGCCTTGATGCGCCGCACGTTGGACTGGCTCAGCACGAGCTTGTTGAAGGGAATGTCCCGCGACGGGGACAGGGTGATGTTCTGGGTTGCTTTCGCCATCAGATCTTCTCCACGACGGGCGCCGGAAGCCACTCTCCCGATCTCACTTCCCGTCACCCCTCAAACCCCAACCTTTTCCTCTCGAACATCCTGCGGCTGCCAAGAGGCGACTTAACAGCTGTTAAGTCATGAAACACGAGCCATAGACGATCTGAACTTAACAGCTGTTAAGCCGCACTCCGCCGACCGATCAACGCCATGACCATTGGCCCACAAGAGAACTCGCCAGCTGCAGCTTTGGATGTCAGCGCACGGAGATAGCCCCCCGGGGATCGGATGTCGGCAAAGCGTTCCAACATGGCGACAACGACGATCGACGCCTGCTCGGGGCCCATAAACCGCTGCGCTTCTTCCCAGGCGGATGCACTGATCCCCATCGCAGGCCGGACATGGCACGCCGCGTCGAAAAGCTGGTGCCAGTGCCGGATATCAGCATGGTAGAAGGTCTTGAGCGAAGGGCAGGCGGCAAGTACCAAGTGGAGCGGGATTTTTGGGACTTGTCGAGTATCCGGCTCTTCAACGTCAGCAACAGGCGCATCGGTATCATCATCTGGCGCGCCGGCCGCCGCCCCGCCTTTTTCTAAGGCAGGTTCAAGATCTATAGATTCTTTATTTGAATTATGATGGTGACGCTCAAAACGAGCATCATTGGTGTTCATTTCTTCTGTTTCAGGACCATCGATGAGGTTGCGAGCCTGATCGAGGAGAGCTTCAAGTTCGGCCCGATAGGCCGAGAGGTCCTCAAGCGACAACTTGCGGCGAAGCGCGCGTGCCGTGAGGGCGGCCATGTCGCGCAGCTGATCCCAGAGGCCAAGGCCAGGCCGGATCTCCTCTCCGAACTCCGCGAGGGCCGCGAGATCGCGCCGCATGAGGCTGACGACCTCCCTCAACCGCCTGACACGCTCCTCGGCCTCACGCACGGCCTCTGCGGCCCGCGCGATCTCCTCGGACCGGCAGTAGAGCGGCGAGAGCTCGAAGCCGAAAGCCACATGCTCTTCACCGTGCTTGCGGACGTAGCGCTTCCCGTTGGGGCTATCGCGTCGCATCAGCAAGCCGGCCTCGACCAGGCGGGCCAGGTGACGGCGCATCGTGGAGCAGGGCATGCCGTTCAGCCGCTCGCAGATTGCCTTGTTGGACGGGAAGACGACCATCTCGGCGTTCCCGCCAAGCGCATCATCGGGAAAGAAGCTGAGCAGCCCCTGGAGAACCGTCAGATCGCGCTCGGAAACCCCAAAGGCAGCCTGCGCCTTGGACAGCTCACGCAAGAGCTCCCACTTATTGACGGGCTTGCCTGAAACGGACGCCTCGGGTCGCTCGACCACACGCAGATGGGCGTGCGAAATCGGCCGCATAAACGGCGAAATAGGTGTGTACTCCATGATTTTCGTTCACGAAGGCAAAATTTCCCTGGCCCGCGAATCGCTTTGCGCTTGCGGGAAAGGGGCCAGATCGCTACATTCAGAGGTGCGAAAACTGAAGTTTTGTAGCGGGCTGGTCCCGTGCGAAACCTAAGAAAGGTCTCGTGAAGCTTGCTTCTCGGGGCCTTTTTCTTTTCTGCCTGTCTCGTGCCTCCTTTGTTTGTTGCTCTTCCTCAGTCTTCCGAACGCTTCCAGCGCTCGTGAAGCTCGGCGATCAACTGCGGGGCATGTCCCTCCAACCAGCTGACGAAATCACTGTCCTCGGCCTTCAACTCGAGCTTGAGTTGCTTGCCACGACGTCCAGTCGTGACAGTGGCTGCACCGACGCCCGGAATGACCGTGCCAGGCTGCCCGCGAGGGCGAGACGAAGACGCGGTCTGTTCAGGCTTTCCTGCAGCGGAGAGGACAGCCAAGAATGCATTATCGGACTTCTCGTTTATCCCGCCTTGGTGGGCGTTCTTCGCCTCACCGGCCAAAGCGGCAAGCCGTTCACGATCGACATCTTTAGATCCAAGCAACTTCTTGAGCTCTTCCCATCGCGGCCTTCCGATGCCCGGTGCCGCGCCAATGGCCAGGATCAAGTCCTCTCCCACGGTGCGAACCACGCTTAACAGCTGAGAAACGCCTGCCTCAGTCAAATTGAGAACCTCGGCGACACCCTTGTTTGTGCGTTCGGATGCGGTCAGATGATCACCGTCAAGCAAGGCGGCGGCGACAAGCGCGCGTTCGATGAAGCTAAGGTCCCGACGCTCCTGGTTCTCCAAAAGCTGATCGCGAAGCGCCTGATCGCCCTCCATCTCCGTGACGATGGCGCGGACCTTGATCCCGAGTTCCCTGCAAGCTTCCAGACGACGACGGCCATAGATTAGGCTGTAACGCTCACCCTCAAGCGGCCGGACAAGGATAGGCACGCGCTGACCATTCTTGGAAATCGAGGCTTTGAGACCCTCGGTCTCGATGTGCAAACGGTCATCAAGCCGACCTGCGGTCTCGATTTGGTCAGGCTCGATTTCGAAGACGCCGCCGCGCAGCCTGCGCCCTTCCAGTGCGTCCGGCGCGTTGCGCAGGGTCTGCAACGGCAGCCCGAGTTTAGGCTTTCTTGCCATTTCGGCCCCACGTGTTCTGGATGATCTCAGCGATCTCGTCGTTGACTGCGTTCATGGACTCGATTGCGCGGTCGAATGTCTGACGCGTGAAGTCCTTCTTGTCGGCCTCATAGAGCGTCTGCTTGGTCAGCCCCGCGTCAGAGATAGCCGTCGACTCAACCATATGGTTGGTGAGGACTGATCTACCGAACAGTCCACGGATAAAGGCAATGACCTCGGTCTGTGGGGCATCGCCCACCTTGTATCGGGTCGGTAGGAACCGCAGCCAGTCGAAACGCAGATTTGCGCCGGCATCCCGGATGACACCGAGCAGATCAGCGGTCATGCGCAGGAACTGCGACATGGACATCAGATCGAGCATCTGCGGGTGAACGGTTACAAGGACGCCGGAGGATGCCGACAGGGCGGACATGGTCAGGAAGCCGAGCTGCGGGGGACAGTCGATGACGACGACGTCGTAGTCTGCTTCGACACTGTCGAGCGCATCACGCACCCGCGCGAAAAAGGCGCGCGCACCACCCCGCTGAATAGCGGCAGGCGTCTCGTGCTCGAATTCCATGAGTTCGAGGTTGCCAGGAATCAGATCAAGACCGCGGATGTAGGTCTTGCGGATCACCTCCGAAATCGGAACCGGCTCATCGTAGCGCACCGCGTCATAGAGGGTCCCGCCCTCCATCAGGTCCAATTCAGGCTGGATGCCATGCAGCGCGGAAAGGGAAGCCTGAGGATCGAGGTCGATCGCGAGCACCCGATATCCTTTGAGCGCCAAGCGTTGCGCCAAGTGCGCTGAAGTGGTCGTCTTGCCTGACCCACCCTTGAAGTTGACGACAGAGATAATCTGAAGCTCATCCCCGCCACGACGTCCCGGGACGTAGGTGCCAGGCTTTTTTGCATTTGCCTCAAGGGCGTGGCGGATGTCCCAGACATCATCCAGCGTATACCGACGGTGACTTCCCGCAGTCGTTTCGACGTCAGCGATCTTTCCTTCTCGATGAAGCTTGCGAAGATAGGTATGGTCGACCCCAAGCAACTCGGCCGCTTCACCGCTGGTCAGGCTGCGCATGACCTTCTTGGCGTCAGGAGGGAAGTGAGCCGCACGTTGCGCGTGAAGGTTCGACGCGAGAAGCTCTGCGTAGTGCCCGATGGCAATGTCTAGGTCCTGCTCAGCGTCGCTCATCTCTGCCTCGATCCGTGGGCGCGATTTTTATGTGACCACGCGGTATTTTTCGAGACTATTGCCCGACATGCCAGATTCGCGCAAGCTCTTTCTAAATCTGGTGTTAGTGGCTGCGTCGTGCACAAGAGTGGCTACGGTTTGGTGGCAGGCTTGTTCTTGTAGCCCTTCGGATATACATTACTAAGAGTATATCCAGCTAGGAGGCCACAATGCAGGTCGCGAAATGGGGCAACTCGCTTGCCGTCCGTCTGCCCGCGGAGCTTGTTCGCGAACTTGGCTTGAAAGAAGGCGATCAGATCGACTTGGTCAAGGACGACGGCCAAGTGAGGGTGCGACGCCACGCGCGTGCGGACGAGGTGCTGAACGGCCTGCGCCGCTTCCGGGGCAAGTTGCCCGCTGCAGAGCGCCTGAGCCGCGACGCTGCGCATGAGCGCTGAATTCGCGGATACGAATGTCGTTCTTTACCTGCTTGACGACGGCCAGAAGGCCGATCGCGCCGAGGTCATCCTGGGGCAGGGGCCCCGGATCAGCGTTCAGGTCCTGAACGAGGCGCTGGTGAACTGCCGCCGCAAAGCCGGCCTCAGTTGGGAGGAAGCATCGGCATTTCTCGAAGGCGTGCGCGCCTTGTGTCCCGTCGAAGATCTAACTGTGCAGACCCATGACGTCGGCCGCGCCTTGGCGGAACGCTACGGCTTCTCAATCTACGATGCGATGATCGTGGCGAGCGCTTTGGTTGCGGGCTGTACCACGCTCTGGAGTGAGGACATGCAAGATGGCCTGCTGGTGGAAGGCCAGCTTCGCATCGTCAACCCCTTTGCATGAGCGGACAGTTTCCGAGTGTGGCGCTGGCCTTAACCCTGTAATCCTTCCATGGCGCGGAAGATGTGCAAGGTTGTTTGGCTACTCGAGCAGCCCCAGCCTTTCGGCTCGCTCCAACAGCATCTTAACGGATGACGGCTGCCAGCTTGTCCGCCCGCGGGGTGTGCGCTCGCGCATCGCTTCTAGCCGGGTGCAGATCGCCTGAAGCGTGATGCCGGGATCCGCGCCTTTGATGGCGGCGACGATGGCAGGTAGGCGGTCGTCGGTTTCGCGTCGGCCGGCACGGCCCAGCACAGTTTCGGGCAGGAAGCCATCGCGGACATAGGCATTCACGGCGCGCAGGAGCCGGCTTTGCGTCCAATGCCGCTCTCGGGGCAGGGGAGCGTTGATGATGCGCAGCACGTCCTCCCAGGCCATGTCTGGCCGCAGGCGGCGGACATGGGGCACCCAGTCCTGCGCTGTCTCGTTCAGCCGTTCCATGTAGCTGTCCTGTCGCGCCAGCCGCACCTTGCGCAGCGCCGCGGGATCGCGGGCGCGCAGGCCCGGGTTGCCGCCGATCCGCCCCTTGCTGCGCGCCGAGGCCAGCCCCGCCTTGGTGCGTTCGCGGATCAGGGCGCGCTCGAACTCGGCCGCGGCGCCGAGAACTTGTAGGGTGAACTTGCCCTGCGGCGAGGACGTGTCGATCGGATCGGTCAGCGAGCGAAAAAAGGCACCTTTCGCCTCCAGCAGCTCGATTACCTCCAGCAGATGCGAGAGGGACCGCGCCAGGCGGTCGATACGCACGACGACCAACGTGTCACCCTTGCCGATGCGTTCCAACACACGGGCCAGCACGGGTCGCGCGCGGTTTCCGCCAGAGGCCTGTTCTTCGTGAATCTCGACACAGCCTGCAGATGTCAGGGCCTGCGACTGGGGCAGGGGGGTCTGATCCTCAGTCGAGACGCGGGCATAACCGATCAGGGGCATCAAAACTGGCCGTTTGCAGTTTAAGGTATGATCAATAAACGACCGTTTGAAAACGAATGCAAGGGCGCTCTCTGTGGCCCTGCTCAACGTAAAGCCCTTGGTTTCTATGCAGCGAGCGCGATCAGAGAGCCCTCGTCGACCATCGCCTGTGCGTGCTATATGAGGAGCGTGGGTGCATTCTGACAAAACCCTTGGGTAAAATGCAAAACTCCAGTATTTTGCACATATGAAGCCTCAAGCACCTGCGCTGCATGATGAATCGGACGCTCTCTTCCTCGATGCTGAGGAGGTGGAGCAGTCGTCTGAGGACGATCTTTGGTTCCTGCCCGGCCCCATGGAAGAGGAGCCGGATTATTTGCCGCCCGGACCACGGGCCGAACCGCGTGAAGCCGCTGTTCTCGACGACTGGCGGAAAGCAGAGGCCGGTCATGCCGCGCGTCTTGCCCGTGTGGCCGGTCGCGTCGGCGCGCTGGACGACCGGCTGAAGCGCGGCCCGGAAGGATGGCGGCACAGGCTTGCCCTGATCGAGGCTGCCGACCTCAGCTGGTTCGCGGGTGATCGCATTGGCCCGGATCGGCTGGCGCTCTGGATCTCCATGCGCCTGTCCGGCGCGCACGACGACACCGCAGCCCTTGCACGTGTCGGTTGGGCGGTACGTCGTCTGACAGGGGGGCCAGGCCCAGTGGTGGACTTGGCCGCCTTTCTCGACCGCCGCGATCCCGAGAATATGGCAGATGAAGCCGAGCCTTTCGCGGATCGCGCGGGCGGTTGGCTCGACCTGATCGCACAAGTCGCCGATCTTCACCCGATAACCCGCGCCTGTATGGGTTATCACCTCTGGAGCCTCGCGGGCCTTGGGCAGCAGGGCGATCGAATGGAAGCGGCAGTCACGGCCGCGCGGATCGCGGCTAGCGAGGGCAAGGGAGCGGTCTTTTCACCTCTGGCCATGGGTGGGGCAGGGGGGCTGCGCG
>NZ_JBGFSI010000013.1:0-101232 GCF_041365735.1 Rhodosalinus sp. K401 | reverse complement strand
TCGGTGGTCATCTTCATGGGGGTCTCTCCTTGCGCGCGGCACCGACGCCGGTCCGGTCCGGCCATGCGCCGCCTGAGCGAAGTTACGGTTGCAGGGGGGCGGCCAATAGGGCCAACGGCGTTCGCCGGATATGGCCAGATCAGCCCAGCGCCCGGGCCAGGCGGGCGACGCCTTCGGGGATGCGTTCTGCCGGGATCGAGGACCAGGCGAGGCGGTAGAACTCGCCCGGCGCCTGCGGGGTGGCGAAAAAGGGCGCCCCGGGCTCGATCAGCACCTCCTCGCGCTCGAGCTTGCGGGCGAGGGCGGCGGTGTCGGTGCCGCGCGGCGCCCGCATCCAGAAGGACGAGCCGCCGAAGGCCCCCCGTCCCGCGATCTCGAGCCCGTGCTCGGCGACCGCCTCTTCCATCACCGTGCGGCGCTCGGCGAGCACGCGGCCCATGCGCCGTATCATCGCGTCGTAATGCCCGAGGCCCAGGAAATAGGCCGTGCTGCGCTGCACGAGGCCGGGCGGGTGGCGCAGGACGGAGGCGCGCAGCGCGCGCGCCTCGCGGATGAAGGGCTGGGGGCCGACCAGGTAGCCGAGGCGCAGGCCGGGAAAGAGCGGTTTCGAGAAGCTGCCGACGTAGATCACCCGCCCGTCCGTATCGAGCGACTTGAGCGCGGGCAGCGGCGTCTGGAGAAACGCCATCTCGAACTCGTAATCGTCCTCAACGATGAGCGCGTCGAGCGCGCGCGCGCTCTCGAGAAGCGCCTGGCGGCGCTCGAGCGGCATGGTGGCCGAGGTCGGGCACTGATGGCTCGGCGTGGTGAAGATCACATGCGTGCCCTCGGGCACCGCGTCGGGCGGCAGCCCGTCGGCATCGACCGGTACGGGCGAGATGTGACACCGCGACTGGGTGAGGATGTCGCGCAGCGCGTGGTAGCAGGGCGTCTCGATCGCGGCCCTGCGGCGCTGGGTCAGCAGCACCTGCGCGGTCAGCCAGAGCGCGTTCTGTGCCCCGAGCGTGATCAGGATCTCCTCCGGGCGCGCCTCGATCCCGCGGCGGGGCAGCGTGTGGCGCGCGAGAAATTCCACCAGCGGCGGGTCGTCCTGGTCGTAGAGATCATGCGCGAGGGCGGGAAAGTCCTTCGCGCCAAGCGCCTTCATCGCGCAAAGCCGCCAGTTGGCGTGATCGAAGAGCGACGGGTCGGCCTGGCCGTAGATGAACGGGAAGCGGAAGCGCGCCCAGTCGGGCCGCTTGCGCGGCGCGGCACCGCCCGAGAACCGCTGACCGAGCGCGCGCGTCCAGTCCACGGCGTCCTCGCGCGGGGGGCGCGCGGCCGGGAAGGCGGGCGGCTCGGGCGCGTTCGCCGACACGAAGTAGCCCGAGCGATCCTTTGACGTCAGGTAGTCGTTCGCCAGAAGCTCGTTGTAGGCCAGCGTCACGGTGATCCGGCTGACGCCCAGATGCGTTGCCATCCGGCGCGTCGAGGGCAGCCTGTCGCCGCGCCTCAGCCGACCGGAGAGGATCGCCTGCGCGATCATCTGCTGGATGCGCGCCTGCAACGTGCCCGTGCCGTCGGGATCGAGCGTGAAGCTCACCGCGGAGATGCCCATGGCCGGAAGCGTATCTGGCCCGGTCGCACCGTGCAAACTGGACTTATGGGCCGGGCCGGGCATTGCGCCCGCGCGCCGCATCGGACCGGGCCCCGGGCGCGCGCGCGCCCGGCCGCCGGGTCACCCGAAGACGCGGCCCAGCGCCTCGTCCACGGAGGCGGCGATGCGGTCGATGTCGTCCGCCGTGGCGATCAGCGCGGGCGAGAAGCAGAGCGTGTTGTTCTTTCCCGGCACCGAGCGGTTGGTCACGCCGATGATGACGCCCTGCGCGTTGCAGTCGCCCACCACCTTCTGGGCCAGCTTCTCGTCCACGGGCTCTTTCGTGGCGCGGTCGGCCACCAGCTCCGCCCCGCAGAAGAGGCCCGCGCCCCGCACGTCGCCCACGACGGCGTGCTTCTCCTGGAGCTCGTGCAGCCGCTCCATAAGCCGCGCGCCCATCGCCGTCGTGTTTTCCAGAAGGCCCTCCTCCTCGATGATGGCCATGTTCTCAAGCGCCGCGGCCGGCCCCGCCGTGCAGCCGCCGAAGGTGGAGATGTCGCGGAAATAGTCGAGCGGATCGTCGGGATCGGCCTTGAACATGTCGAACACCTCCTCGGTCGTGACGAGGCAGGCGATCGCGGCGTAGCCCGAGGCCACGCCCTTGGCCATCGTGACCATGTCGGGCTCGACGCCGAATTGCTGGTAGCCGAACCAGGTGCCGGTGCGGCCGACGCCGCAGACGACCTCGTCGATGTGCAGCAGGATGTCGTATTTCCGGCAGATCTCCTGCACCCGCTCCCAGTAGCCGGAAGGCGGCGGGATCACGCCGCCGCCCGCCGTCACGGGCTCCAGGCAGAGCGCGCCCACCGTGTCGGGGCCCTCTTGCAGGATCACCTTCTCGATCTGGTCGGCGGCCCAGAGGCCGTAATTTTCCTCCGGCGCGCCGTCCTGCTCGTGCTTGCGGTATTCGAGGCAATGCGGCACGCGAATGAAACCGGGCGTGAACGGGCCGTATTGCGCGTTGCGCTCGTCCTGCCCGCCGGCCGACAGGCAGCCGATCGTCGTGCCGTGATAGTCCCGGTCGCGGTAGAGGATCTTGTGCTTGCGGCCGCCGTAGCGCTTGTGGGCGATCTGCCGGACCATCTTGAAGGCCTTCTCGTTGGCCTCCGATCCGGAGTTGCAGTAATAGACGCGCGACAGGCCCGGCATCTTGTCGATGACCCGCTCGGCGAAGCGCGCGCCGGGGATCGTGCCGGCGGCCCCTGCGAAGTAGTTCAGCTTCACCAGCTGGTCGCGCACGGCGTCGGCGATCCGTTCGCGCCCGTAGCCCACATTCACCGTCCAGACCCCGCCCGAGACGGCGTCGAGGTGTTCCTTGCCGTGCTGGTCCCAGACCGACATGCCGCGCCCCTCCACGATCACGCGGGGCGCGCCCGTCTCGAAGGGCTTGTGCTGCACCAGGTGATGCCAGACATGGGCGCGATCGGCCTCGACGATGCCGCTGAAATCGTTCTCTCTGGGGGTGCCGTCCATGATGATGCGTCCTTGGAATTGCGCGGGCGGGCGGCGGGGCGGCGCCGGCGCGCGGGAATTGTCTGCGGCAACGCTAGCCTGAGCTTGGATGATCAGCCACTTTTTTCGCCGCTTGTTAGGGCCAGTTGATCCGGCCCGGTAAGTCCACCCTTTCGCGGAGAGGATCCGCGCCCGGCCCACGGGCGTCATTCAAGGCGGCGGAAAGTCTTGCAAAATTCCTGCAGATCGCGTGGCGGCGGCATGTTCCGGCCGCGCGGCGCGGTCCGGGATTTCGGAAAATCCATTGATCGGAATCGCCTTTTCGGATCGGATTCGGGCACGGGCGCGCCGTCGGGCGCCGCTCCGGGCGACGGTGCCGCCTCAGAATTGCGCCGCGCCGAACCGCCGCGAATCGCGGCTGCCAGCAAGGGATGACGGAAGATGATGACAAGACGAAAGCTGATGGGGGCGGTTGCCGGTGCGGCGATGCTCACCGGTGCGCAGGCCGCGGCGCAGGAGATCACGGTGGCCTATTTCCTCGAATGGCCGATGCCTTTCCAGTACGCGAAGGCCACGGGGATGTACGAGGACGCCATGGGCATCGACATCAACTGGGTCAGTTTCGACACGGGAACCGCGATGTCGGCGGCGATGGCCTCGGGGGACGTGCAGCTTTCCGTGAGCCAGGGCGTGCCGCCCTTCGTGGTGGCGACCTCGGCCGGGCAGGACCTTCAGATCCTCGACGTGGCGGTCAGCTACTCCGACAACGACAATTGCGTCGTGCGCGCGGAACTCGAGATCGACAAGGACTCGGCGGACGAACTCGAGGGCAAGAAGGTCGCGGTGCCGCTGGGCACGGCGGCGCATTACGGCTTTCTCGAGCAGATGAACCATTTCGGCGTGGACATCTCCACGATGGATGTCGTCGACATGGCGCCGCCCGACGGCGCCGCGGCCATCGCGCAGGGCGCGGTGGACATGGCCTGCGGCTGGGGCGGGGCGCTGCGCCGCATGAAAGAGCACGGCAACGTGCTGCTCACGGGCGCCGAGAAGGAGGATCTGGGCATTCTGGTCTTCGACGTGACCTCGGGCCCGGCGAACTGGGTGGCGGAGAATTCCGACATCGTGGCGCAGTTCCTCGCGGTCACGGCCGAGGCCAACGCGATGTGGAACTCGGGCGAGAACACCGAGGAGATGCTTCCGGTGATCGCCAAGGACGCGGGCATGGATCTGGAGGCCACGCGCGAGACCATCGCCACCTTCGTCTTCCCGCCGGTGGACGAGCAGCTGACCGCCAAGTGGCTTGGCGGCGGTGCGCAGGAGTTCATGCAGGGCGTGGCCAACGTCTTCGTCGAGGCCGGCAGCATCGACGCCGCGCTCGACAGCTACGCGAACGCCGTGAACGCCGCCCCGCTGGAAAGCGCCGCCGGCGGCATGTGACCCGGCCCTCCGGCGGCGCCGGAGGAAACGGGAAAGGACGTCCCGGGCCTGCTGCGGCAGGCCCGGGGCCCTTGGGCGCGGGCCCGGACACGCAGGGCGCTCGAGGCGACAGAAGACCCTCGCAGGAGGGCGATTGCGACGCAGGGAGACAGGGAAGACCATGAGAGACGACGCATGAGCGGGCTCGACATCGAGCGGCTTTCGATGCGCTTCGACCTGCCCAATGGCAGCTCGGTCCAGGCGCTGCAGGATGTCACGCTACACCTCGCCGAGGGCGAGTTGCTGAGCGTTCTGGGCCCCTCGGGCTGCGGCAAGACCACGCTGCTCAACATCGTGGCGGGGTTTCTCGCGCCGACCTCGGGCAAGGTGGTGATGAACGGCCACGAGGTCACCGGCCCCGACGCCGAGCGCGGAATGGTGTTCCAGCAGGGCGCGCTCTTCGAATGGATGAGCGTGCGCCAGAACGTGAGTTTCGGCCCCCGCATGGCCGGCCGGCGCGAACGCGACTGGGCCGGCACCGTCGATCACCTTCTCGACGTCACGGGGCTCGCCGATTTCCACGACAAGGCGATCTACGAGCTTTCGGGCGGGATGCAGCAGCGCGTGGCGCTCGCCCGGTGCCTGGCCAACGACCCAGACGTGATCCTGATGGACGAGCCTCTGGGCGCGCTCGACGCGCTCACGCGCGAGAAGATGCAGAGCCTGGTGCTCAGGCTCTGGAAGGAGACGGGCAAGACCATCATCCTCATCACCCATTCGGTGGAAGAGGCGCTGCTGCTCGGCGAACGGCTTCTCGTGATGGCGCCGCGGCCGGGGCGCATCCACACCGAATACCGGCTGCCTTTCGCCGATCTCGGTGTCGGCGCGGACCTCCGCGAGGTCAAGCGCCATCCCGATTACAGCCCCAAGCGGGAAGAGATCCTTTCGATGATCTGGGACATGGAGGAAGAGATCATGGGCCGCACGGAGGCCGCGCAATGATCATCTTCCTCATCTATGCGGCGATTTTCACCGCCTCCTTCTTCCTCGTGAAGCTCGTCGTCCACCAGACGCGCACCGGCCTTACCGCCCGCAAGACGGTGACCTTCGGCGACGAAAGCGCCGTCACGCCGAACCGCATCGCGAGTGTCATCTCGGTGGCCACGATCTTCCTGCTCTGGGGCGCGTTCACGGGCTCGGCCTGGGTGCCGGGCTTCCTGCACGCGCCGGGCCCGTTCCTGGGCGAGACCCGGTTCGACTACACCGTCGCCACGCCCGACGGGCAGCGCGACACGGCGACGGTCACGGTCCTCGTGCATCCGGTGCAGCAGGACGCGGAAGCCCCCGAGGTGGACCCGGGCGAGGGCTGGGCCAAGAACGACAGCGCCACCGTCGGCGCCTGGCGCAGCACGCTCATCCGGGTGGACCGCAACGACGAGCTGGGCCGCGACGCGGGCGCCGAGGTCGTCGAGGTCGACGGCCAGCCGATCGCCCCCGGGGGATCCGTGCGCATCGCCGACGGGCGGGTCGGCATGACGCCCAAGGGCACGCTCAACTTCGAGCCGGCGAAGGGCTGGCAGATGGAGCCGATCTGGCTGCCCCCGCCCGAGGCCGTCGTGGCCCGGATCGGCGAGGTCGCGAGCGACGGCTACCGCGACAGCACCCTCTGGGAGCATCTGGGCTGGTCGCTCTTCCGCGTGATCGTGGGGTTTCTCTTCGGCGCGGCGGTGGGGATCCCGCTGGGTTACGCCATGGGGCTCTCGGACTGGTTCCGCGGCTGGTTCGATCCGATCGTGGAGTTCATGCGCCCCGTGCCGCCGCTCGCCCTCATTCCGCTGGTGATCATATGGGCGGGGATAGGCGAGGTCGGAAAGATCATACTGCTCTTTCTGGCGGCGCTCTGGATCATGGCGATCTCGGCGCGCTCGGGCGTGTCGGGCGTGGCTATCTCGAAGGTGCACGCGGCCTATTCGCTGGGCGCCTCGCGCTGGCAGATCCTGCGCCACGTCATCATCCCGAACTCGCTGCCGGAGATATTCACCGGCGCGCGGGTGGCCATGGGGGTGTGCTGGGGCACGGTGGTCGCCGCCGAACTCGTGGCCGCCGAGCAGGGCGCGGGCATGATGATCATGGTCGCCTCGCGCTTCCAGCTTACCGACATCGTGATCATGGGGATCATCCTGATCGGGATCATCGGCTTCGGCATCGACATGGCCATGCGCCGGATGGAGCGCTGGCTGGTGCCGTGGAAGGGCCGGGCCTGAGCGCGGGCGCGCTCAGCCCGAGGACCAGCGGCGGGCGCGGTCGCGGAGCGCGCCGGCCAGCAGCGTGACGTCGATCCCGACGGCGACGAAGCGCGCCCCGGCCTCGAGATGCGCGGCGATCTCGTCGTCGTCGACCGACAGGATCCCGGGCGCCTTCCCGGCCGCCGCGATGCGGCCCAGCGCGTCGCGGATCGCCGCCCGCACCTCCGGCGCCTGCGGGTCGCCCGGATATCCCATGTCCGCCGAGAGGTCCGTGGGCCCGATGAACACGCCGTCCACGCCATCGACGGCGAGGATGTCGTCGAGCGCGGCGAGGCCCGCCCGCGTCTCCACCTGCACGAGCAGGCAGATCTCGGCGTTGGCGGTGGTCGCGTAATCCGCGATCTCCGAGAAGCGCGAGGCGCGGGCAAGGGCGGCGCCCATGCCGCGATGGCCGTCCGGCGGGTAGCGGGTGGCGCGCACCAGACGCTCTGCCTGTGCGGCCGATTCCACCAGCGGGATCAGCAGGGTCTGCGCGCCCGCGTCGAGCGCCTGCTTGATCGCCCAGTCCTCGCCCATGGGCAGGCGGACCACGGCTTGCGGCGGCAGCGGGTCGATCACCTGGAGCTGCGCGGCGATGGTGGGCAGGTCGTTCGGCGCGTGCTCGCCGTCGATGAGCAGCCAGTCGAAGCCCGCGCGCGCGGCGATCTCGGCGGCGTAGGGGCTGCAGAGCCCGAGCCAGCAGCCGAACCGGGGGCGGCCCTGGGCGAGGGCGCGCTTGAAGCTGTTCTCGGGGGCGGGCATCGGCTCAGTCCTCCTGTCGCAGGCGGTCTGCGGTGGCGGTGATGGCGTCGTAGGCGGCGTCCATGTCCGCCGCGGTCGTGAAGACGGAGCCCGCCTGGAACCGGATGACGGGCCGCCCGTCGATCACCGTGCGGGTGAGGTAGATGCGTCCCTCGTCGTTGATCGCCGCGAGCAGCCGCTCGGTCGCGGCATCGGCGTCCGCGCCCGGCGGCGCATGGCGGAAGGTGAAGAGCGAAAGCACCGGCTCCGTCACGATCTCGAAGCCCGGCGTCTCTCGCAGCCGCTCTGCCAGCCCCCGGCTCCACGCGACATGATCGCGGATCATGGCGCGCAGTCCTTCTAGCCCCTCGGCGCGCAACAGGAACCAGAGCTTGAGCGCCCGGAAGCGCCGCCCGAGCGGGATCGACCATTCAGAGTAATCCACCACGCCGTCCGCGCCCTGGGTCCTGAGGTATTCCGGCCGGATCGCCAGCGTGCGGGTGAGCGCGGCCGGGTCGCGCAGGAAGTGCGCCGAGCAGTCGAACTGCGCGCCGAGCCACTTGTGCGGGTTGAAGACCACCGAATCCGCCTTCTCGACGCCGGCCCAGAGCTCGCGGAACTCCGGGCAGATCATCGCCGCGCCGGCCCAGGCCGCGTCCACGTGAAGGTAAAGCCCCTCGGCCCGCGCCACCTCGGCCACGGCGGCGAGGTCGTCGGACGCGCCCATGCCCGTGGCGCCCGTGCAGGCGACGATCCCGGCCGGAAGATGCCCCGCGGCACGGTCGTCGGCGATGGCGCGGGCCAGCGCGGCCGTGTCCATGGCGCGGCGCGGCCCCGTTACCGGCAGGCGCACCAGGTTCGCCGACCCGATGCCCGCGATCCAGATCGCCCGGTCGATGGAGGAGTGCACCTCGCCCGAGCAGTAGATCCGCAGCCGCGGCGCGCCCGAAAGGCCCTCGGTATTGCCCGCCCAGTCCAGCGCGCGCTCGCGCATGGTCAGCACCGCCGCCAGCGTCGCCGAGCTCGCGCTGTCCTGGATCACGCCGTGGAACGCGTCGGGCAGGCCCACCGCCCGCGCGAGCCAGCCCATCATCCGCGTCTCCATCTCGGTGGCGGCGGGCGAGGTCTGCCAGAGCATGCATTGCGGCGCGACGGTGGCCACGAGGTATTCGGCCAGCACCGAGGCGGGCGCCGCGTTCGCCGGGAAATAGGCGAAGAAGCGCGGGTGCTGCCAATGGGTCAGCCCCGGCATCACGATCTCGTGGAAGTCGCGGAGGATGTCCTCGACGGGCTCCGCCGCCTCGGGTGGGGCTTCGGGCAGGCGCGCGAGCGTCGCGCCCGGGGTCAATGGCGCGCGCACCGGCCGGTCGCGCAGCGTTGCGTGATACTCTGCCGCCCAGTCGGCCACCGCGCGGCCGTGTTTGGGAAATTCGCTCCAGTCCATGCCGCCTCCCTCCGCGTCGCGCCGTCGTCCCGCGCGGGCCCCCCGGTGTCAAGGGCGGCGGGTCAACCGGGCGCGTGCCGGTCGGGATGGGCCGCGGCGAAGGCCGGGTGCGCGTCCAGCGCGGCCTTCACCGTCAGGATGCGCGGGCAGTCCGAATAGTCCGCGCCCCAGCGGTCGGCGTTGTAGAGCTGCGGCATGAGGCAGATGTCGGCCAGCGAGACGGCCGCGCCCGTGCAGTAGGGCGCCTGCTCCCACCGCGCGAGCAGCGCCTCGAAGGCAGCGAGCCCCGGCGCGATGAAACGGCGCATCCACATCTCGCGCGCCTCCTCCCGCCCCGAAAGCTCGACCGCATAGGCCGCGACAGAGACGTTGCAGACCGGGTGGACATCCACCGCGACCGAGTGGGCGAGGGCGCGGACATGGGCGCGCTCGGCGGGCTCGGCCGGCAGGAGACTCAGCCCGCGCGTCTCGTCGAGGTAGTCGAGGATCGCCAGCGACTGGGTGAAGCGGTCTCCGTCGATCTCCAGTACGGGGACGAGGCCCTGCGGGTTGCGCGCGACATGCTCGGGCGTCTTGTGCCGGAGCGTCGGCAGATCGACCGGCACCGGGCGGGTGTCGATCCCGGCGAGGGCGAGCGCTATGCGCAGACGGTAGCTCGCCGAGCTGCGCCAGAAATCGTAAAGGACGGCCTCGCTCACCCCGCGGCGTCCCGCCCGGGCGCGCGGGCGGCGTCGAGCGCCTGCGACAGCACCGCGCGATCGCCGATGTGGTTGGCGAGAAGGAGGATGAGGCGCGCGTTGAGCGCGTCGCTTTCCGCCTTCGTCAGCCCTTCATGGGCGGCGAGAAGCTCGGCGTAGAAATCGTCCGGCCCCGCGATGTTGGGCGCAAGCGTCAGGGTCATTGGCGCATCTCCCGTGCCATGGCGCGGCGGAGCGCGGCGCGTGCGGCGCTCTCGTCGAAGGCGGGCCAGCGCGCGGCGACGTGCTGGTCCGGCCGGACGAGATAGACGGCCGAGGCCGCGTCGCCGAGATAGCGCGCCGCGAGCGCGCCCGAGGGATCGTCGGCGGCGGAAAGCGCGATACACGGGGCAGCGACGCCGTCCTCTTCCAGCCGCTCGGGTGCGTCTGCGTCGATGCAAAGCAGCGCGAAGCCCCCGGTGAGACGGTCGAGCAGGAAGCCGTTGCCGACGGGCGCGTCGGGGCAGGGGCTGCCGGGGCGCGTGCGCGCGGGGCCCTCCGGCAGCGCGTCGGGCGTGTTGAGCGGGGACCCGTCATAGGTGCAGGGCACGGAGAGCCGCCCCGAGTTCACCAGCGGCCGGGCGAAGGCGTAGTGCTCTGACAGATCGAGCACCGCGTCGCGGAAAAGCCGGCTCGTCTCGGATTTCGGCGTGATGAAATCGGTGGAGCGGCTCGAGTTCAGAATGTTCTCGTCCGCGCCGTGGATACGCTCGGCGTCGTAGCTATCGAGCAGCCCTTCGGGCGCCTTGCCCTCGATCACGAGCTTCAGCTTCCAGGCGAGGTTGTCGGCGTCCTGAACGCCCGAGTTCGCGCCCCGCGCGCCGAATGGGCTGACCTGGTGGGCCGAATCGCCGGCGAAGATCACCCGGCCGTGGCGGAACCGTTCCATCCGGCGGCACTGGAAGGTGTAGATCGAGACCCATTCGAGCTCGAAGGACACGTCGTCTCCGAGCATGGCCTTCAGCCGCGGGATGACGTTCTCGGGCTTCTTCTCTTCCTCCTTGTCGATGTCCCAGCCCAGTTGCAGGTCGATCCGCCAGACCCCGTCGGGCTGCTTGTGCAGGAGCGCCGACTGGCCAGGGTTGAAGGGCGGGTCGAACCAGAACCAGCGTTCGGTGGGGAACTCGGCGTCCATCACCACGTCGGCGATGAGGAAGTTGTCCTCGAACACCCGTCCCACGAAGTCGAGCCCCATCATGGAGCGGATGGGAGAGCCCGCGCCGTCGCAGGCCACGAGCCATTCCGCCTCGACCGCGTAGGGGCCCTCGGGCGTGTCGAGCGCGACCGCCACGTGATCGCCCGCCTCCGCGACGGAGGCGACCCGTGTGCCGCCCCGCAGCTCGATCGGCGCGCCCGCGGCCTGCATCTCGCGCACGCGGTCCACGAGGATGCGCTCGAAATGGTATTGCTGAAGGTTCACGAAGGCCGGGCGCCGGTGGCCCTCCTCGGGCAGCAGGTTGAAGTCGTAGACCTTGCGCTCGCCGAAGAAGACCTTGCCGAGGTTCCACCGCACGCCCTTCTCCACCATCGGCTCGCCGCAGCCGAGGCGGTCGAGGATCTCGAGCGGGCGCTTGGCGAAACAGATCGCGCGGGAGCCGAAGCTCACCTTGTCGTTCTCGTCGACCACCACGACCGGAACGCCGCGTCCGGCGAGGTCGATGGCGGTGGCAAGGCCCACCGGGCCCGCGCCGACCACGATCACCGGATGGCGCACCGGCGCGGGCGCGTCCTGGTCCGGCGCGCGGGTGTAGGGGTAAAGCGGCGTCTCGAAGATCTTGTTCATGTCCGGGTCTTCCCTGTGAGCTTCCAGATCGTCCAGAGCGCGGTGCCGCCGAAAAAGGCCCCGCCCACGCCGGCGATCTCGATCCAGGCGGGGCTCGGCCCGCGCAGCAGCAGGGCCGCGGCGATCGCGCCGAGCCCGAAGAGGGAGAAGGCGAGGCGGAACCACAGCTCGCCGCGGGTGGGGCCGAAGCGGCTCATCCCTGCAACGCCTCCCACATCTCCTTGTCGCGCGCGGCGGTCCAGATTCGCGGCGTCTCGATGCCGCGCGCCTCGTCATGGGCGCGGGCCACGTTGAAGGGCAGGCAATGCTCGTAGATCGCGAAGTCCGAGAACTTCGGGTCGCATTCGGCGCGCACGGCGTCCCACGCGTCCTTGAGCGTGCCGCCGCGTGCCGCCACGCGGGCGGCGGGGCGGTAGGTGCTTTCCAGGAAGTCGCGCGTGCTCTCGATGGCGGCGTTGACCATCTCCCGGCCCACCAGCGCGTCGCCGCGGCCGGGCGCGATGGCGTCCACGTCGAACCAGCGGATCGCGTCGAGCGTCTCGCCCCACTCGGCGAAATGCCCGTCGCCGCAGTAGCAGGCGGAGTGGTATTCGACGATGTCGCCCGTGAACATCACGTTCTGGTCGGGGACGTGGATCACGATGTCGCCTGCCGTGTGCGCGCGGCCGAGGTGCATCAGGTCCACTCGCCGGTTGCCGAGATAGACGGTCATCCGGTCGTTGAAGGTGGTCGTGGGCCAGGTGAGGCCGGGGATCGACTCGTGGCCCTGGAAGAGGCGCGGAAAGCGCTCGAACTCGCTCTCCCAATCCTCCTGGCCGCGTTCGGCGACCATGCCGCGCGCCATCTCGGACATCACGATCTGATCGGCGCCGTAGGCCGAGGCGCCGAGAACGCGCACCGCGTGGTAGTGGGTGAGCGCGAGATGGGTGATCGGCTTGTCGGTCACCTCGCGCACCTTCTCGATGACCTTGTTGGCGAGGCGCGGCGTAGCCTGCGCCTCGACGATCATCACGCTGTCGTCGCCGATGATGACGCCCGAGTTCGGGTCGCCCTCGGCGGTGAAGGCCCAGAGCCCCTCGCCGATCTCGGTGAAGCTGACCTCTTTTTCGGTCATGTCGCCCTGCGACGCGAATGCCTTTGCCATGTCCTGCCCTCTTCTCAGCGTTTGTAGGGATCTTCGAGCGCCGGCAGCAGCTGCCCCGCGCAGGGCCCGAAGCCGATGGTGTAGCCGTCCCCGCGCGCGGCGGCATAAAGCGTGACGGTGTCCCCGTCCTCGAGGAAGCTGCGCGCCTCGCCGGTGTCCAGCGTCACGGGCTCCTTGCCGCCCCACGAGAGCTCGAGCAGCGAGCCGCGCTGCGTCTTCTCCGGCCCCGAGACCGTGCCCGACCCCAGCAAATCGCCGGGCGTCATCGGGCAGCCGCTGGTCGTGTGATGGGCGAGTTGCTGGGCCGAGGAATAGTACATCTCGCGGTAGTTCGTCCGCGCGATTTCCGTCGCGGCCTCGCCCTCGGGCGCGAGCGTCACGCGCAGCTCGATGTCGTAGAGCATGGGGCCGGCATCGGCGAGATGCGGCAGAAGCGGCACCTCGCGCTCCGGCGCGGGCGCGCGGAATGGCTCCAGCGCCGCCCTGGTGACGATCCACGGTCCGATGGTCGTGGCCGTGGCCTTGGCCTGGAAAGGGCCGAGCGGCTGGTATTCCCAGGCCTGGATGTCGCGCGCCGACCAGTCGTTCAGCAGCACGTAGCCGAAGATCATCTCGTCGGCCTCGGCGACCGTGACCGGCCCCTCCGACGCCTGGCCCACCACCGCGCCCACCTCGAGTTCGAGGTCGAAGCGGCGCGAGGGCGCGAAGCGGGGCGCGGCATCCTCCGGCCCCTTGAGCTGGCCCCAGGGCCGCCGGACCGGCGTGCCCGAGACCACCACCGAGGAGGCGCGGCCATTGTAGCCGATCGGGATGTGCAGCCAGTTGGGCGGCAGCGCGTTCTCGGCGCCGCGGAACATGGTGCCGACATTGGTCGCGTGATGCCGGCCGGCGTAGAAATCGGTGTACTCGGCCACGAGGAAGGGCATGTGCATCTCTGCCCCGGCCTGCGGCACGAGCAGCGGCTCCACCCTGTCCCGCTCTGGCGCGCCGCGCGCGAGGAGCGCGGTCAGGCGCGCGCGCAGGGCGGCCCAGACCTCGGGGCCTTCCTCGAAGAGCTCGTTCCAGAACGGCACGTCGAAGAGCGGCCCCGCCCCGACCTCGACCAGGCCCTCCGCCTCGGCGCGGGCGAGATCGAGGATCATGTCGCCGATGGCCACCCCGCAGCGGGGATCCAGCGTCTCGGTGGAGAAGACGCCGCAGGGCAGGTTGTTGAGCGGGAAGGGGTGATCGGGCGCGTTCGCGCTTTCCACCCAGCTCGGCATCAGCGACATGGGGCTCCTTTCCGTGGCGGGGGCGGCCGGGTGCCAAGGCTTTTCGAAAAACCTTGGCGCAAGAGACCTGGCGGTCTCTTGCGCGTCACTTCACACCCGGCGTTCCGTCGAACTTCTTCTCGAGGCTGTCCCAGCAGTCGATGTAGTCGTCCTGCAACGGCGCCTCCTTCGCCGCGAAGGCGGTGAGGTGCTGCGGGAACCTCGTCTCGAACATGAAGGACATCGTGTTGTCGAGCTTCTCCGGCCCCAGCTCGGCGTTGGAAGCGCCTTCGAAGGCGCTTTTGTCCGGCCCGTGGGGCAGCATCATGTTGTGCAGGCTCATGCCGCCCGGCACGAAGCCCTGCGGCTTGGCGTCGTACTGGCCGTAGATGTTGCCCATCAGCTCGGACATGATGTTCTTGTGATACCAGGGCGGGCGGAACGTGTCCTCGGCCACCATCCACCGCTCGCGGAAGAGCACGAAGTCGATGTTTGCGGTGCCAGGCACCCCCGAAGGCGCGGTCAGCACGGTGAAGATCGACGGGTCCGGGTGGTCGAAGAGGATCGCGCCGACCGGGCAGTAACTGCGCAGGTCGTACTTGTAGGGCGCGTAGTTGCCGTGCCAGGCCACCACGTCGAGCGGGCTTTGCGCGATCTCGGTGACGTGGAACTGGCCGCACCACTTGACGGTGAGGGTCGAGGGCGTCTCCCGATCCTCGAAGGCGGCGACCGGCGCCTTGAAGTCGCGCGGGTTGGCCATGCAGTTGGCGCCGATCGGGCCCCGGCCCGGGAGCTCGAACTTCTGCCCGTAATTCTCGCACACGAAGCCGCGGCACGGGCCGTCGAGCACCTCAACGCGATAGACGAGGCCGCGCGGCAGGATGGCGATTTCCTTGGGCTCCACATCGATGATGCCGAGCTCGGTGGCGAAGCGCAGCCGGCCTTCCTGCGGGACGACGAGAAGCTCGCTGTCGGCGGAGAAGAAATACGCGTCCTTCATCGACTCCGTGACGAGGTAGATGTGGCTCGCCATGCCGACCTGGGTGTTCACGTCGCCCGCCGTCGTCATCGTGCGCATGCCGGTGAGCCAGGTGAGCGCCTCGTCGCCGTGCGGCACCGGATCCCAGCGATACTGGCCGAGCGAGATCACGTCCGGGTCCACGTTCGGCGCCGACTTCCAGTAGGGCAGCTCCAGCTTCGTGTAGCGCGAGGAATGCTTGACCGAGGGCCGGATGCGGTAGGTCCAGGTCCGTTCCGGCGGGTTGGCGGTGAAGGCCGTCCCCGAAAGCTGCTCGCCGTAAAGGCCGTAGTTGCATTTCTGCGGCGAGTTCATGCCCTGCGGCAGCGCGCCCGGCAGTGCCTCGGTCTCGAAGTCGTTGCCGAAGCCGGGCATGTAGCCCTGCTGCGTGCCTGTGGGCGTGGTGGCCTGCGTGAGGCCGACGGGATCGGTGCGACGATTCATGGTTCAGGCTCCTCCCTCCCGAATTCGGTTGCGGTGTTAACGGTTGAATTTGTAACTAACAAGAGTCGGGAGGACGCGATGGACGGAAAAGACGGATTCGATCTGCAGGAATTCCTGCCCTATCTTCTCAATCAGGCGGCCGAGGAGGCGAGCCTCGCCTTCCAGCGTCATTACAAGGCGCGCTACGGAATGCTGCGCACCGAGTGGCGGGTGCTCTTCCACCTGGGGATCTACGGCCGGATGACGGCGGGCGGGATCGGCGCGCGCGCCCGGATGCACAAGACCAAGATCAGCCGCGCGGTGGCCCGGCTCGAGGCGCGGCGCTTCCTGACGCGATGCGCCGATCCCGCGGACCGCCGCCGCGAAGTGCTGGAACTCACGCCGGCGGGGCAGGCGGCCTACCGCGACCTGCGCGAGGTCGCGCGCGACTACGACGCCGCGCTCGCCGCGCGCTTCGATCCCGAGGACGCGGCCGCCCTGCGGCGGATGCTGCGCGCGCTGGCCGGGGGCGACGATCCGGGCTGACCTTGCGTCAGTGAACCCGGTGATGCGTCGCGGGGGCCGCCCCGGCGGCGGCCCCCGCGACCTTTCCGAAGGCATCCGCGCCTTGCGATTTCGCGCGCGCCACCTGTGCCCAGAGCCGTTGCGCCGTGGCCGACAGCGCGTGGCCGCCCCGCCCGCCGGTGAGCACGAGCGTCCCGGGCAGGGCCGCGCGCAGGTGCTGGCCGAGTTCGGTCATCCGCGCCTCGACCAGTCCCGAAAGCAGGCGACTGCCGGACAGAAGCACCGGCGCGGTCCTGTTGGCGCGGGCCGCGGCCTCGATATCCGACGTCTCGGCATCGAGCAGCAGGCTGACCGACCAGCCCGAGGCGCGCAGGATGTCGGCCTTGATCACCGCGCCCAGGAAATGCGGGTTGCCGGGCTGGTTCGCGACGATGGCGTGCCCGACCGGCTGCACGGGGTCCGCGGTTTGCGGCGCCTGCCACAGCAATGACTGGAAGCGCCCCAGCGCCACTGTGACCTGCGCCATGGACCAACGGTCGGCCATCCAGCCGTCGCCGAGCGCGCGCGCCACGGCCTCGTACCCCTCCGCGCGGCCCGTCGCCGTCGACAGCCTGGGCGCGAGGCGCTGCGCCACGATCACATCCTCTCCGGGGGCGATCAGCGCCTGCGCGAAGGCCTCGGCCTCGGCGGGCGAGACGACCGGGCCCGGCCCGCGCTGCGAGAGGCCCTTCGTGACCATCGCGAGCGCCGATGCCCAGTCGGCGCCGGCTTCGGGCAGCGGAGCGCCGAGGACGACGGCAAGCGGCGACAGCGCAAGATCCCCGGGGGTCTGGAAGAGCTGCATGTGCCAGCCGGCAAAGGTGCGCCGGTCGATCGCGGCGTTCTCGATGAGGTTCATGTCGGCGTGGCGCGGATCGTCCTGAAGCCGCCCCATCAATGCGTTGATGACGCCCGCGGGTCCCTCCAGCCATTGCTGGTAGCCGACACCGGCGGAGACCAGCGCGCCGGTGATGCCGTGTCCCGCGTTGAACCGCGCCGCGCCTTGCACGAGCGCGCCGATCTCGCCGGCATCGAGCGGGCGGGTCGCACGGCTGCGGTAGCAGACGCGGCGCAGATCGCCCGGCATTTCCTCGCTGGTTCGCATCGCCCGCCCCTTCCGAATTGCGACGGGGATCGCCCGTCCGGCTTTCCGCGATGGCGCGGTCCGCTTGGAGCGCAGGGCACTGCGTCGGCAGGCGCCGGACCATCCCCCTCAATATGATCTGACAGGCCAAAATGTCTAGAAAAATTTACACACGGATCGCATGTCGCCGGTGTTCAGAAATCCACGTCGACGCCCGGGAGGTTCAGCGCCCGCAGCAGATCGCGCAGTTCCTGCCGGGCGGCGATGTTGGACAGGCTGAACTGCGTCACGCCGATGTCGGGCAGGTCGAGAAGGGTCAGGCCCCTCGGGAAAAGCTCCCGGAACACCACGCGCTCGTGAAAGCCGGGCGCGGTGCGGAAGCCGATCCGGCGCGCAAGGGCATCCAGCGCCGCCTGCATCTTGGCCTTGTTGACCATCGCCTGCGCGCCAAGCCGGTTGCGGATCACCAGCCAGTCGAGCGCCGGCAGCCCGGCCTGCGCACGCAGCTGCCGCGCCGACCAGACCATCTCGGAATAGACCGACGGCCCGAGAACCTTCTGACCGTCTTGATCGGTCCGCGCCAGCAGATCGAAGTCCACGAAGCTGTCGTTGAGCGGCGTGATCAGCGTATCGGCGAGCGAGTGGGCGAGCTGGCTGAGCCGGGTGTGGGAGCCGGGACAGTCGATGACGAGGAAGTCGCAACTGCCCTCGAGCGCCGCCACGGCGGTGGACAGGCTGCGATCCTGCGGGTTCTCGTCGGGTTGCAGCGTGTCGGGATCGATCGTCGGCAATTCGTGGAACTGCGGGCTGGGAAGATGCGCCAGCCCCTCCGCGGCGAGGTAGCGCTGACGGTTCGACAGGTAGCGCCCCAGGCTTTGCTGGCGCAGGTCGAGGTCGAGCGCGCCGACGCGCTGGCCGCACCGCGCAAGGCCCGTCGCCACATGCATCGAAACGGTGGATTTGCCGGCTCCGCCCTTCTCGTTGCCGACGACGATGATGTGCGCCATGCCCTTCCCCCTCGTGCCGCGCGGCCGGTCCGGGCCACGCTTCGCCCACCGTCTATAGGGCGCACCCGATGCGAGGGAAAGCGCCCGAAACGGAACGCGCCGCCCGGAGGTCGGGCGGCGCGTCCTGGAAAAAAACCTGTAAGGGGATGCCGGCTCAGAAGCCGAGGCCCTCGTACTTCTTCTTGAACCTCGACACGCGGCCGCCGGTATCCATCAGACGTCCGCCGCCGCCGGTCCAGGCGGGGTGCACGGAGGGATCGACGTCGAGGGGCAGGGTTTCGCCCTCGCCGCCCCAGGTCGAGCGCATCTTGACGATATCGCCGTTCACCAGCTTCACGTCGATGAAGTGATAGTCGGGATGAATGTCCTTCTTCATGGCGCGGCTCCTCAGGCTTGGGCCCCGGCGCCCTTGGGCGCGCGGTAGTTGGTCTGCTCCGTGATCCGGGCCGACTTGCCGCGGCGCGAACGCAGGTAGTAGAGCTTGGCGCGGCGCACCTTGCCGCGGCGCACGACCGTGATGCTGTCGATGTTCGTCGAGTAGAGCGGGAACACGCGCTCCACGCCCTCGCCGAAGGAGATCTTGCGCACCGTGAACGAGCCATCGATGCCCTGGCCGTTCTTGCGGCTGATGCACACGCCCTCGAAGTTCTGCACGCGCGAGCGCGTGCCTTCCGTCACCTTGTAGCCGACGCGCACGGTGTCACCGGCCTTGAAATCGGGAATCTTCTTCCCGAGCGAGGCGATCTGTTCCGCCTCCAGTTCCGCGATCAGATCCATCTGATCCACTCCTATTCTCGCTCGCGGTGGCCCCGCGAAGGTGATGGCCCTCAGAGCTCTCGGTCGTCCTCCGGGTTCCTGCGATGCGCCTCGCGCCAGGCCCGCCAGAGATCAGGGCGCCGTTTCCTTGTCAGCCTTTCGGCCTCGGCCTGCCGCCATTCGGTGATCCGCGCGTGGTGCCCCGAAAGGAGAATTTCGGGTATCTCGCGCCCCTGCCAGACGGTGGGCCGTGTGTACTGCGGGTGCTCCAAAAGACCGTGCGAGAAGGATTCCTCCTCGACGGACGCCTGATTCCCGAGCACGCGGGGTATAAGTCGGACCGTCGCGTCGATCAAGGCCATCGCGGCGATCTCGCCGCCGGTCAGGACGAAATCCCCGATCGAGACCTCCTCGACCCCGTAATGGTCGAGCGCGCGCTGGTCGACCCCCTCGAAACGCCCGCAGATCAGCGTGACGCCCGGACCCTCGGCGAGGGCGCGCGCGCGGGCCTGCGTGAAGGGCGTGCCGCGCGGGCTCGGCGCGATGAGCGGGCGGCCCGCCGGCGCGGTGGCGCGCGCCTCCTCGATGGCGCGGCCCAGCACGTCGGCCCGCAGCACCATGCCCGCGCCGCCGCCCGCCGGCGTGTCGTCCACGTTGCGGTGGCGCCCCTCGCCGTGGCGGCGCAGGTCGACCGTCCGAAGCTGCCAGAGCCCCTCCTTGAGGCCGCGCCCGGTGAGCGAAAGCCCGAGCACGCCCGGGAACGCCTCGGGAAAGAGGGTGATGACCTGCGCGCACCACACGCCCGCCAGCGTCTCCTGCGCGGGCATGAGCTCGCGCGGGCCCACCGCGGCGCTGATCGACTTGCGGCCATGGGAGCGGGCGGGGGCATCGCTCATTCGAAGAGCCCCTCGGGCGGGTCGGCGACGATCCGTCCCGCCGCGAGGTCCACCGTGGGCACCGCCGCGCGGGTGAAGGGCAGAAGCACCGTCTGGCGCGCGCCCGGGACGATCACCTCCAGCAGCGCGCCGGCGCCGTGATCATGCACGGCCTTCACCCGTCCCAGCGCCGCGCCGCCCGTGTCGAGCACGTCGAGGCCGATCAGGTCGGCGTGGTAGAACTCGTCCTCGGGCAGATCCGGCAGCCGCGCGCGCGGAACGTAAAGGCGCGTGCCGCGCAGCGCGTCCGCCTCTTCCTTCGTGCGCACGCCGGACAGCCGGACGCGCAGCGCGTTCTTGACCCGCCCCAGCGGCGTGACCTCGAAGCGCCGCGCGCCGTCCTCCGTGACGAGCGGGCCGTAGGACGCGACGGCCTCCGGCTCCGCGGTGAAGCTTTTCAGCCGCACCTCGCCCTGCACGCCATAGGCGCCCGCGATGGCGCCCACACAGACCTGCCCGCTCATCGGCCGGCCGCCTTACTCCTGCGCCTCGGCGGGCGCTTCCGCGGCCTCGGCGGCCTTCGCCGCGCGCTCCTCGGCGCGTTCCTGCGCCTTCTTGCCCGGCGTGCCCTTCTTGGGGTTCGCGCGCGAGCGGGCTTCGCTGAGGCCCGCGGCCTCCAGCATGCGGCTCACCCGGTCGGTGGCCTGCGCGCCCTCGCCGAGCCAGTACTGCACGCGCTCGACGTTCATGCGCACGCGCTCCTCGCTGTCCTTGGGCATGAGCGGGTTGTAGGTGCCCAGCTTCTCGATGAAGCGGCCGTCGCGCGGCATGCGGGAATCCGCCGCGACGATCCGGTAGAAGGGCCGCTTCTTGGAGCCGCCGCGGGCGAGCCTGATCTTGATAGCCATGTGTGTTCTCCTTCGTCTGGCTGGTTGCGGGCAGGGGCGTCAGACGCCCTGCGCCTGGTGGCTTTCGTGGTGCTGGATGACCTCCTGGATGATGAAGGCCAGGAACTTCTTGGCAAATTCGGGGTCGAGATCCGCCTGACGGGCGAGATCCTCGAGCCGCGCGATCTGCTGCGCCTCGCGCTGCGGATCGGAGGGCGGCAGGTCGTGGCGCGCCTTGAGCCGGCCCACCGCCTGGGTGTGCTTGAACCGCTCGCCCAGCGTGTAGACCAGAATGGCGTCGAGCCGGTCGATGCTCTCGCGGTGCTCGCGCAGGACGTCGGCCGCGAGGGCTGTGGGATCGCTGGTCTCGGTCATGCGCTGGCCTCTTTCGCGGAGGAAAAGATCGGCCCCTCGAAGGACGCGATCTCCTGCTGGATCGCGTCCTCGATCTGGCTGCCGCGCAGCCGCTCCGGGGCGGGGTGACGATAGACGATGTCGTGCCCGTCGACCGATCGTGCCTCGGCGTCGCGCTTCGCGCCGAGGCGCTGGGCGAGCAGGATCGACTGGGTGTTGCGCGGGTCGAGATAGCTGACCGCGCCGGTCCATCCCATCCTGTCGTAGAGATGCCGCCGCACCGCGTCGGTGGCCTCGAGCGCGATGCCGCGCCCGGCCACCTCGGGCCAGATCACCCAGGCGATCTCGCGCTCGGGCCATTTGGCCGGGAACCAGCCCCCCGCCATGCCGAGGCTGCGGTCGGTCTCTCGGTCGTGGATCATCCACATGCCGAAGCCGCGGATCTGCCAGTGGCCGATCTCGGCGGCGTAGAGCATCCATGCCTCGTATTCGTTGAGCGGGCCGCCCATGAAACGCGCCCGGTAGGAGGTGAAGGTGGACTTGAAGTTCGGGTAATCCTCGGGCACCGGGCCGCGCAGGATCAGCCGCTTCGTCTCGATCACGGGGATGGAGGAGGCGGGCATCAGGCGGCCCTCCGGATGCTGGCGCGTGTCATGCGTAGGCCTCCGCGCCGCCGTCGGAGTCGAGTTCCCGCGGTCCGGGGTGGCGATAGAGCATGTCCTCGCCCATCGTCACGTTCTGGTAGGTGCGCTCGTAGCGCGCGCCCAGCCGCTCGGCCAGCGCGACAGAGCGCGCGTTGCCGGGCAGGATGTTCGAGGTGAGCGTCGTGAAACCGAGGTCCTCGTAGGCCCATTCGCGCGCGCGGAGCGCCGCCTCGCAGGCGATGCCCTGGCCCTCGAAGGGGGCGAAGACGAGCCAGCCCAGTTCCGGCTCCGGCCAGCCCTCGGGGTTCCAGATGCCGCAAAGCCCCGCGGGCGCCGCGTCCCGCGTCATCTCGATGGTGAAGTAGCCGTAGCCGTGGATGTGCCAGTGCCCGATGTTGGAGGCGAACCAGCGCCAGGCGTCGGGCCGCGTCTCGGCGCCGCCGAAGCCCCAGGCGCGGTCGGGATCGGCGAAGAACTCGGCAAGCGGGTCGAAGTCGCGCATCTCGGGACCGCGCAGCCGCAGCCGCCCGGCCTCTAGCACGGGGGCGGGCGTGAGGCTCATGCCGCGGCCTCCGCCGGGGCGGGGTGGCGGAAGACCCAGACCTCGGTCGCGTCGTCTTCCGACCCTTCCCCCACCGGAAGCCGCGCCTCCCGGTCGCGCACACAGCCGAGCCGCTCGGCCAGCGCGATGGAGCGGGCGTTGTCCGCGTCGATGTAGCTCACCGCCGTCGTCCAGCCGAGATCGTCGTAGGCGAAGCGACGCAGGCGCTCGGCCGCCTCGCAAGCGTAGCCCTTCCCCTCCGCTGAGGCGTGCCAGAGGCTCCAGCCGAGTTCGCACTCCGCCCAGCCGTTCGGGTACCATGGGCCGACGGATCCGAGGAGCGATCCGCTCGCCTTCTCTTCCAGCACGAATTGGCCGTAGCCGCGCAGTACCCAATGCCCGACAGCATGTCCGAAGACGCGCCAGGCGGCCGTCTGCGTGTACGGCCCGCCGATGAAGCGCGCGCGATCCGAGACGAGGAATGCCGCCGCGGTCTCCCAGTCGCGCGCCTCGGGCGCGCGCAGGATCAGCCGCTCGGTCTCGAACCGCGGCGTATCGGCCAGCGTCACCGTCATTTCTTCTTGCCGAAGCCGGAGAGCCCCGGGGGCAGGGACATGCCGCCGCCGCCCATGCCGGGCATCCGGCCCGCGCCCATCTGCTTGGCCGCCTGCTCGAGCGCCTTCTGGTCCATGCCCTCCATGCCCTCGGGCGCGCCGCCCTTGCCGAGCATGCCGCCCATGGCCTTCTTCAGCATGCCGCGTCCGCCCTTCTTGCCGAGCCTTTTCATCATGTCGGCCATCTGGCGATGCTGCTTGAGCAGCTTGTTGAGCTCCGCGACCTCGAGCCCCGCGCCCGCGGCGATGCGCTTCTTGCGGCTAGCCTGGAGGATCTGCGGATTGGCGCGCTCCTTCTTCGTCATGGAGTCGATGAGCGCGATCTGGCGCCTGAGCACCTTGTCGTCGATGCCCGCCTCGGCCATCTGGCCCTTCATCTTGCCCATGCCGGGCATCATGCCCATCAGCCCCTCCATGCCGCCCATCTTGAGCATCTGGTCGAGCTGCGTCTTGAGGTCGTTCATGTTGAACTGACCCTTGGCCATGCGCTTCATCATGCGCTCGGCCTGTTCGGCCTCCAGCGTCTCCTGCGCCTTCTCGACGAGGGCCACGATGTCGCCCATGCCGAGGATGCGGCCGGCGATGCGCTCGGGCTCGAAGGTCTCGAGCGCGTCCATCTTCTCGCCCGTGCCCACGAAGCGGATCGGCTTGCCGGTGACCGCGCGCATGGAGAGCGCCGCGCCGCCGCGCCCGTCGCCGTCCATCCGGGTGAGAACGACGCCCGAGACGCCGATCTTGTCGTCGAACTCCTGCGCGACCTCCACGGCGACCTGGCCGGTCAGCCCGTCCACCACCAAAAGCGTCTCGCGCGGGCTGACCACGTCGCGCACCTCGGCGGCCTGGCGGATGAGCTCCTGGTCGATGTGGAGCCGGCCCGCCGTGTCGAGCATGTAGACGTCGTAGCCGCCGAGCGCCGCCTGGGTCCTGGCGCGCTTCGCGATGGCGACCGGGTCCTCGCCCTTCACGATGGGCAGGGTGTCCACGCCGACCTGCCGGCCGAGGATCTGAAGCTGCTCCATCGCCGCGGGGCGGTTCACGTCGAGCGAGGCCATGAGGACGCGCTTGCCGTCGCGATCCTTCAGGCGCTTGGCGAGCTTCGCCGTCGTCGTCGTCTTGCCCGAGCCCTGAAGGCCCACCATCAGGATCGGTGCGGGCGGGCTGTCGATCTTGAGCGCGCCGGGGTCGGCGTCGCCTTTCAGCACGTCCACCAGCTCGTCGTGGACGATCTTGACGACCTGCTGGCCCGGCGTGACCGACTTCGTCACCGCCTGGCCCGTGGCCTTCGCCTGCACCGCCTTCACGAAGTCGCGCGCCACGGGCAGCGAGACGTCGGCCTCCAGCAGCGCCACGCGCACCTCGCGGAGCGCCGTGCGCACGTCCTCCTCGGACAGCGCGCCCTGCTTCGTCAGCCGGTCGAAGACGCCGGAGAGACGCTCGGACAGATTTTCGAACATGGCCCTCTGGCTCCTTCTGCGATACGGACATGCACCTCCGAGATGGGAAGCGCGGCTCAAATGCCAAGCGCCCCCGTGGGCGCAACGCGCTGACGGGGAGCGATCCCGGGCCCAAGCCCATGGGACCGGAAGCGATTACGCACTTCCGGGGACAGGCCGGGCATAGGCCGCGGCCCTCACGGAGTCAAGCCGGTCGTCGCCGCGCCGCGGCGCAGCGGGGCGATGCCGGCCCGTCCGTCAGGCAGCCCGCCCGGACATTGCCCTTGCGCCGCCGAACGCAACCTGCCCAGTGTTGGCGCCGTGTGCGATGCCGCACGGTCGCCGGGGGAGTGTCATGGAGAGCTGGGACGAGATCCGCACCGCCTATCACGTCGCGCAACGCGGCACGGTGAGCGGCGCGGCCGAGGCGCTGGGCGTCCATCACGCCACGGTCATCCGGCATGTCGACGCGCTGGAGGCGCGGCTGGGCGTGAAGCTGTTCCAGCGCCATGCCCGCGGCTACACGCCCACCGAGGCGGGCGAGGACCTGCTGCGCGTGGCCCAGGCCACGGACGAGCAGTTCGGCCAGCTTCTCGGGCGCATGAAGGGGCGCGGCGCGGACGTGTCGGGCGAACTCGTGCTGACCTCCATCGTGGGGTTGTCGCCGCTCCTCGCGCCCGTCCTGCGCGACTTCCAGGACCGTTATCCGGCGGTCACCCTGCGCTATCTGACCAGCGAGAGGATCTTCCGGCTGGAATACGGCGAGGCGCATGTCGCGGTGCGCGCGGGCCCCGCCCCGGAGGAGCCCGACAACGTCGTCCAGCCCTTCCTGCGCCAGCGCATGGGGCTTTACGCCGCGCCCGCCTACGTCGCCGCCCGCGGCGTGCCCGCAAGCCTCTCGGCGCTCGACGGGCACCGGTTCGTCGGCCATGATGGCGAGATGCCCCGCGCCCCGTTCGATCGCTGGCTGCAGGCCGAGATCCCGCGCGGGCAGGTCGCCTTCCGAAGCCCCGACCCCCGGGCGCTGGAGGCCGCCGTGCTCGCCGGGGCGGGCATCGGGTTCCTGCCGCCCTGGACGGTGGCGGCGCATCCCGAGCTGACCGAGGTCGCGCCCCCGCGCGAGGCGTGGACCGCGCCGCTCTGGCTCGTCACCCACGTGGACCTGCATCGCAGCAGCAAGGTCCAGGCGCTGCTCCGCGCGCTCAAGGCGTATGCCAAGGGGCTCGAGGACGCATGACGGAGGCGGCGCGCGGACACTTCGCCATGCTGCTTTTCTCGGGGCTCGTCGCGGGTTCCTTCTCGCTCGGGGGGCTCGTTGCGAACGAGATCGCGCCCGCCGCGATCACCGCGGTGCGCTTCGCGCTCGCCGCGCTCGTCATGGGCGCGGTCGTCTGGCTGGGCGGCCGGGCGGAGCGACGGGCGCTCGCCGCGCCCTGGCGCTATCTCGTGCTGGGCGCGCTCTTCGCGACCTATTTCGTGCTCATGTTCGAGGGGCTGAAGACCGCGCCGCCGGTCAGTGCCGCGGCGGTCTTCACGCTGACCCCGCTGATGGCGGCGGGGCTGGGCTGGGTGATCCTGCGCCAGGTGACGACGCCGCGCATGGCGCTTGCGCTCGCCATCGGTGCGGCGGGGGCGCTGTGGGTGATCTTCCGCGCGGACTGGCAGACCTTGCTCGGTTTCGACGTGGGGCGGGGCGAGGTCATCTATTTCTGGGGCTGCTTCGCTCATGCGGCCTACACGCCGATGCTGCGGCGGCTGAACCGCGGGGAATCCCCCACCGTGTTCACCCTGGGCGTGCTGGTGGCCGGCACGGTCGTTCTGGGGCTGTGGGGCTGGCCCGAGATACGGGCCACGGGCTGGGCGGCGCTGCCCGCGATCGTCTGGGTGACGATCCTCTACCTCGCGATCTTCGCGTCGGCGGCGACCTTCGTCCTGCTGCAATACGCCACGCTCCGGCTGCCCTCGGCAAAGGTCATGGCCTACACCTATCTCACGCCGTCCTGGGTGCTCGTGTGGGAGCTTGCGCTGGGTAATGGCGCGCCCCGCCCGCTCGTGCTGGCGGGGCTCGGGCTTACCGTGGCGGCGCTCCTGCTGCTTCTCAAGGACGAGGAGGCGCCGCGCCGGGTGGCGGGTCAGTCGTGATGGTCGGGGCAAGCCCCCCGGCCGCCCAGCTCCTGCCGGAGAAATCGCTCGAAGGCGTCGAGGTTGACGGGCTCGAACTGGCCGAAGCCCTGCATCCACACGCTCGCGTCGCGAAGCGCGTCGGGCTCCAGCTTGCACCATTTGACCCGTCCGCGCCGCTCCTGGCTGATGAGACCGGCGCGGCTGAGGATCGCGAGGTGCTTCGAGATGGCGGCCAGCGACATCTCGAAGGGTTCGGCCACATCGGTCACCGCCATGTCATCCTCGAGCAGCATGGCGAGGATCGCCCGCCGCGTGGGATCGGCGAGCGCGGCGAAGACGGCATCGAGTCTGTCGATCATCCTGCCTCTTCGCCCGTCGCGCCCGGAAACTCAACCGTTCAGTTGAACGAGAGTCCTGGCCCGTCCGCGCGCCGCCTGACCTTGTCCGGCGTTGCGAGGCCCTGAATTCCTTCACGAATTACAGCCACTTGACCGTCGCACGGCCGTGCTTGACTCGCGCTGTGCTGCAGCGTAGCACCCTACGCGACGATCCGCGGGGAGCCTTGGTGCCTGACGCCGACCACAAGCGCCAACTCGAGCAGCTTGAAAAGCGGCTGGCCGTCCTGAAAGCGGCGCAGGAGCCCAAGCCCCGCGCGGACGAGCATTATTCGCAGGCGCAGCTCGCGTGGCGGATGGTGATCGAGCTGGTGGCGGGCCTCGGGATCGGGTTCGGCATCGGGTACGGGCTGGACAGCCTCTTTGGCACCCTGCCCGTGCTTCTGGTGACGTTTACGTTGCTGGGCTTCGCGGCGGGCATCAAGACGATGCTGAGAAGCGCGCGGGAAGTCCAGAAGGACGCGGAAACCCGCGCTGGCGGGCACGAGGACGGGAGAGACTAGGCGTGGCGACGGATGCGGCAGGCGAAGGCGGCGGGCTGGCGTTCAACCCGATGGACCAGTTCCTGGTGAAGCCCCTTTTCGGGGACGGGCCGGTGCACTGGTACACCATCACCAACGCGACGCTCTGGATGGCGCTCGCGGTGGTCGGCGTGACCGCGCTTCTCGTGATCGGCACATCGCGCCGCGCGATCATCCCCTCGCGCAGCCAGTCCGTGGCGGAACTCGCCTACGGGTTCGTCTACAAGATGGTCGAGGACGTGGCCGGGAAGGACGGTCTCAAGTACTTCCCGTACATCATGACGCTGTTCATGTTCATCGTCTTCGCCAATTTCCTCGGCCTGATCCCGATGTCCTTCACGACGACGAGCCACATCGCGGTGACCGCCGTGCTCGCCATGGCCGTCTTCCTGACCGTGACGGCGATCGGCTTCATCAAGAACGGCACGAAGTTCCTCGGGCTTTTCTGGGTGCAGGAGGCACCGCTGCCGCTGCGGCCGGTCCTCGCGATCATCGAGCTCATCTCCTATTTCGTGCGCCCGGTGAGCCACTCCATCCGTCTTGCCGGCAACATGATGGCGGGCCACGCGGTTCTGAAGGTGTTCGCGGGCTTCAGCCAGGTCGCGGCGATCGCGCCGATCTCGATCCTGGCCGTGACGGCCATCTACGGCCTCGAGGTGCTGGTGTCGTTCATCCAGGCCTACGTCTTCACGATCCTCACCTGTGTCTATCTGAAGGATGCGCTGCATCCGAGCCACTGAGACATCCGGGCCGGGCGAAAGCCCGGGCCGAACCGCACACCCCTTAATCAGCCATCTTCCAACCGTAAGGAGAAACGACATGGAAGGCGATATCGCAAACATGGGTCAGTTCATCGGCGCAGGCCTCGCCGCCATCGGGTCGGGTGCGGCCGCGATCGGTGTGGGCCACGTGGCCGGCAACTTCCTTTCGGGTGCGCTGCGCAACCCGTCGGCTGCGGCAAGCCAGACCGCCACGCTCTTCATCGGCATCGCCTTCGCCGAAGCGCTGGGGATCTTCTCGTTCCTCGTCGCGCTTCTGCTGATGTTCGCCGTCTGATCCGGGGAACGATCCTTACGGACGGGGCGTCGGCCCGCTTGATGCAGGCCGCGCCCCCAAGGATTTGACACCGACGGAGGGCCGAATGGCGACCGATACCGAAGGCGCAGGCGCGCAAGGCATGGACGGCGGGGCGGAGGCCGGCGCGACCGGGCTTCCGCAACTCGACTTCTCGACCTTCCCCAACCAGATCTTCTGGCTGGTCGTCACGCTGCTCGCCATCTACTACATCCTGACGCGGATCGCGCTGCCGCGCATCGCGTCGGTTCTCGCCGAGCGCTCGGGCAGCATCACCAACGATCTCGCTGCCGCCGAGGACCTCAAGGCCAAGGCCGCCGAGGCCGAGAAGGCCTACGAGAAGGCGCTCGCGGACGCCCGGGCCGAGGCACAGAAGATCATCGGCGAGGCGAAGGCAGAGATCCAGGCCGATGTCGATGCCGCGACACGTCGCGCCGACGCCGAGATCGCGGAAAAGACCGCGGAGTCGGAGAAGGCCATCGCCGAAATCCGCGAGAACGCGGCCCAGAGCGTTCAGGACGTCGCGCGCGACACCGTGGGCGCGGTGCTCTCCGCGGTCGGGGCGGACGCCGACGACGCCGAAATCGAGAAGGCCCTCGCGGCCCGGGCCAAGGGGGCATGACCATGCGGAAGTTCACCGTTCTCGCCGCCACGCTGGCTGCCGCCAGCCCGGCCCACGCCGCGAAGGGTCCGTTCTTCTCGCTCGCGAACACTGACTTCGTGGTCCTGATTTCGTTCCTCGTGTTCATCGGCGTCCTCGTCTACTTCAATGTGCCGACGCTGCTGAGCGGGATGCTCGACAAGCGCGCCGAGGGAATCAAGAGCGAGCTTGACGAGGCCCGGTCGATCCGGGAGGAAGCGCAGAAGCTTCTGGCCTCCTACGAGCGCAAGCAGCGCGAGGTCGCGGAGCAATCCGATCGCATCGTCGCGCATGCGCGCGAAGAGGCCGAGCTGGCCGCGGAGCAGGCGAAGAAGGATCTCGAGACCTCGATCGCCCGCCGCTTGAAGGCCGCCGAAGAGCAGATCGGCCAGGCCGAGGCGCGCGCCGTGCGCGACGTGCGCGACCGCGCAGCGGAGATGGCTGTCGCGGTGGCGCGGGACGTGATCGCGGGGCGCATGACCGCCGCGCGCGGCAACGAGCTGATCGACGCCTCCATCGAGGAAGTGGGCCAGAAGCTTCACTGACCCTTTCGGCACGGCCCGGAAAGACCTGCATGTGACGGCCCCGGTCCAGCTGGGGCCGTTCGCGTTTTCGCCAGCAAGTTATGGTTCGGCGACCCGTGGAGATGCAAGTTCAACGCGTCGCCGCGCGCGCTCCGCATGACGTGCGCGGCGGCCTTCCGTCGCGGACCTCGGGCTCCCGCCGCTGCGCGGAGCCCGGCCCAAGGATACCGGGATGGACGTCTGATGCGGCGGCCGCGCAGGGACCGCAGGCGCTGCTGCTTGCCACCGCCGCGCCTGGGTTCGCGGTTCCAGCCGCCGGATGCTTGTCGCACCCTCGACCATGGCGTGGGGCCAGTCTCTGACCGGGGCTTCGGGCCAATGCGGCTTCGGGACGATCGCCGCTTCGGGGCAGCGAAGGCTAAAAGGGCGCGCCGTCCGGGCGCGCCCTTTCAGTTGGTGGATACGGCGGTCATTCGGCCGGGACGGCGGCCCGTGCGGCGGGGGTGAAATGCTGCCGGTTGAGCCGGAGCACGAGCGCGATCGCCACCACCTGCGCGACGAGTGCCACGGCCGTCAACGCCCAGTACCCGGCAGAGAACTGCGTGACGACGCCGGCGCCGACCAGGCCCTTGTTGATGAAGAACTGCCCCATCACGGAAAGCGCCACCGCCGGACAGACCAGCGCGTAGGAACCGGGCGAGGTCCTAGGCCCGATCACGAAGTCTGCGAAGTAGCCCTGGCGCAGCAGCACGGCCAGTCCGAGCGCGAAGAACACGATCTGGACCGTCAGGAGACGTGCGAGGAACACCAACGTCTCGCCCGGGTTCTCCTCGGCTCCGAAGGCGGTATGCAGCCCGTGCTCCTGGCGCAGGAAGAGAATGCCGAGGACCGTCATGATCGGCACCACCACCATGAGCGTCGGGCCGGCCTCCTTGGCGGTGCCATGCTGCAACATCGAGTTGAAGGCGATGATCGCGGCGATCGCTGCGTAAAGCGCCGCGGTCACGCCGAAGAAAGTGGACAGCACGAGGCTCGTGCCGACGGTGAGGGTCGTGCCGCTCATCGCCGCCGGGGCGGCGAACCCCACCCCCACCATGGAGAGCGCGAAGGCGGGCAGAAGCTGCGCGAAGGAGTTGTTGGCCGTCACGTCGAACACGCCGCCCTCGCTGAGGACGCGGCCGAGAAAATCGCCGATCTGGCGGAACGCCAGCACCCCCACCAGCAGGAAGGCGACCATCGCCGCGGGAAAGAGATACTCCACCACGGTCCAGAGCCCCGGAACGAAGACGAGGCCGAGGATGAACCCCACATTGATGCTCATGGCGAGGGCGAGCGGCATCGCCAGCAGCGTCGTCTCGGCATTCGTGGCACGCAGACGCCCGTAGTCCTCGGTCTGCCGGAAAGCGGCGAAGGCGCGCAGGTTCCAGACGAGCGACTTCAGGTTCAGGAAGGCGAAGGCCCCGATGCCCGACAGCGCGGCGACGATGGCGGTCTGCATGGCAAGGCCACCGTTCGCGAAGGCCGTGGCGATGTCGCCGAAGACCGGAACGGGCTGTCCCGGATGGGGCACCCAGAACATCAGGAACATGAAGAAGGTGACGGTAATGCCCCCCGCGCCCAGTGAGGCGAGGAAATAGAGCGGAGAGTAGTTGTCCGCAGGTCTTGCGACGTGATCCGGCATTGGTGAACTCCCATACGTATTCCAGAACTGGAATATAATATGCATCCGGATTTCGGAATGTAAATGGTCGCGTCGACCCCTTGGCAGTAACGCTGCGTTAACCATTTGTCGCTCTGATCGCGCCGATGCTGATAAGATCGATTTCCTGCGCGGCCCTTTGCCTGGCCGCGGCCTGCGACACGCCGGGGCGGGGCTTCATGGGACAGCCCGCGGAACGCGTGGCGGCCGGCGGGCATGTCTTCGACGTGCGCGTGCGCGGCGACCGTGCGGAAGCGATTCGCCTCAACGCCGCCGTCTTCCCGAGCTATGGCGAGATCGGGCCCGCCGCGGCGCTTGCGATTCGCCGTGCGACCGGCTGCGAACCGCAGGCGCTGACCGGCGATCCGTCCGTCGTCCACGCCACGCTGGCGTGCGCCGGCTAGGTCAGCGGCTTTTCCATGAAGACGCTGCTGCCGTTCGCCGCGTAGTCGCCGAACGGCTCGCACCGAACGAAGCCCGCGCTTTCGTAAAGCGCCATGGCCTCGGTCAGCGCATCGCCGGTCTCCAGCCGCAGGCACGGCATGTCGAGGTGGCGCGCCTCGAGCTCCAGCCGGTCGAGCAGGCGGCGCGCGACGCCCTGGCGGCGCACGAAGGGTGCGGTGAACATCGCTTTCACTTCGCCGTAGCCTTGACGTTGCGCAAGCGCGGCACATCCAAGCGTCGTATCCCACTCGCGCGCGACGAAAAATCGAATGTCCGGCCCGCGCAGTTCCTCGACGCCCAGGTGATGATTGTGCTCCGCCGGGAAGAGACGCGCCATGAGCGCATGACCCTCTTCGATAAGGGACCGCACCTCTGGCGTCCGCGGGTCGCCGGGTTCCACGATGACGGTCATGGCTTCTCCCTCGCTTGGCCGGAGGCGCCAGTTTGCTCAGATGGCGCGGACGGTCAAGCGGCTGCATGAGTTGGGCGGGCCGCTTCAACATCTTGTGGAAATCTCAGGGTTGCATCCCCAGATGCGGGGTCCTGCATTGACAGGGCCGCCCGACGCCCCGCAGAATGACGCTACGCGCTGAATCACCGGAGGCTCCCCGCCCTTGCGCTTCAACCGCCTCAGACTGTCCGGCTTCAAGAGTTTCGTGGATCCCACGGAACTCGTCATCGCCGAGGGGCTCACGGGCGTCGTCGGCCCCAACGGCTGCGGCAAGTCCAATCTGCTGGAAGCGCTGCGCTGGGTGATGGGCGAGAACCGGCCGACCGCCATGCGCGGGGGCGGCATGGAAGACGTGATCTTCGCCGGCACCGCCTCGCGCACGCCGCGCAACTTCGCCGAGGTCAGCCTGCAACTCGACAATTCGGAACGTCTGGCGCCGGCGGGCTTCAACGACAGCGACCTGCTCGAGATCACCCGCCGCATCACGCGCGACGTGGGCTCCGCCTACAAGGCCAACGCGCGCGAGGTGCGCGCGCGCGACGTGCAGATGCTCTTCGCCGATGCCTCCACCGGCGCGCACTCGCCCGCACTGGTCCGGCAGGGCCAGATCTCGGAACTGATCAACGCCAAGCCGCAGAACCGGCGGCGCGTTCTCGAGGAGGCGGCCGGCATTTCCGGCCTCTACCAGCGTCGCCACGAGGCGGAACTGAAGCTGCGCGCGACCGAGGCGAACCTCGCGCGCGTCGACGACGTGGTGGAGCAGCTGGCGGGGCAGCTTTCGCAGCTCGCCCGGCAGGCGAAACAGGCGGCGCGGTACCGCGCGCTCGGCGCCGAGCTCCGGCAGGCCGAGGGGCTGCTGCTCTACCGGCGCTGGCGTGACGCGGATGAAGCACGCAAGGCCACGGCCGAGGCGCTGCGCACGCGCGTGGCCGAGGCCGCCCGCGCCGAGGCCGGGGCGCGCCAGGCCGCTGCCGCGCGGGAGGCGGCCGACGCCGCGTTGCCGCCGCTGCGCGAGGAAGAGGCGATCGCGGCCGCCGTGCTGCAACGCCTTGTCGTGGAGCGTGACCAGATCGCCGAGGAGGAACGCCGCGCGCGCGCCGCTGTCGAAACGCTCACCGCGCGGATCGCGCAGCTTGCCCGCGACATCGACCGCGAGGCGGGGCTCAACCGCGATGCGGGCGAGACCATCGCCCAGCTTGAATGGGAAGCCTCCGAGCTCGCCCGCGCCGGGGAAGGGCACGAAAGCCGGCTGGAGGAGGCCGCCGCCGCGGCGTCGGCGGCAGCGGAGGCGCTGCGCGACCGCGAGGCGGCGCTCGAGGATCTGTCCGAGGCCGTGGCGCGGCTTTCGGCCCGGCATCACTCGGCGACCCGGGCGGTGGAGGACGCGCGCAAGACCGCCGAACGCAGCGAGGCGGCCGCGGCTTCCGCCGCCGAGGAAGCCGCGCTGCACGAGGACAGGCTGGCGCGCGCGGCGCGTGGCCTCGAGACGGCCGAGGCCGAGGCGCGGGCGGCGACCGCCGCGGCGGAGCGTGCCGAGACGGCGCTGGCCCGCGCGGACGAGGCGCGCGCCGAGGCCGCGTCGAAGGAGGCCGATGCCCGCGCCGAGCGCAGCGCCGCGGAGGGCGAGGTGGCCGCACTCGAGGCGGAGATCACGGCGCTAGCCCGGCTGGTGGCGCGCGACACCGCGGAAGGCGGCCAGATCCTCGACCGGCTCCAGGTGGAGCAGGGCTTCGAGCGCGCGCTCGGGGCCGCGCTCGCCGACGATCTTCGCGCCGCTGAAGTGCAGGATGGCGGCTCCGGCTGGGTCGCGATGCCGCCCTACGACGCGGCGCAGCCGCTGCCCGACGGCGTGACGCCCCTCAGCCACCATGTCTCGGTGCCCGACGTGCTTTCGCGCCGCATGGCGCAGATCGGCCTCGCCACGCCGGAGGACGCCGAGCGCCTTCAGCCGCTTCTGCGGCCGGGCCAGCGTCTCGTCAGCCCCGAGGGCGATCTGTGGCGCTGGGACGGCTTCCGCGCCCGCGCCGAGGATGCCCCCACCGCCGCCGCGCTGCGTCTTCAGCAGCTCAACCGGCTGGAGGAACTCAAGCAGGACAAGGCGCGCGCCGACGCCCGCGCGGATGGCACCCAGCTCGCCCATGAGCGCCTGACGGCGCAACTGAAGGAACTGACCGCCGCCGACCGGGCTGCGCGGGACGCGCGCCGCGATGCCGACGCGGCCGCGGCCGAGGCGGCCCGCGCCATGAGCCGCGCGGAGGCCGAGCGGAACCTTTCCGAGGGCAAGCTCGAAAGCCTGACGATGGCCGCCGAACGCCACGGGGAGGAGGCCGAGAGCGCGCGCGCCCGCCTTGCCGAGGCCGAGACCGCGCTCGCCGAGCTCGAGGATCTCGACGCGGCCCGCGCCCGGGCCGAGGCCGCCAAGCAGGACGTGGAGGACGCGCGCCGCGCGAGCCTCGCCGCACGGGGCGCGCACGACCAGCTCAAGCGCGAGGGTGAGGCGCGCACCGCCCGCGCGCAAACCGTGCGCAAGGACCTTTCCGGCTGGCGCCACCGGCTCGAGACCGCGGAAGCGCGCAGCGCCGAACTGACCGAGCGCCGGGCCGAGGCGGAAGCCGAGCTCGCCGGCGCGCGCGACCGCCCCGCCGCCGTGGCGGCCCGGCGAGAGGAACTGGCCCGGTCCATCACCGAGGCCGAGGCGCGGCGCACGGCGGCCGCCGATGCGCTTTCGGCCGCCGAAGGCCGCCTGCGCGAGGCGGTGCAGGCCGAACGCGAGGCCGAGCGCCTCGCCGGCGCCGCGCGGGAGGCGCGCGCCTCCGCCGAGGCCCGCGCGGAGGCGGCCGCCGAAACCGTGACCGCCGCCGCCGAACGGATCGCCGAGGAGCAGGAGACGACGCCAGGCGCGCTTCTTGAACGCCTTGGCGCGGACCCCGACGCCATGCCCGCCGCCGATGCGCTGGAGACGGAGATCGGGCGGCTCAAACGCCAGCGCGACGCGCTGGGTGCGGTGAACCTGCGCGCCGAGGAGGACGCGCGCGAGGTGCAGGCCGAGCATGACGAACTCGTGCGCGAGAAGGCCGATCTGGAAGAGGCGGTGCGCGCGCTGCGCAACGGGATCGCGAGCCTGAACCGCGAGGGGCGCGAGCGGCTGCTCACGGCCTTCGAACAGGTGAACGCCAACTTCACGCTGCTTTTCACCCATCTCTTCGGCGGCGGCGAGGCACGGCTCGTCATGGTCGAATCCGACGACCCGCTCGATGCCGGGCTCGAGATCATGTGCCAGCCGCCGGGCAAGAAGCTGTCCACCCTCTCGCTGCTCTCGGGCGGCGAGCAGACCCTGACCGCGCTCGCGCTCATCTTCGCGGTCTTCCTCGCCAATCCCGCTCCGATCTGCGTGCTCGACGAGGTCGACGCGCCGCTCGACGACGCCAACGTGACGCGGTTCTGCGACCTGCTGGACGAGATGGTGCGCCAGACCGAGACGCGGTTTCTCATCATCACTCACCACGCGGTGACCATGGCGCGGATGGACCGGCTTTTCGGGGTGACGATGGTGGAACAGGGCGTGAGCCAACTCGTCAGCGTGGACCTGCGCCGCGCCGAGAAGCTCGTGGCCTGAGCGGCGCCATCGTCCACGGCGCGCGCGCAGGAACCGCCCGGCGCGTGCCACAGGGGACGGGGTGCGCATCCCTCTACGTTCCCCAAGGGCCCGGCGCTTGCACCGCGGGCGGCCGCGCGCGAGAAGGGCCGCAAGGGGGACGCCATGACCATCCTGTCGGAACTCAAGGCGATCGTGGGCGACGGCCATGTGCTGACGGGCGACGACGCGCGGCCTTTCGCGCATGATTGGACCGGGCGTTACCGGTCTGCCCCGCTGGCGGTGGCGCGGCCGGGATCGACGGCCCAGGTCGCGGCGATCCTGCGGCTCGCCACCCGCAACCGCACGCCGGTCGTGCCGGTCTCGGGCAACACCGGGCTCGCGGGCGGCACGGGGGGCGCCGACGGCGCGATCCTGCTCTCGCTCGCCCGGATGAACCGCATCCGGGAGATCAATCCGCGGGCGCGGGTCGCCGTGGTCGAGGCGGGCGTGGTGATCGAGACGCTTCAGCGCGCGGCCGAGGACGAGGATCTCGTCTTTCCGCTGAGCTTCGGGGCGCGCGGTTCTGCCATGCTGGGCGGCGCGCTCTCCACGAACGCCGGCGGAGCCAACGTGCTGCGCTACGGCAACGCGCGCGATCTCTGCCTCGGTCTCGAGGCGGTGCTGCCGACCGGAGAGGTGGTGGACCTGATGCGCGCGCTGCGGAAGGACAATTCGGGCTACGACCTGCGCCACCTGATGATCGGCGCCGAGGGCACGCTGGGCGTCATCACGGCGGCGGTGGTGCGGCTTTTCCCCGCGCCGCGCGCGCGGGCGACGGCGATGGTGGCGCTGCCCGCCCTCGACGGCGCGCTTGCGCTGCTCAACCGGCTTCAGGACGAGACGGGCGGCGCGGTCGAGGCCTTCGAATACATGCCGCGCCGCTACCTCGAGGAATATCTTGCCCGGACGCCCGGCGCGCGTCCGCCCTTCGACGACGCGCACCCGGTGAACGTTCTGGTGGAGCTGGCCGCCACCGCGCCGCGAGACGCCGTTCCGGGGCCGGACGGCGCGGTTCCGGTCGCCGCGCAGCTGGAAACGGTGCTGGCCCGCGGCCTCGAGGCCGGAGACGTGGCCGACGCGGTGGTGGCGCGCTCGGAGGCAGAGCGGGCCGAGATGTGGGCACGCCGGGAGGCCGCGGCCGAGGTCTGTCTGGCCGAGGGCCGTGTCGTCAACAACGATATCGCCGTGCCGCTCGACCGGGTCGCGGCGTTCCTCGACCGGGCCGGCGCGCGGGTGGCCGCGCTCGATCCCGCCGCCGTGCCCCTTGTCGTGGGCCATCTCGGCGACGGGAACCTGCATTACGCGGTGCGGCTGGGCAACGAAGATGCGGAGCTTGCCGACGCGGTGATGGACGCGGTGGAGGACGTGGTTCTGGCCCTCGGCGGCAGCTTTTCCGCCGAGCACGGGATCGGCATGACCAAGCGGCCTTCCATGACGCGGCGGAAGGACCGCGGCGCGCTTCACGCGATGCGCGCGATCAAGGCCGCGCTCGACCCGGCGGGGGTCATGAATCCCGGAAAACTGCTGCCCTGAGCGCCCCGGGGCGCGCCGTCAGGCGGTGCGCCAGTCGAAGAAGCCCGGACCCGCCTGGCCAAGCAGTTTCGCGCCCATCTCCTCGCCAAGCGCGGCGCCGTCCTCGACAGGGGCGCTGGCCTCGTCCGAAAGGCATTCCGAGCCATCGGGGCGCAGGATCTCGCCGCGCAGCCGGAGCGTGCCGCCGTCGAGTTCGGCAAGGCCCGCGATCGGCGTCTCGCAGGAGCCGTCGAGCCGGGCCAGGAACGCGCGTTCCGCGGCGAGGCGCTTGGCGGTCTCGACATCGTGGATCGCTTCGAGCATGGCGGCGGCGCGGCCGTCGTCGGCGCGCCGCTCGATCCCGATCGCGCCCTGCGCCACGGCGGGAAGCATGTCCTCGGGGGCGATCGGCCCGCGCGACACATGCGCCATGCCGAGACGGTTGAGCCCCGCCATCGCGAGGAAGGTGGCGGCGGCCACGCCGTCCTCGAGCTTCTTCAGCCGCGTCTGCACGTTGCCGCGGAACTCCACCACCCGAAGCTCGGGCCGGCGCCACAGAAGCTGCGCGCGGCGGCGCAGCGACGAGGTGCCCACGACCGTGCCGGCGGGAAGATCGGCGAGCGCCGCGTGGGCATGGCTCACGAAGGCGTCGCGCATGTCCTCGCGCGGCAGGTAGGTGTCGAGGGCGAGGCCCGCGGGCTGCGCCACCGGCATGTCCTTCATCGAATGCACCGCGAGGTCAATCTCGCCCGAAAGGAGCGCCTCCTCGATCTCGCGGGTGAACAGGCCCTTGCCGCCGATCTCCTTCAGCGGGCGGTCGAGGACGCGGTCGCCCGTCGTCTTGATCACGACGATCTCGAAGGCGTCCTCGGGCAGGTCGAAGGCGGCGGCGAGGCGGCCGCGGGTCTCGTGCGCCTGCGCGACGGCAAGCGGCGAGCCACGGGTGCCGATCTTCAGCGGTCGGGCGGGGGAGGGAAGGTCGATGCTCATGTCCTCCGTCTAAGTCTGTCAGGCGCGGCTGACAAGCGCCTGTCGGCTTGACAACCCCCTTCCCGGCGGGGAGGCATTGCGGGAACCATTGTCGAAAGGGTGGAAATGTCGGAGACCAAGACGATCCTGAAGTCGCTCGCCGGAGAGGCGCAGCCGGTGCCGCCGATCTGGATGATGCGGCAGGCGGGGCGCTACCTGCCCGAATACCGCGAAACGCGGGCCAAGGCGGGCGATTTCCTGTCGTTGTGCTACAACCCCGAGCTCGCGGCCGAGGTGACGCTGCAGCCGATCCGGCGCTACGGGTTCGACGCGTCGATCCTTTTCGCCGACATCCTGCTCTTGCCGCAGGCGCTGGGCGCCGATCTGTGGTTCGTGACCGGCGAGGGACCGCGGCTTTCCACGCTGACCACCGAGGCGGAGTTCGACGCGCTCAAGCCGGCCGAGGCGGTGCACGAGACGCTGAACCCGGTCTACGAGACGGTGCGCATCCTGTCGCGCGAGCTGCCCGCCGAGACCACGCTCATCGGTTTCGCCGGCGCGCCCTGGACCGTAGCGACCTACATGGTCGCCGGGCGCGGCACGCCGGACCAGGGCCCCGCCCACGCGCTCAAGAACGAGAACCCGGCACTTTTCCGGCGGCTCATCGACCGGCTGACGGACGGGACCATCGAGTATCTCGCCGCGCAGGTCGAGGCCGGGGCCGAGGTGGTGAAGATCTTCGACAGCTGGGCGGGATCGCTTTCCGGCGAGGATTTCGACACCTACGCGCTGGAGCCGTGCCGCAAGATCACCGCGGCGCTCAAGGCGCGGTATCCGGGCCTGCCCGTGATCGGGTTCCCGCGCGGCGCGGGCGAGCGCTACGTGGGCTTCGCGAAGGCGACCGGGGTGGATTGCGTGGCGCTCGACCAGGGCGTGGATCCCGACTGGGCCGCGCGCGAGGTGCAGCCGGAGGGTTGCGTGCAGGGCAACCTCGATCCGTCCCACCTCGTCACCGGCGGGGAGGCGCTGGAGCGCGAGACGCGCCGCATCGTCGAAGCGTTCCGGGGCGGGCCGCACATCTTCAACCTCGGCCACGGCATCACGCCGGACGCCGATCCCGAGAACGTGCACCGGATGATCGCCGCGGTGCGCGGCGCCTGACCGGAACGGGTCAGTAGTCGCGCTCGAAGAAGATGCCGAGGCTGGAACTGCCCTCGTTGTCCGCGCCGCCGCGGACGGTGAGGCTGCGGGTGATGTCGAGGTTGAGGTTGAGTTCCGTGGTGCCGTCGCTCTCCACCACCACGTCGGTGTAGATGTTCTCGCTGATATACTTGCCGGCGCGCACGGCGGTGGTGCCCTCGTCGGTCTGGCTGACGTCGAGATCGTCGAGGCCCGCGCCCTCGCGCAGCCCCGAGACGAGCCCCGGACCGCCGCCCGTCAGCTCCGAGACGGCGCTGGCCAGCTGGATCGCCTGGAACGGTGAAAGCTCGGAAAGGCTGCGCCCGAAAAGCAGCTTCGCCAGCACCTCGTCCTCCGGCAGGTCCGGGGTGGAGGTGAAGCGGAATTCGGGCTCCGACACCTCGCCCACGACCTCGATCGCGATCGCGAGGCCGTCGGCCTCGGTCTCCGCCACCAGCCGCACCCACGGGTCCAGCCCGCCCTGAAGCCGCACCTCGCCGTCCGTCAGCGCGAATCGCTGGCCGAGCAGGTCGAGCCGCCCGCGGATGAGGTCGAAACCGCCCTCGGGGATGAGGGTGTCCGAGGTGCCGAGCAGGCGCAGCTCGCCGCCGAACTCGGCGTCGAGGCCGCGGCCCCGGATGAAGATGCGCGCCGGCGAAGAAATGGTCAGGTCGAGCTCGAATGGCGCCGCGCGACGCCCGGCCGGCGCGTCCTGCCCGTTCCCGCCCGTCTCGAGCAGTCCCGCGTAGCTCAGCGTGCGGCGGACCGCAGGCGAGGGCGCGACATGCTCGATCGGGGGGATCTCGCCCAGCAGGGTCACGCCCGAGGAGGGCACGCGCAGCTCCGTGTCTGCGAGCGCGATCCGCCCGGCGATGCGCGCCCCGCCGGCAAGAGGGCCCGCGACGGTGATGCGGCCGTTGGCCCTTGTGCTATAGAGCCCCGGATCGCGCAGCACGGCGCGTTCCAGCGCGAGGGCGAGATCCGCGGCGAAGGGCGGCGAAATTGCGACCGGTCCCGAGACCGTGACGCGCCCCCCGGCGGCGGGCCGGGCGCGTGCCGCGATCTCGGCGCGTGCGTTCCGCAAGGTGATCGTCGTGTCGATATCCTCGATCACGCCGAGGGCGGAGGGATCGGTGAAACGCGCGCCGCTGGTCGAGACCGTGCCCGAAACCGCGTCCAGGCCCGGCGGGCCGGCGATGGCCAGGTCGAAGCGGGCGGTGCCCGAGATGCGCCGTGGCGCTAGCGCCGTGTTGGCCAGCGCCAGGGGCGCGCTGCCGCGGGCGGTCAGGTCGAGCCGCCCGCTGTCGGCCACCAGCCCGGCGACCGTGGCGGCGATCCCGCCGGGACCGGTCGCGTCGGCCGCGACACGCCAGCCTGCCGCTTCCGCGCGCGCCGTGCCCTGCACCGTCGCCGGGCCGGGCAGGTCGGCCACGACGCGGCCCAGATCCGCGACGCGCAGCGAATAGCTCACCGCCTGCAGGTCGCCATCGGCCCGCGCCGTGACGTTCGCCCCGTCGAAGGACAGGCGCGGAACCAGAAGCCGCCCGGCCGCGTTGCGCCGCGCCTCGAGCGCCAGCGTGCTGGAGCCTCCGATCAGCCCGTCGAGCGCCGCGTCGCCAAGCGAGAGGTTCGCGACGCGGCCGTCGGCGGTGACGTCGAAGGTGCCCTCTGCCGGGTCCGCGCTGCCGGCGAGCCGCAGATCGGCGGCGCCGCGGATCGGCCGGCCGAGAAGCCCCGAGAAGCGCGCGAGGCTCGCGGCGGACAGCTCGGCCTCGAACCGCGCGGCGAGGTCCCGGACCGGTGCCGCGACCTCGCCGGAGCCCGAAAGCCGCACCCCGCCCGCGTCGAGGCGCAGGCCCGAGAGGATCGCCGGGCCGTCGCGGGTGTAGTCGACGCGCCCCTCAAGCGCGACCTCGCGTCCGAGCGCCTGCGAAAGCGCGGCGTCGTCGGTCAAAAGGCCCGTCGCGGAGGCCGAGATGTCGGCGGTCACCCGGTCGGGCGCGCCGCCGCTTTCGGGTTGGGCGAAGGTGCCGCGCGCGTCGAGGCTCAGCGTTTCCGCCGACGCCCCGGCCGCGCTTGGCTCCACAAGTTCGGTGCGCAGGCTCCAGTCCTGGCCGGTCTCGGCGTTGAAGGTGGCCTGAAGTTCGGCGCCGCGGGTCACGAGCCGCTCCTCCCCGAGGGGCAGGATCGCCGGCCCGTTCTCCGCAGCGAGCCGTCCCGACGCGGTGAGCCCCAGAAGCCGCGTGCCCGCGAGGGTCACGCTGCCCGTGATCCGCGCGTCGCCGCGCCCGTCGCCGGTCGGCGACAGCAGGCCCAGATCGGTGATCCGGCCGCTGTATCCCAGCCGGCTCGTGCCGCTCGACACGGTTCCGTCGGCCGCGAGGACGAGGCCCCGCGACCTGACATTCAGGGTCCGGAGTTGCACGCCGGTCTCGTCGCGCAGCACGGCGATCTCCAGGTCGCTGCGCCCGGCCAGCAGACGCTTGCCGAGCGGATCGCCCGGATCGAGGTCGTCTCCGGTACCTGTGACCTCGAGGTCGAAGGCGCCCGACAGCGGGGCCACGCGCCCGTCCAGCACGACCTCGGCGGCGCCGCCGAGCTCGGTCCCGGCGAGGCTGCCGAAGCGGCCCAGATCCCAGGCGCGAAGCCGCACGTCGAAATCGGATTCGAGCCCCGTCTCGAGCCCCGCGAAGCTTGCGCTGCCCACGACCCCGTAATCCTCTCCGGCGAGGTCGAAGGCGTCGAGCCGCAGCGGCTGGCCGGGGACGTAGTCGAGCGCGACGGTGCCGGACAGCGCGCGGCCGAGCGCCTCGGCCAGTGCCGCATCCGCGGGGTCGAGCCCCTCGGCGTCGAGTTGCATCTCGGCGGTCGCCCGGCCGGCGCCCCCCGGGGAGATGATGCCGCCGCCCCGCAGGCGCATCGCCTCCGCCTGAAGCTCCGGCGTGTCGAGGCCCAGAAGGCTTGCCGAGCCCGTCCACATCTCGCCCGCGGCTTCGTCGTAGTTGATCGCGACGATGGCGCGGCGCAGGCGCGTGTCGCCGCCCGCCACCGGCAGCGTCACCGGGCCATCGCCCTCGGGGTCGGCGATGCGGAGCGTGATCGCCATGAGGCGCGGCCAGCCCGACGCGTTCAGCGTGACATCCCCGTGCAGCCGAAGCGCGCGCGACGAAAGGGCGAGGTCGTTCACGCGGGTTTCCCCGCCCGTGGAGCGCGCGACCTCTGCCGAGAAACGGACCTCCCGGCCGAAGAAGCTGCCCAGTTCCGGCGCGAAAAGCGGCGTCACGTCGCCGCCCAGATCGGCAAGCACGCGCCAGTCGGTGTCGTCGGTGTCCTCGGCGGCGCCCAGCAGCGTGACCGTGCCGGTCAGGCGCGGCGTGCCGTCGGTGGCCAGCGCGATCCGGGTGACGAGATCCCGCGTCGCGCCCTCGCCCTGCACGCGCATCTCGAGAGAGGGCGCGCCGGGCAGATCGAGCGCCTTCGCGGCAATGCCGCCGGGCCCTTCTTGCAGGATCAGGTCGATGCGCGCGGTCTCCTCGGCGGCGTCGTAATTCGCGGCGAAGCGGAACAGCCCCGCCGCGTCGTCCGTGCGCTGCGCGGCGAGGTCGATATCGGCCGAGCCGCCCCCCTCGGCCAACCGGGCGGAACCGGTGAGCGACAGCACCGCGGCCTGCCCCAGCACCGAACGCCCGAGATCAACCTCGGGGGCCGCGATCCGGCGGATATCCACGGAGACGGGAAGCTGCGGCAGGCTGAAGGGTTCGGCCTCCGGTTTCGGCAGCGCGGCCACGCCCTCGGGCGGCACGGGCGGGCGCGACACCTCGATCCGCTCGGCCGCGAACTCGTTGACCGAGATCCGCCCGCGCAGGACCTGCGCGCGGTTCCAGTCGAGCACGATGCCTTCCATCGAGAGCCAGACGCCCTCGTCGTCGGCGATCGTCAGCCGCTCGATGGTGGCCTTGCTCGACAAGGCGCCCCGGAAGCCCTGCACATCGACCGTCCGCCCGGCCCCGGAAAGCGAGTCCTGCAGGAACCGCGTGAGCACGCCCTTGTCGTCATCGGCGTCCTGGGCGGCCCCGGCCAGGGGAGAGAGCGCCGCCGTGCAGGCGACGAGAAGAACGCGCAGCAGTCTCAAAACGCCTGTCCGATCCCGATGTAGAAGAAGATGTCCTCGCCGGCCTTGGGTCCCGTGGTGGGCACCGCGAGATCCACCCGGATGGGGCCGATGCCGGTGTTGTAGCGCAGCCCGATCCCGGCGCCGGCCTGGTTGGCGCTGCCGCCGTCCGGAAAGCTTTCGTCGCTGACATAGCCGAGATCGTAGAACCCCACCACGCCGAAGGCGCCGCGCAGCTTGGCGCGCACCTCCGCCGACAGCGCGAGGAACGAGCGGCCGCCCACCTCCTCGCCGCCGGGCAGCGTGACGCCGAGCGACTGGTAATCCTGGCCCCGCACCGTTCCGCCGCCGCCGAGGTAGAACAGGTCCTCGGGCATCACCTCGGTGATGTCGGGCCCCATGACGGAGCCGAACTGAAGACGCCCGGCCAGCACCACCCGATCGTCCTCACCGAGCGCGCGATAGGCGCGGGCGTCGGCGGTCAGGCGCAGGCCCGATTCGGTGCCGTTCAGCCCGGCGAAGGGCATCGTCTCGACGTTCAGGTAATAGCCCCGCGCTGGGTCCAGGAAGTCGTCGCGCCGGTCGAGCTTCGCCGTCACGGGCAGGATGATCTGCGAAAAGTCCCGCGATCCGAGATCGTCCCGCGTGGAGGCGTAGCGATAGCCAAGCGACGCCGACGCCTCGAACTCGTCGCCGAAGGTGTGGATCAGTCCGGCGAGGATCTGGCCCTTGTCGCTTTCGAAGAGCGGGTCGTCGATGACCTCGAACCCCGCGCCCGCGAAGAAGTCGGTGTCGCTGTCGATCACCGCGGGGCGGCGAAAGCGGAATTCGACGAGGTAGTCCTCCCCGTCATCCTTGGTCCCGGTGCCGATGCCCGAGATTTCCGCGCCGACGCGGAACCGCTCGGCGCCGCCCAGAAGGTTGCGGTGCAGCCAGTAGGCCGAGACGGTGCCGCCTTCCTCGCTGGACAGCTCGGCGCCGAACCCGAACCGGCGCGGCGGGTTTTCCTGAAGCTGCACGGTGACGTCCAGCGTGCCGTCGGGCGAGGGCGTGTCCGCCTCGGTGACGGCGACGGAGCTGAAGGTCCCGGTGCGGCGCAGCCGCGCGACCGCGCGGTCCAGATCCTCGGGGTCGAAGACCGAGCCCTCGGGCAGGCCCGCGATCTTGCGGATGCGCTTTGCCGAAACGGTCTCCGCCCCGGACACAAGAAGCCGCCCGAACCGCAGCCGCGGGCCCGGGGCAAGGCGAAGATCCGCGTTCAGCCGCCTTTCGGGCTGCATGGCGACGATCCGCTGCTCGGACAGTTCCGCCTTGGCGTGGCCGATATCGCGCCACGCGGTGATTCCGCCGCGCGCGGCTCCCCGCATGACCGAAAGGCGCGCGCGCTCGCCGGTGCGAAAGCTTTCCCGCGGCGAGACGCCGGGCGGCAGGGGGGCGATCTCGGCCCGTCCGAAGCGGAAGCGCGGCCCCGGCGTCACCTCGACCTCGAGGGTGGCGATCCGGGCGGGCGCCTCGAAGGGCGACAGCGTCGCCGCCTCGCGCCCGTCGATGCGGATGGAGACCTCCGGCCCGAAATACCCCTCCTCGTAGAGCGCCGACATGATGCGGCGGTAATCCGCCTGCGCTGCGGCGATGATGTCTTGCGGCGCGGCGTCCGGGTCCTCGGCGGCGGTCGCGGACAGCATCGCGCCGCGGATCGAGCCCCTCAGATCTTCGGCGTTGGGGGGCAGGGCCAGCCGGAAATCCAGCGCCTGCGCCGCGGACGCGAAGGCGAGCGCGGCCCCGAGGACGAGGACGCGCAAGATCGTCAGGCGGATCAGGGGCAGAGCCATCGACTCTCCGGCGTTTGGGCGGCTCGCGGCAGTGTTGCCGCCGCGCCGGGGTTTCGCAAGGTCGCAGAAGGGACGAAGCCTGCCGCGCGTGGTCTCCGGCGCCCGGTCAGGAAAGGCGGGCGACGACGTAGTCCGAAATTTCGCCCAGAATGTCGCGGAATTCGTGCGGCGGCACTGCACCCAGCGCCTCCCGGGCACGCGCGGCCCATGCCATCGCCTCGTCGCGGGTGGCGGCGAGCGTGCCGTGGCGGTCCATGAGCTCGAGCGCGTGGTCGAGATCGCCGTCGCGCTGGTCGCCCGTCTCGATCACGCGGGTCCAGAAGGCGCGCTCCTCGGCGTCGGCCCGGGCGACGGCCTTGATGATCGGCAGCGTCAGCTTCCGCTCGCGGAAGTCGTCGCCCACGTTCTTGCCGGTCGCCGTGGCGTCGCCGCGAAAATCGAGAAGATCGTCGGCGATCTGGAAGGCGATGCCCAGCGCGTCTCCGTAGGCGAAAAGCGCGCGCCGCACGTCCTCGGGTGCGTCCGCGATCACCCCGCCCGCCTCGGTCGCCGCCGAGAAGAGCGCGGCGGTCTTGCCGCGGACGACCTGGAGATAGGTCTCCTCGGTGGTGGCCAGGTTCCGCGCCGCCTGAAGCTGCAGCACCTCGCCCTCGGCGATGGTGGCCGCGGCGTTTGACAGGATGTCGAGCACCTCGAGCGAGCCGGTTTCCACCATCAGCTGGAACGCCCGCGCGAACAGGTAATCGCCCACCAGCACAGAGGACTTGTTGTCCCAGAGCAGGTTGGCGGTGGGCCGGCCGCGGCGCTGGCGGCTTTCGTCGACCACGTCGTCGTGCAGCAGCGTCGCGGTGTGGATGAACTCCACCGTGGCAGCAAGCCGCAGGTGGTGCGCGCCCGTGTAGCCGCACAGCCGCGCGGCGGCGAGCACCAGCATCGGGCGCAGCCGCTTGCCGCCGGCTTCCACCAGGTGGGCTGTCACCTCCGGGATGCGCGGCGCGTGGCGCGAGGCCATCCGCTCGCGGATCAGCGTGTTGACCCGGTCGAGATCTTCCGCAAGCAGGGCGGCGAGCCGGTCCTGAGGCTTTCGCGCGGTGCTGTCCAGGCTCATCACACCCCCGTAACAAGGCTCGACATCGGCGCGGCCCCGTCCTTATCTGCGTCCCATGAGAGAGCTTATCCGCACCAACGACCTGGCGCTCATCGCTTACGTGCAGGCGCTTCTCAGGGGCGAGGATATAGAGTTCTTCGAGTTGGACGTAAACATGAGCGTGCTCGAAGGCTCCATCGGCATCCTGCCGCGCCGGATCATGGTGCGACAGGAGGATCTTTTCGTCGCGCGCGCGCTCCTGCGGGATGCGGACGTGCCGCTGGATGGCTGAGGCCGACGCGCAGACGACGCAGGACGCGTTCCTGGGCGGCCGGCTCACGATCCGGCAACCCGCGCGGGGCTATCGCGCCGGGCTGGATCCGGTGCTTCTGGCCGCCGCCGTCCCGGCCCGTGCGGGCGAACATGTGCTCGAGCTCGGGTGCGGGGTGGGCGTGGCCTCCCTCTGCCTCGGGACGCGGGTCGCGGGGCTGTCGCTGACGGGGCTGGAGCTTCAGCCGGCCTATGCCGCGCTCGCCCTCGAGAATGGCGCGCAGAACGGCATTCCGTTCGAGGTGATCGGGGGCGACGTCGCGGCGGTGCCCGCGACGCTTCGGGCCCGGCTCTTCGATCACGTCATCGCCAACCCGCCATGGTTCCCGCGGGGCGCGTCGGTTCCGGCGGCCGACACCGGCCGCGAGACCGCGCTGGGCGAGGGCGTGCCGCTCGAGGCATGGATCGCGGCCGCGGCGCGGCGGCTGCGTCCGCGCGGCCGCCTCACGCTGATCCACCGCGCGGAGCGGCTGCCCGATATCCTGTCCGCCCTGGCCGGCCGCCTGGGAAGCGTCGAGGTCCTGCCGCTCGCGCCGCGCGCGGGACGGCCCGCGCAGCTGGTCCTGCTACGGGCGCGCAAGGGCGGGCGCGCGCCCTTCCGCCTGCACGCGCCGGTGGCCCTGCACGAGGGCGACCGTCACCCGGGCGACGGGGAGCATTACACGCCCCCGATCCGTGCCGTGCTGCGCGACGGCGCGGCGCTGCCTTTTCCGGCGGACGATGGAAAAGGTTGACGTAACGGCAACCTATTTCGCAGCTGCGGCGTGACAGGTCGCGCGATTCGTGGTGCACTCAATCTCCAACCAAGCGTGAAGGAGGATCTCATGAGCTTGTCGGCGCATGTTCAGGAACTGAAGAGAAAGCACCAGGCCCTTTCCGACGCGGTAGAGCAGGCTCAACGCGCCCCCAGCACGTCCGGCGAACAGATCGCGGAGCTGAAAAAGAAGAAGCTGCGCCTGAAAGAAGAGATCACCCGCCTGTCGGGCCAGCCCGCCGAGTGAAGGCGGGTCCGGGGCGGGCACGATGCGCCGCCCCGTGAAGCCCGCCCCGTAGAGCGCCACGAAGCCCGCGGAGAATGCGGGGACGATGCATGCGACCGATCTGAAGGTTCTCCGCAAGCCGGCCAGCCTGCGGACGAAAACGGGGGTTCTGACGACGGATGGGCCGGTGACGCGCGGATCGCCATCCGGCGCATGACAGAGGCCCGAAGGTCATCCCGTGCGCCATCTCGTTGGGCGTCGCCGTCTCCTTCCGGCCTCGACCGTTACAGAGGTCCGGATCCGGTTTCGGCGGTTCTCCGCCAAGCGGGACTGAAAGCTCCCGAAGATGCGAGAAAGGGATGATCGCGCCGAACTGCCGGCGCGATCATAAACCTTCTGTAAGGGCGCATGGAGGATAGGCCCATGGCTGATTTGCGCGGCGGCGCGCGTCAGACGAGGTACTGCGCGCCGTTCGCCGTAATCGTGGACCCGTTGATGAAGGAGGCGTCTTCCGAGACGAGGAAGCCCACGCAGCGGGCGATCTCCTCGGGCTCGCCAAGGCGCCCGGCCGGGATCATGCCGATGATCGCCTCGCGCACCTTGTCGGGCACCGCCATCACCATCTCGGTCGCGATATAGCCCGGGCAGATCGCGTTGGCGGTGATGCCCTTGGCCGCCCCTTCCTGGGCGAGGCTCTTGATGATCCCGAGATCGCCCGCCTTGGTCGCCGCGTAGTTCACCTGCCCGAACTGGCCCTTCTGGCCGTTGATCGAACTGATGACCACGATGCGCCCGAAGCCGCGCTCGCGCATGCCGGGCCAGACCGGGTGGATGGTGTTGAAGACGCCGCTGAGGTTGGTGTCGATCACCTCTTTCCACTGTTCGGGCGTCATCTTGTGGAAGGGGGCGTCGCGGGTGATGCCCGCGTTGGCCACGATGATGTCCACCGGCCCATGCGCGGACTCCACCCGGGCGATGCCCTCTTTCGAGGCCTCGTAATCGGCGACGTTCCACTTGTAAGTCTTGATGCCCGTTTCCTCGGTGAACCTGGCGGCCGCGTCGTCGTTGCCGGCGTAGCTTGCCGCGACGTCGTAGCCCGCGGCCTTCAGGTCCTTGCTGATCGCCGCGCCGATGCCGCGCGTTCCGCCGGTGACGAGTGCAACTCTTGCCATGATGTCCCTCCAGTTCTGGCAGTCGTTTCGGTAACTTGGTTATCCATTCGCCGGCACTGACGCAACATTGTTGCGCCCCTGATTGGCCTCGCGCCACGAAAAAGGGGCGCCGGAGCGCCCCTTTCCGTTGGATTTCCGGCCGGTTATCCGCGCTCCACGCACATCGCGACGCCCATGCCGCCACCGATGCAGAGCGTGGCGAGACCTTTCTTCGCGTCCCGCCGCTGCATCTCGTGGAGCAGCGTGTTCAGGATGCGCGCGCCCGAGGCGCCGATCGGGTGGCCGATGGCGATGGCGCCGCCGTTCACGTTCACGATCTCGGGATCCCAGCCCATGTCCTTGTTCACCGCGCAGGCCTGCGCGGCGAAGGCCTCGTTCGCCTCCACGAGGTCGAGGTCGTCGACCTTCCAGCCGGCCTTCTCGAGCGCCCGGCGCGAGGCGGGGATCGGGCCCGATCCCATGATGCTCGGGTCCACGCCGGCGGTCGCGTAGGAGACGATGCGCGCCAGCGGCTCGATGCCGCGACGCTCGGCCTCCTCCGCGCTCATCAGAAGCACCGCAGCCGCGCCGTCGTTGATCCCGCTGGCGTTGGCCGCCGTCACGCTGCCGTCCTTGGTGAAGGCGGGGCGCAGCTTCTGCATGCCCTCGATCGTGGCGCCGTGGCGGATGTATTCGTCCTTGTCCACCACCGTCTCGCCCTTGCGGTGGGTGACGGTGACCGGCACCACCTCGTCGTCGAACTTGCCCGCCTTCTGCGCGGCCTCGGCCTTGTTCTGGGAGGCGAGGGCGAACTCGTCCTGCATCTCGCGGCTGATCTGCCATTTCTGGGCGACGTTCTCGGCGGTCTGGCCCATGTGGTAGCCGTTGAAGGCGTCCCAGAGGCCGTCGCGGATCATCGTGTCGATGTAGCTCATGTCGCCCATCTTGTGGCCGTTGCGCAGATGTGCGGCGTGGGTCGACAGCGACATGCTCTCCTGTCCGCCGGCAAGCACGATCCCGGCATCGCCGAGCTGGATATGCTGCGCGCCGAGCGCGACCGCGCGCAGGCCCGAGCCGCAGACCTGGTTGATGCCCCAGGCCGGGGCCTCGATCGGGAAGCCCGCGTTCACATGCGCCTGGCGCGCGGGGTTCTGACCCTGTGCGGCGGTCAGCACCTGCCCGAGGATGGTTTCCGAGACCTCGTCCTTCGCGACGCCGGCGCGCTCGGCCACCGCCTCCAGAACGATCCGGCCGAGTTCGTGCGCGGGCAGGGTGGAGAGGGAGCCGTTGAAACTGCCCACTGGGGTTCGTGCGGCAGATGCGATTACGACGTTGGTCATGCGTGTCCTCCTGGATCGGGCGTTGAGAGGGGCGCCGTGCGCGCGAGCGAGTCGCGCGACCGTCACTCCCGGTCTTACCGGAGGTCAATAAAGCATCCGTCCCCACGCCTCAACGGGCGGGTGCGGCGCTCAGCCGGCGCGGCGCGTTCCCTTGCGCGCCGCCCAGGGCGGCTGTGCCGTCGGTGCCGCGAAGAAGTGCCCCTGCAGGCAATCGACACCGATCTCGGCCAGGACGCGGGCGTCGGCGGCCTGTTCCACGCGCTCTGCCACGGTGAACATGTCGAGCTGGCGGGCCAGTTCCACGATGCCCCGCGTCAGCACCTGGTTGTCGGCATCGCGGTGGATGTCGCGGACATACTGCCCGTCGATCTTCAGGATATCGAAGGTGAAGGCCCGGAAATGCCGCAGCACGATGCTGCCGGAGCCGAACCCGTCCAGCGCGAAGGACACGCCGCGGCGCTGCATCGCGCCCATGAAGGCGATGACGACCTCCGGCATGAGCATCGCGCCGGCCTCGGCGATCTCGAGGATGAGGCGTTCCGCGATGCCGCGGTCGCGCGTCAGCCCGCGCTCGAGCGTGCGCGTCCAGCGCCGGTAGCCGATGGAGCGTGCGGACATGTTGATCGACAGGCGAAGCTCCGGCTGCTGTGCAAGGGTGCGCAACCCCCGCTCCAGCGCGAGGCAGTCGAGTTCGCGGCCCGTTTCGGTCTCTTCGACCGCGGCGATGAAGTCCTTGGCGGGGATCACGCGCCCGGTCTCGTCGAGCACGCGCACGAGACCCTCCCAGAAGGCCGTGCGCGACTGGTCCGCGGCGGTCACGACCGGCTGGAACGCCAGGAGGACGTTGCGGTGACGCACGGCCTCGGCCACCATGTCGAGCGCGCGGGCGTCGCGCGCGGCCACCGCCTCGGCGAGCGGGTTGGAGGCCGCGCCCTCGGCGCCGCGCTCGTTCTCTGCGATCCGGGTCCCGCCTCGACGCGCCATCGGCACCTCCGTTCGTTGCAGTGCTGGGGTCGTCCGGGCATCCTGCACGCGGATGGCTTAACGGTTCGTCTATGGCGGCGGCGCAGGCATGCCTTTCCGGCGGTGCGGGGCGGGGCGCGCAGCCCCGTTGACACGGCCTTTTCAGCGTGTATACCCGCGCCCTCATTGGTGTTGGTGGCCCCCGCAAGGGGATGCCTGTCGGGCAGCCGGACACTCCGGCGCAGATCCAGAGGACAACGCCCTTCGCAACCGCGCCCCGAGGGGCGCATCGGAAGGAGATCAGACGGTGACCAAACGCACCTCTGCCAAGTACAAGATCGACCGCCGCATGGGCGAAAACATCTGGGGCCGCCCGAAAAGCCCCGTGAACCGCCGCGAATACGGACCCGGCCAGCACGGCCAGCGCCGCAAGGGCAAGATGTCCGACTTCGGCCTCCAGCTGCGCGCGAAGCAGAAGCTCAAGGGCTATTACGGCGACATGACCGAAAAGCAGTTCCGCCGCATCTACGGCGAGGCGGAGCGCGTTCGCGGCGATACCGGCGAGATCCTGATCGGCCTGCTGGAGCGTCGCCTCGACGCCGTGGTCTACCGCGCCAAGTTCGTGGCCACCGTTTTCGCCGCGCGCCAGTTCGTGAACCACGGCCATGTGATGGTGAACGGCAAGCGGGTGAACATCCCCTCCTTCCGCGTGAACGAGGGCGACGTGATCGAGGTGCGCGAGAAGTCCAAGCAGCTGGCCTCCGTGCTCGAGGCGATCCAGCTGCCCGAGCGCGACGTGCCCGACTATCTCGACGTCGACACCAGCAAGATGACCGCGACCTTCGTGCGAACGCCGGGCCTGTCGGACGTGCCCTACCCGGTGCAGATGGAGCCGAACCTCGTCATCGAATACTACGCCCAGAACTGATCGGCGGCCACGGTACGGAAGATGTGCGGGACCGTCCTTCGGGGCGGTCCCTTGCGTGTCCGGCGCCCCTTCGCCACGGCGCGGTTTCGCGGCTTTCGCAGGCCCGGCGTGGCGTATATAGGGGACTTCCGAGGAGCCATGCCATGAGCCAGATCACGCCGCAGCCCGGAATTCTGGAGATCGCGCCCTACAAGGGCGGCGAGTCGCGCATCGAGGGCGTGGCCGACGCGATCAAGCTCAGCTCGAACGAGAACCCCTTCGGTCCGCCGCCCGCGGCGGTCGAGGCGGCGCGCGCGGCGGCGGCGCGGATGCACCGCTACCCGCCGACCGACCACGCCGCCCTGCGCGAGGCCATCGCCGAGACACACGGCCTCGAGGCGGCCCGGATCACCTGCGGCGTGGGCAGCGACGAGATCATCTCGCTCCTCTGCCAGTGCTATGCCGGGCCCGGGACGGAGGTGATCCACACCGAGCACGGCTTTTCCATGTACCGGATCTCGGCGCTCGCCGCGGGGGCCACGCCGGTCGAGGTGCCCGAGCGCGCGCGGCACACCGACGTCGACGCGATTCTCGCGGCGGTGACGCCCGCCACGCGCCTCGTCTTCGTCGCCAACCCCAACAATCCCACCGGCACGATGATCCCCGAGGCCGAGATGACCCGCCTCGCCGAAGGCCTGCCCGGCCACGTGCTTCTGGTGCTCGACGGGGCCTACGCCGAATACGTGGACGGTTTCGACGGCGGCGCGGCGCTCGTGGACGCGCGCGAGAACGTGGTGATGACGCGCACCTTCTCGAAACTCTATGGCCTCGGCGGGCTGCGTGTGGGCTGGGGCTATGCGCCCGAGGCCATCACAGAGGTGCTGAACCGCGTGCGCGGCCCGTTCAACCTGTCCACGATCGCCCTCGCCGCGGCGCAGGCCGCGGTGCGCGACCGCCCCTTCGTGGAGCGCTGCGCGGCCGACAACGCGCGGCTGCGCGACTGGCTTCGCGGCGCGCTCGAGGCGCACGGCGTGGCCTGCGACCCGAGCCACGCCAATTTCGTGCTCGCGCGGTTCGCCGACGCGGCCGAGGCGGACGCCTGCGATGCCTTCCTCCGCCAGGAGGGTCTGATCGTGCGCAGGGTGGCGGGTTACGGGCTTCCCGAGTGCCTGCGCATCACCGTGGGCGACGAGAGTGCCTGCCGGCGCGTGGCCCACGCCATCGGCCGTTTCAAGGCGGAGGCGGCATGAGCCGACCGCCGGTCTATGACCGGGTCGCGCTGATCGGCCTGGGGCTCATCGCCTCGTCCATGTTCTGGGCGATGCGGCGCGAGGGTCTGGCGCGGGAGGTCGTGGGAACCGCGCGCTCCGCCGCCACGCGGGAGACCGCCCGCGAGATCGGGCTCTGCGACCGTGTCGTGGACTCGATCCCCGAGGCCGTGGCGGGCGCCGACCTCGTCGTTCTCGCCGTGCCGGTGGGCGCCATGGGCGCGGTCGCTGCGGAGATGGCGCCGCATCTGAAGGCGGGCAGCACCGTCACCGACGTGGGCTCGGTCAAGCGCGCGGTGATCGAGGCCGTCGCGCCCCATCTGCCCGAGGGCGTGCATTTCGTGCCCGCCCATCCGCTCGCCGGCACCGAGCATTCCGGCCCGCGCTCCGGCTTCGCGGCGCTCTTCCGCAACCGGTGGTGCCTGCTGGTGCCGCCGCCCGGGACGGACCCGGAAGCGGTCGCGCGGCTCAGGGCGCTCTGGGAGGGGATGGGATCGAGCGTCGAGGAAATGGACGCCGATCACCACGATCTCGTCCTCGCCGTCACGAGCCACGCGCCGCACCTCATCGCCTACACGATGGTGGGCGTGGCCGACGACCTGCGCCGGGTGACCGACAGCGAGGTGATCAAGTATTCCGCGGCCGGCTTCCGGGACTTCACCCGGATCGCCGCCTCGGACCCGACCATGTGGCGGGACGTGTTCCTCACCAACAAGGACGCGACGCTCGAGATCCTCGGACGTTTCACCGAGGAGCTCTTCGCGCTCCAGCGCGCGATCCGCACGGGCGACGGGGCGCATCTGCACGACTACTTCAGCCGCACCCGCGCGATCCGGCGCGGCATCATCGAGGCCGGGCAGGACACCGACGCGCCGGATTTCGGCCGGGTGCAGACCGAGACGTGAGGGGCTGGGCGGCATCGCTCGCCGTCGCTTTGGCCCTCGCGGGGGCTTCGTCCCTCGCCGCTCCCGAAACCTCGCCGCGCCCCGAGGCGCGGACCGCGCCGCTGGCCGAGGCCGGCACGGCGCGGGCGCTCCCGCGCGGCGTCGCAGCACCCGGCGCGCCCCGCCTGTCGTTGCGTCCCGCGGCGCGGCCCGACCTGGTGACGCGCCGCGCCGTCGCCCGGCGCGCGGCGCTCGCTCGCGGCGCCGTCTGCGGCGACCCGGCGCTGCAGGGAGAGCCGGCGGGACGGATCGCGGGGCGCATCGCGGGATGCGGGCTCGACGGCGCGGTGCAGGTCCGCGCGGTATCCGGCGTCCGGCTCAGCCAGCCCTCGATCATGGATTGCACGACGGCGCGGATGCTGAAGCAGTGGGTGGAGCGCGGCATGAAACCCGCGCTCGGCAGCCGCGGCGGCGGCGTCACCGAGATCGTGGTCCTCGCCCATTACGCCTGCCGGACCCGCAACAACCGCCCCGGCGCTCGGCTTTCGGAACACGCCAAGGGCCGGGCCATCGACATCGCGGGCTTCCGCCTGCGCGACGGCGGCATGGTCACCGTGCTCGAGGGCTGGGGGCGCGGACGCGACGGCCGGGCGCTCGCCGCCATGCATCGCGCCGCCTGCGGGCCGTTCGGCACCGTGCTCGGCCCGAACTCGGATCGCTACCACCGCAACCATTTCCACTTCGACACGGCGCGGCACCGGGGCGGAGCCTACTGCCGTTAGGGGTTGTCGCAAGGCCCAAGCGCGGTCAGGGTGCGTGCGTGCGCCCATATCGCGCATATCCTTGGGAGGAGTGACCCATGACCAACTGGATTCTCTGGCTCATCATCGGGCTGATCGTTCTCGTCGGGGGCATCGCCGCGCTCATGAACCCCTTCGCGGCGACCTTCACGGCAGAGCAGATCGCGGCCTGGGTCTTCATCTTCGGCGGCGTCCTGCAACTCGTCGCGATCTTCCAGGTCGAGGGCTGGGGCCGGCGGATCTGGGCGATCCTGCTCGGCGCCGCGTTCCTCTGGCTCGGGATTTCGCTTCTGACGAACCCGCTCGCGGGCATCCTGTCGCTCACCATCGTGGCGGCGATCATGTTCCTCGTCAGCGGTGTGGCGAAGCTCTTCCTGGCCTTCTCGGCGCGGGGGTCGGGCTATTTCTGGGCGATCCTGCTCTCCGGCGCGATCTCCGTCGTGCTGGCGCTGATGATCTTCTCGAACTTCCCGCAATCCGCGGCCGTGGTGCTGGGCGTGCTGCTCGCGGTGGAGCTCATCACCACCGGCGCGACGCTCGTGGCCTTCGCCTTCTTCCTGCGGAACAACAAGGACGCGCTGCTGTCCGGCGACTGGGGCGAGGGCGGCGACGCCACCTGAGCCCGGTCCGCAACCGCGCGCCCGTCCGCGACGGGCCGCGCGACGCGACGCTCAGCCGTCCTGCTGCTTGCGCTCGCGCAGTTGCTTGAAGACGTAGATCGGCAGCAGGATCGTGGCGATCAGGCTTCCGAGCCAGACCAGAAGCGTGGCCGCCAGCCAGTTCGCGATCCCGCCGATCTCCATCCCCGGCATGATCGAGGCGGTGATGAAGAGAACGATGAAGATCGTGACCAGCGCGATGCCCCCCATGAGTTGGGGGAAGTTCTTGAACGTGATCTTGGTGATGAGCGGGCTCAGCACCGCCTGCACGGCCGAGAAGAGCGCCACCGCCACAACGAAGGACAGCGGGTCGATGCGAAACCCGTCCAGCAGGAGCGTCGCGACGAAAAGGCCGACGGCGTTGGCGACGAGGTAGGCCGCGGTGGAAATCAGCAAACGGATCATTGGGTCCTCTCGGCTTTTGGGTGGCCCGATTGGATGACGCTAGCGCAGTTGCGCTGGGCCGTGAACCCTGCAAGGCCGCGCTCCGGCACGGCCAGGAGCTTTTTCTTGACGCAAGGGCACCGCTGTCATACGCGGCCGTGACCGCCACGCCCTGACGGAGACCCCGATGTGCCGACGTATCGCCGCGCTCGCCCTTTCCATGATGATCGCGGCGCCGGTCGCGGCACAGCAGTCCGCGCCACCGCCGGCCGTCGTGGTGGCGCCGGCCGCGATGACGGAACTCGCCGAAACCGTGCGATTCAACGGCCGCCTCGACGCGGCGCAGCGGGTGGGGCTCGTGCCGCGCGTCTCGGGCGTGCTGCTCGACGTGGCCTTCGGGCCCGGCGACCGCGTGCAGGACGGGCAACTCCTCTTCCGCATCGAGCCGGACCTCTACCAAACGGCCGTGAGGGAGGCCGAGGGCGCGCTGCTTGCCGCCGAGGCACAGCGCGAGCTCGCCCGCATAGAGCGTGACCGCCAGACCGAGCTCGTGGGGCGGCAGTCGGCGGCGCAGTCGGCGCTCGACAACGCCGAGGCGGCGCTCGGCCGCGCAGAGGGCGACGTGCTGCGCCTCGAGGCGGCGCTGGAGCGCGCGCGGCTCAACCTCTCCTACACCGAGATGCGCGCGCCCTTCTCCGGACGGATCGGATCCTCGGCGATGGATGAAGGGGCGCTCGTCGGCCCCGAGACCGGGCCGCTCGCCACGCTGACGCGGCTCGATCCGATCCATGCCGAGTTCGCGGTGCCGACCGCGACGCTCCGCGACTATCTGGAGCGCGTCGAGGCGGGACAGGCCGCACGCGAGGCCGCCGTGACGCTGGAACTCGCCAATGGTAGCACCTACCCCGAACCGGGCGACATCACCTTCGTGGACAGCGCGGTGAACGCGGGCACCGACAGCGTGACGCTCCGGGCGCGCTTCGCCAATCCCCGGGGCCGGCTTCTCGACGATGAACTCGTGCGGGTGACGCTTTCGGCCACGGCGCCCGAGGGCGTTCTGGCCGTGCCGCAGCAGGCGGTGCAGCGCGACGTTCAGGGCGCCTTCGTCCTCGTCGTGGGCGAGGGCGAGACGGTGGAGCAGCGCCGGGTGGAGGCCGGCCGCACGGCCCAGGGCCTCACGGTGATCGAGGCCGGGCTCGAGCCGGGCGAGCGCGTCGTCACCGAGGGCGTCAACAAGGTGCGCCCGGGCATGGTGGTGGACGCCGCGCCGGCCGGGGACGGCTGAGATGATCGCCGACACCTTCATCCGCCGCCCGCGCCTTGCCGGGGTGATCTCGATCGTCTTGTTCCTCGCCGGGCTCCTCGCCCTTCAGCGGATGCCGGTGGAGCAGTTTCCCGACATCGTGCCGCCGCAGGTGGCGGTGGTCGCTGCCTATCCGGGCGCGGGGGCCGAGGTGGTGGAGCAGACCGTCGCGCAGGTGATCGAGGACCAGGTCATCGGCGTGGACGACATGATCTACATGAAGTCCACGTCCGGCGCGGACGGCAGCTATATCCTCAGCATAAGCTTCGAGGTGGGCACCGATGCCGATCTCGCAACCATCAACGTGCAGAACCGCGTCGCGCTGGCCGAGCCCCTCCTGCCACCCGAGGTGCGCCAGACCGGCGTTCGCGTGGCCAAGAAGTCCTCCTCGCTCCTGATGGGCGTGGCGCTCTACGCGGAGAGCGAGGCGGTCACCGGCGGCGACCTGACGAACTACGCCCGGATCAACCTGCTCGACCGGCTGAAGCGTGTGCCCGGCGTGGGCGATGCCTCGGTCTTCGCGGCCAACCAGTTCGCCATGCGGATCGACCTCGACGTCGATCGCCTCGCCGCGCTGGGGCTTGCGCCGTCGGACGTGACCGCCGCACTCAGAAGCCAGAACGTGCAGGCCGCCATCGGCCGCGTCGGCGGCCAGCCCGTGACGGAGGATCCCGGCCTGCAGCTCAACGTTTCGGCGCGCGGCCGGCTGGAAAGCCCCGAGGCGTTCGGCGAGATCATCCTGCGCAGCGGCGCGGACGGAAGCGTCGTGCGCGTGCGCGACGTGGCCGAGGTCACGCTGGGCGAGCGCAGCTCCGACGTGGGCACGAGCTTCAACGGTGTGCCGGCCACGCTCGTCGGCATCTACCTCGCCCCGGGGGCGAACGCCATCGCCGCGGCGGACGGCGTCAAGGCGGCGCTCGAGGACGCGGCGCCGACCCTGCCCCAGGGCATGGGGATCGAGGTGGTCTCGGACACGTCCACCTTCGTCAAGGAAAGCATCACGGAGGTCGAGCACACCCTGGTCGAGGCCTTCGTGCTCGTGGTGCTCGTCGTCTTCGTCTTCCTCGGCTCGCTGCGCGCCACCATCGTGCCGGTCGTCGCCGTGCCCGTGGCGCTCGTGGGCACCTTCGCGGTGATGCTCGCCATGGGCTTCACCATCAACACCGTCTCGCTTCTGGCGCTCGTCCTCGCCATCGGGATCGTGGTGGACGACGCGATCGTGGTGGTGGAGGCGGTGGAGGCCAAGATGGCCGAGAACCCGGGCATGACGCCGGCCGAGGCGGCCTCCGCCGCCATGGGCGAGATCACCGGCGCCATCGTGGCCATCACGCTCGTGCTGCTGTCGGTCTTCGTGCCGGTGGCCTTCATCCCCGGCATCTCGGGCCAGCTCTTCCAGCAGTTCGCGGTGGCGGTTTCCGTCTCGATGGTGATTTCGGCGATCAACGCGCTCACGCTCTCGCCCGCGCTCTGCGCCATCGTTCTGAAGCCGCATCACGGGCCGCGCAAGGGTGTGATGGGCTGGATCTCCAGCCGTATCGACGGCGCGCGGGACGGCTACACGCGCGTCGCGGGCGCGCTCGCGCGGCGCGCGATCCTCGGGGTCGCGCTCCTCGTCCTCGCGGCGGTGGCGACCGGCGGGCTCTTCCGCGCGGTGCCCACCGGCTTCCTGCCCTCCGAGGACCAGGGCTCCTTCATCGTCGAGACGCGCCTGCCCGAGGCGGCGTCCCTCAATCGCACGGTCGCCGCGCAAAGCGGGGTCGAGGAGATGCTGATGGGGCTGCCCGGCGTCGAGAGCGTGACCTCGGTCACCGGTTTCTCGATCCTCGACGGCATCTCGAAATCCAACGCGGCCTTCGCCCTGGTGACGATGCTGCCCTTCGAGGAACGCACCACCGCGGAGACATCGGTCTTCAACGCCATCCGCGAGGCCACGAGGCGCGGCGCGGCGATCCGCGAGGCGCAGGTGATCGCGTTCAACCTGCCGCCCATCGCCGGGCTCGGCAGCGGGGCGGGCTTCGAGTTCCAGCTTCTCGACACACAGGGGCAGAGCGCGGAAGACCTCGCCGCCACGGCCCGCGGGCTCGCCTTCGCCGCCAACCAGGACCCGCGGCTCGCCGGCGTCTACACCACCTTCTCGGCGGACAGCCCGCAGCTCTTCCTCGACATCGACCGCGAGCGGCTCTACGCGCTCGGCGTGCCGCTCTCGGAGGTGTTCGCGGCGCTGCAGCCGACGCTCGGCTCGGCCTACATCAACGACTTCAACCTCTTCGGCCGGTCCTGGCAGGTGCGGATGAGCGCGCGGCCCGAGGACCGCAACGCGGTTTCCGACATCGCGCGAATCCACGTGCGCTCCGCGACCGGCGAGATGGTGCCCGTGGGCGCCTTCGCCGAGGTCGATTACATCGTCGGCCCCATGTCGCTGCAGCGCTACAACAACCAGCGCTCGGCGACGATCAGCGGCAACCCGGCGTCCGGCGTCTCCTCGGGCGAGGCGCTCGCCGCGATCGAGGAGGTGGCCCTGGCGTCGATGCCGGCCGGGTACGACTATGAATGGACCGGCACCGCGCTGCAGGAGAAGCAGGCCGCCGGCCAGACCACGGCGATCCTCGCGATGGCGTTGCTTTTCGCCTATCTCTTCCTTGTCGCGCTTTACGAAAGCTGGACGATCCCGGTGCCGGTCCTTCTGTCCGTCACCTTCGGCGTGGCGGGCGCGATGCTGGCGCTCCTGCTCACCGGCTTGCCCTTCAACATCTACGCGCAGATCGGCCTCGTCGTGCTGATCGCGCTCGCCGCGAAGAACGCGATCCTGATCGTGGAGTTCGCCAAGGCGCGGCGCGAGCAGGGCGACAGCATCGTCGACGCCGCGATCGGCGGCGCCCATGCCCGCTTCCGCGCGGTGATGATGACGAGCTTCGCCTTCATCGCGGGCCTGATCCCTCTCGTCACGGCGGAAGGCGCCTCGATGCTGAGCCGCCGCGCGGTGGGCACGGGGGTCGCGGGCGGGATGCTCGCGGCGGCGGTTGTCGGCATCTTCGCGATCCCGGCGCTTTACGTCGTGTTCCAGTCGCTCCGGGAACGGCTGAAGGGGCGGGCCGGGGCCGGGCCGGACCTCGTCCATTCCGCCGCCGGGGACGACGACGGCGCGACGAAGACCTAGCGGCCCATGGCGGCGTCGAGGAAGGCGCCGCCGCGGGCGAGCGCGTCCGCGGTCGCCTCCGCGTCGTAGCCGAGCGTGCTGAGCGGCGCCTTCTCCTGCTGGTCGAAGCCGTGGGTGACGCCGGAATAGACGTGCGTTTCCACCGGCAATCCGCGCCGCGCCTCGCGCCGGGCCACGGTCAGGCAGTCCTCCTCGTTGGCGATGGCATCGTTCTTCGCGAGCAGGAACAGCGCCGGGACCTCGCTCCGCCAGCCGCGCCGGCTCGCGCGGCTCAGCTGCCCGCAATAGGGATAGAGCAGGAGCGCCGCCCCGATGCCGTCGAGCGGGTCGGCGGCAAGGCTTTCCGGCCACTCCGTCAGGATGTGCGGCACCTCGCCGTGGTCCGCCATGGAGAGGAACTCCAGGATCGCCCAGCCGCCATGGGAAGCGCCGACGAGCGCGATCCGGTCCCCGTCCACGAAGGGCATGGCGCGCACGTCGTCGATGGCCACCGCGATGTCCCCCGCGCGCTCCGCGCCGTTGAGGAGCTGGCCCGCGCAGATCAGTCGCCAGAGCTGGAACTCGGTGAAGCCCCGCGGCGTGTGGCTGTCCACCACGACCGAGGCCCAGCCGCGCGCCTTGAGCGCCTCCGCCCAGCGCGGAAGATTGTCGCGCGGCCCGTCGCAGCCTGACAGAAGAAGCGCGGTGGGGAACGGCCCTTCGCCCTCGGGGCGTGTCACCGTGTAATGCGGCTTGAGAAGCGCCGACAGCGTCTCCGGCGTGTCGCGCGGAACGGTCAGCCCCGTGTAGCGTCCCACCGTGTTCCCCGCGACCACCACAAGGACCAGGGCCACCGTGCCACCGATCACCATCCACCACATCGCACGCCGCCCCGGCCAGCCGAACCTCATGGCCGGACCTTGCCACAGCACGGCGCCCGCGTCTTGATGAAAGGCGACACGAAAAAACGGGAGGAGACATGGCACGGCAAAGGCCGCTGATATGGCTTGCAGGCGGCGTCGCCGGCGCGTTCGCCGACGCGCGCGTGCGGGCGCTTCTGGCGCTTACCGGGACGCTGATCGCCCTGGCGGCGCTGTTCTACCGCTGGGTCGAAGGCTGGGGATGGCTCGACGCGCTCTTCTTCTCGGTGGTGACGATCTCCACCGTGGGCTACGGCGAACTCGTGCCCGCGACCGCGGCGGGGAAGGTCTTCACCATGATCTACATCTTCCTCGGGATCGGGCTCTTCGTGGCGGCGGCCGGCGCGCTTGGCGATCACCTGATTCGGAAATCCCGCGCAGAGACGGGCGAGGCCGCCGATCCGCCCGGGGAGGCGTCGCAGGATTGACACGTCGGGCCGCTACGCCTTCAGTCGGAGGCTGAGACCTGGCGGGAGCGGATCCATGAGCGAGACGGTGGACGCGGGCGAAGCGCCCGACTGGCGACGGCGTCACTGGGTGCCGACGGGCCTCGGCATCCTCTTCGCCGCGATCTTCTTCGTCGCCTCGCTGACGCCCTCGCTCATCCCGCGCGACCCGGTGATGCAGGGTGCGCTCAGCGGTATTTCAGCGGCGGTCGGCTATGGCGTCGGCAGCCTTCTCGTCTGGGTCTGGCGGATCATGCTCCTGCCGCTTCCGGGCCCGTCCGGCGAGCGGGCGGTGCGGAGCCTCCTCGTGCTCGTGGCGCTCGGCCTCTGCGGCTGGGGCCTCTGGAACGCGGCGGAGTGGCAGAACGCCACGCGCGCCGTGATGCAGCTCGAGCCGGTCTCGACGGCGCATCCGATCCTCGTCGGGGGGATCGCCCTCGCGATCTTCCTCGTCCTCTGGGCCGCGGGCAGCGGGTTCATGTTGCTCGCGCGGCGGACGGGCGGAGCGCTCGGCCGCGTCCTGCCGGGGCGCGTCGGGCCCGTGCTCGGCGTGCTGGTGGCCGTCTTCGTCTCCTGGACGGTCGTGAACGGGGTGCTGGTGCGCAAGGGGCTCGCGCTGGCCGACGATGCGTTCGCCGCGGGCGAGCAGGTTTTCGACCCGGCCACGGAGCAGCCCATGGACCCGATGATGACGGGCAGCGCGGCGTCGCTGATCGGCTGGGACGAGCTCGGCAACCGGGGCCGCGACTTCATCTCGCGCACGCCTTCGGCCGAGGAGATCGCGGACTATTGGGGAGAGGGTGCCAAGCGCCCCGTGCGCGTCTACGTGGGCCGCGTCTCGGCGGACACCGCGCGGGAGCGCGCGGAACTGGCGCTTGAGGAGCTCATCCGCACCGGCGGCTTCGAGCGCGAGCTTCTGATCATCACGACGCCCGTCGGCACGGGCTGGATGGATCCGGGCGCCCACGACACGATCGACTTCATGTGGGGCGGCGACACCGCGCAGGTCGGCGCGCAGTATTCCTACCTGACCTCGGTGCTCTCGATCCTGACGAACGTCGAATACGGGCTCGACCAGGCGCGGGCCCTCTTCGACGTGATCTACGGCCACTGGCTGACGCTGCCCGAGGAGGAGCGGCCGCATCTCTACATCCACGGGCTGAGCCAGGGCGCGCTCAACAGCCAGGCGGAGTTCCCGCTCTTCGACGTGCTCGACGCGCCGCCCAAGGGCGCGATGTGGGCCGGCTCCCCCTTCGTGAGCCCGCTCTGGAGCTACGTCCGCAGCAACCGCAACCCGGACAGCCCGGCCTGGCGGCCGACCTTCGGCAACGGCTCCATGATCCGCGTCACCAACCAGGCGAACACGCTGGACAGCGCGCCCGCGCCCTGGGGGCCGATCCGCTTCGTGTTCCTGAGCTACGGCAGCGATCCCATCGTCAACTTCGATTTCGCCACGCTCTGGCGCCGGCCCGCCTGGCTCGAGGAGCCGCGCGCGCCCGACGTCTCCCCCGAGATGCGGTGGTTCCCGCTCGTCACGGCGTTCCAGGTCGGCCTCGACATGACGATCGCGCTTGCGATCGAGGGCTACGGGCATTTCTACGTGGCCGAGGACTACATCGACGCCTGGGCCGCGCTCACCGATCCGCCGGGGTGGAGCGAGGCGCGGGCCGAGGAGCTGAAGGCGATCTTCGAGGCGCGCCCGCCGCCCTGGTGAGCGGGTGCGGGGCTCATGCGCGCTCCAGCCGGTCGAGGGTGCCGCGGATGTCCTCGGGCGTCGTGAGCGGGTTGATCGTGCAGAGCCGGAGCACGCTGCGCCCGCCGAGCGTCGTCGTCGTGACGCAGGCGAACCCCTCCTCCGAGACCGCCCGCGCCCGGCGCTCGTGCTCGGCGCCGTCGGCGCCCCGGAGCGCGAAGCAGGTGATGCCGAGTTCGGCCGGCGTCACCACCTCCCAGCGGTCCGCGCGGGCGCGCAACTCGGCCTCGGCGATTTCGGCAAGGCGCAGCCCGTCCGTCACCGCCGCGCGGAAGCGCGCCGCGCCGTAGGTGCGCAGCGACATCCAGAGCTTGAGCGCGCGGGAGCGGCGGCTGAGCTCGAGGCTGCGATTGCCGAAGTTCACGGCGCCCGTGCCCTGCTGCACGTCGCGCAGGTATTCCGGGCTCATCGCGAAGGCGCGTTCGAGCGCGCCGGGGCGGGTGACGAGGCAGGCGCCCACGTCGTAGGGCTGGAAGAGCCATTTGTGCGGGTCGAGCACGAGGGAATCCGCGCGCTCCATCCCCGCGAGCGCGGCGCGGCCCTCGGGCGTGAGCGCGGCAGGCGCGCCGTAGGCGCCGTCCACATGCAGCCAGAGCCCCTCTTGCGCCGCGATGTCGGCGATCTTGTCCAGCGGGTCCGCCGCGCCGGTGTTCGTGGATCCCGCCGTGGCGATCACCATGGCGGGACGCCGGCCCTCGGCGCGGTCCGAGGCCAGGGCGGCGGCCAGCCGCGCAGGGTCCATGCGCCAGCGCGCATCGGCCGGAAGCGTGCGGATGTCGTCCTCCGCCCAGCCCAGGGCGCGCAGGTCACGCGGCAGGGAGGCGTGGGTCTGGTCGGTGAGGTAGGCCACGCCCGGCCCCGTTTCCGCGCGCGCCGCCCCGAAGGCCGTGAGATTGGCGAGCGAGCCGCCCGAAAGCAGCACGCCTTCCGTCCGACGCGGCATGCCCAGGAGCTCCGCCAGCCAGTCCACCACCACGAGTTCCACGGTGGCCGGGCCCGATCCCCCGCCCCAGCTTGCCGCGATGGTGTTGAACCCGGTGCCCATCCATTCGCCCAGGATGGCCGCGAAGGAGGCGGGCCCGGGCACGCGCGCAAAATAGCGCGGGTGATCGCCATGCTGCTGATGCGCGAGAGCCACCTCTGCCATGAGGTCGAGCGAGGCGTCGGGGTCCATCGGCGCTTCCGGCAGCGGCCCGCCAAGTGCTGCGCGCAGCTCGTCCGGCGCGCCCGTGCGGATCGCGGGCTCCGCGTTGCGGCGCATGGCCCGATCGACGACCATGTCCACGACCTTGTAGCCGAGCCGGCGCATCTCGTCGGCGTCGAGGCCGAGCGTGTCGGGCGGGACGGCGAAGGGGTCTTCGGCGCGGTCTTTCATCGGGTGTCCTCCTGGCGCCTTGATCCCCCGGATCGGGCGCGCGTGCAATGGCTCAGCGCCGGCCGAGGAGGCGCGGCAGAACCAGCGGTGTGAGATACATCGGCACCTGGTAGCAGCCCACGAAAAGCAGGATCTGCCCCGTGGTCTCCGGCGGCAGCGCGGCCAGGAAGAGCGCGAGATTGCGGCAGGAGGCCGCGATGGCGAGCGCCGCGGCCTCCCCGCGCGGAAGCGCCGCGCCGCCGAGGACGAAAACGCCGCGCGCAAGCCCGAGGTTGAGCGCGAAGGCGAGCGCGAGGTTCCCGGCCAGCGCGGCCGTGGCGCCCAGGATGGCGGGCCCGACCGCCGACATGAGGGCGATCACCACCACCGCCATGGCGATCGCCATGGCCCCGTCGAGCGCGGGTATCGCCTCGGGGCGCGCGAGGGCCGGGATGAGCCGCCGCGCCAGGGCCGCCGCCCCGACCGCGGCGCCGATCACCGCAAGAAGCCGCAGCGCCCCGGCCGCGACAGCGAGCGGATCGGGAAACACCGGGAGAAGCGCGAAGACCGGTGCCGCCGTGAACGGCAGGAGCGCGGTGCCGAGGGCGAGCTGGCGCAGCGCCGCGCCGGGCTCCGCGCCGCTCATCACCGCAAGGCCCGGCACGCCGGTGATGGGCGCGGCGGCCAGCACCAGCACCGCGCCGATCGCGGCCGGCCTGTCCAGCCATCCCAGCGCGGCCAGGACGGCCCCGGCGGCGAGCGGCAGGGCCGTCTGCAGCACCAGCGTACGCAGGACCGCCCGCCGCAGCCCCGCCCGCGGGGGCAGCGCCGCCGCCGGCCCGGTGCGCAGCGCGGCGACGAAGAGCGTGGCCGCGATCAGGGGCACGATGGCGGGGATCATCGCCCCGGCGAGGTCCGGCAGGGCGATGCCCGCCGCCAGCCCCGCGAGCAAAAGCCAGCGCCCCTGCCGCCCGGCCCGCGCCAGCAGGCCCGTCAAAGCGTGGTGGCGGCCCGGGCGGCCTGATCGTAGCTGCCCGAGATCGCGCGCAGGAGCGCGGCGAGCCGCGACATCTCCGCCGGATCGAGGCCCGAGGCGGCGATGCCCTCGACGAGAAGTGCCTCGCGCACCTCGGCGTAGCGCGTGCAGAGCGCCGTGCCCGCCTCGGTGATCCGGACGGTCTTCTCCTTGCCCTCGCGCCCAGTTTCGACGACCCCGCGCTCGTTCAGCTTGCGCACGGCGTAGGAGACGAGATGCGTGTCCTCCAAATGCAGGACGAGGCGGATGTCGGCGAGCGTCTTGGCGCGGTCGCGGTGGTTGACGAGATGCAGGATCAGCACCTCGAGCGGCGCCATGCCGGGCGCGCCGGCCGCCGTCATGCAGCGCGTGATCCAGCGCTGGAAGGCGTGGTTCGCCATGGTCAGGGCGAACTCCACCTCCGAAAGCTCCGGCACCTTCGAGTTGGCCAGGTGGGCCGAGCTCACCACCGGCCCGACCATCGGTCTGTCGCCCGGGCCGGTCATCGCGACAGCATCGTGCCCGGCAGCCAGAGCGCGATCTCGGGGAAGACCGCGAGGATGGCCACGGCGAGCACCAGAAGCAGGAAGAAGGGCAGCGCGTAGCGCGCCACGGTGAAGATGTCCCGCCCCGTGATCGTCTGGATGACGAAGAGGTTGAAGCCCACGGGCGGGGTGATCTGGCTCATCTCGACGACGAGGACGAGGAAGATGCCGAACCAGATCGGGTCGATCCCCGCGGCCGTCACCATGGGCAGGATGATCGAGACGGTCAGGACCACGATGGAGATGCCGTCGAGGAACATGCCCATGACGATGAAGAACAGGGTGAGGATGGCGAGGAGCGCGAAGGGCGAAAGACCCATCTCGCCGATCCAGGCGGCGAGCTGGCGCGGGATGCCCGTGTAGCCCATCGCCACCGTGAGGAAGGCCGCGCCCGCGAGGATGAACGAGATCATGCAGGTCGTGACCGTGGCGGCGCGAAGCGAGTCGCCGAGCCCGGTCAGCGACAAAGCGCCCGTCGCCCAGGAGAGGATCAGCGCGCCGGCCACGCCGATCACAGCGGCCTCCGTGGGGCTTGCGATGCCGGCGTAGATGGACCCGATCACCGCCACGATGAGCCCGATCACCGGCAGAAGCCGGGCGGCGGCGCGCATCGCCTCGCGCCGGTCGGTGGGCGGCTCCTCGGCGGGCATCCGCGCGCGGTTCAGGAGCGACCAGAGCATGATGTAGCCGCCGAAGAGCCCGGCCAGCATCAGCCCCGGCAGCACGCCCGCGAGAAAGAGCCGCGCGATGGACTGCTCGGTCGCCGCGCCATAGACGATCAGGATGATAGAGGGCGGGATCAGGAAGCCGAAGGTGCCCGAGCCCGCGAGCGTGCCGATCGCCATCCGGTCGTCGTAGCCGCGCGCCCTGAGTTCGGGCAGCGACATGCGCCCGATGGTGGCGGTGGTCGCGGCCGAGGAGCCGGAGACCGCCGCGAAGAGCGCGCAGCCCAGCACGTTGACGTGCAGCAGACGCCCGGGCAGCCGCGCGGTGAAGGGCGCGAGGCCGGAGAACATGTCCGAGGAGAGCCGCGATCGCACCAGGATCTCGCCCATCCAGATGAACATCGGCAGCGCCGTGAGATCCCAGACGGACAGCCCGCCCCAGACCTTGGTGGCGAAGACAAGCTCCGGAGGCGCCGGCGCGGCCGCGACCATGGCGACCAGCCCCACGAGGATGAGCGCGAACCCCACCCAGAGCCCGGCGGCCAGCGCGCCGAAGAGCACCGCCACGAGGAGCGGCGAGAGAAGCGCGATCTCCATCAGCGCGCCTCCTCGGTGCGCAGCTCGGCCGCGTCATGGGCGGGCGTGCCGCCGCGCAGCAGGGTGGCCATCGCATCGAGAAGCGCGACCGTGAAAAGCGCGAGGCCCAGCGTCATCACTGCCTGCGGAATGGCCAGGGGAATGGCGATGACGCCATAGCTGACGGAGTCGAAGCGGAGGCTGTCCAGCGTCTGAAGAAGGCTCGACCAGCTGGCGAAAGCCCCGAGTGCCACGGCGAGCCCGGCCACCGCCGCGCCGAGCCAGCGCGCCGCAGCGAGCGGCAGGGACCGGATCACCAGCTTCACCCGCACATGCCCGCCCGCCTGCAGCGTTCCGGCGAGCCCGAGGAAGACGGCCGCCACGAAGAGGTAGGCGCCGAACTCCGCGAGCGAGGGAATGGTGAAGCCGGGCGGCGGCATTTCCAGCGCGCGCGCCGCGCGGTCGACGAGCCGCCCGAGGATCTGCAGCAGGACGAGCGCCGCGATCAGCGCGAAAGAGAGGGCGGCGAGCCACAGCGCCCCGTCGTAAAGGCGGTCGAGCATCCGGCGCATCCGGCGTCTCCGGCTGAAAGGGGGAAAGGGCGGCGGGGCCGGGATCCCGGCCCCGCCGATAGGCGGATCACATGCCCGACTGGTAGGCCTCGATGACCTGCCGGCCCTCGTCGCCGGCCTCGTCCAGCCATTCGGCCGTCATCGTCTCGCCGACCTCGGCGAGCTCTGCGGCCAGCTCGTCGGAGGGCGGGGAGACCGTCATGCCGTTCTCCTCCAGCGTGGCGATCTTCTCCTCGGTTTCGGCGGCCGACATCTCCCAGCCGCGGCTCTCGGCGGTGGCGGCGGCGTCGAGAAGCGCCGCGCGCTGGTCCTCGGGCAGGGCCTCGAACGCGCGGGTGTTCACGATCACCATGTTCTTGGGCAGCCAGGCCTGCGTGTCGGTGTAATGCGAGGTGAAATCCCACGCCTGGCTCGAGACGCCGGTGGAGGGCGAGGTGATCATCGCGTCGACCCGGCCGGTGGCGAAAGCGGTGGGGATGTCGCCGGCCTCCACCTGGGTGGGCACCGCGCCCATGAGTTGCGCCAGCCGCTCGGTCGCGGCGTTGTAGGCGCGGAACGACGCGCCCTCGAGATCCGCGGCGGATGCCAGCGGTTCCTGGCTGTAAAGGCTCTGGCCCGGCCACGGCACCGCGAAGAGCAGCGTAAGCCCCTGCGCCGCGAGCTTCTCCTCGACGAGCGGGCGGGACGCCTCCCAGAGCGCCTCGGCCTCCTCGTAGCTCGAGGCCAGGAAGGGGATCGAATCGACCGCGAAGACCGGGTCCTCGTTGGCCAGCCGCGACATCAGCACCTCGCCGATGGGCGCAAGGCCCCGGCGCACCGAGTCCTTGATCTCCGGGTGGGCGTAGAGCGAGCCCGCCGAGTGCACGGTGATCTCCACCGCGCCGTCGGTGGCCGCGGCCACGTCCTCGGCGAACTGCGTGATGTTCTGGGTGTGGAACACGCTGTCGCCGTAGGGCGTGGGCATGTCCCAGTTGGCGGCGGCGGCGGGCAACGCGAAGGCCGCGCCCGCGACGGCGCCGGTCAGGCTGCGGAAGGCGAGAAAGGTCATTGCGGTCATCCCTGTCTGGATCGGTTTCTTTTCTGCGCGGGCCCGGCGCGCGGCCGGCCCCGACTGCCATGAAGGTTGACTAGACGTTATCAATTTGTCAACGATTTGTCATCGAATGATCGATGACGGGAGTGACGGTGATGGCGGACGCGGCGAACGGGCGGTGGGATTTCTGGATCGACCGCGGCGGCACCTTCACCGACGTGATCGGCCGCGCGCCGGACGGCAGGCTCACGGCCCTGAAGCTTCTGTCGGAGAACCCCGGCGTCTACGCCGACGCGGCGATCGAGGGTATCCGCCGGCTGCTCGGCGCGGAGCCCGGCGCGATCCCGCCCGAGCGCGTCGGCACGGTGCGGATGGGCACGACGGTCGCCACCAACGCGCTTCTCGAGCGCAAGGGCGACCGGACGCTCCTTCTGGTGACCGAGGGATTCCGCGACGCGCTTCGAATCGCCTACCAGGACCGGCCGGACATCTTCGCCAAGGAGATCGTCCTGCCCGAGATGCTCTACGAGCGCGTGGTGGAGGTGCCGGAACGCGTGCGCGCCGACGGCACGGTGGAGCGCGCCCTCGATCTGCCCGCCGCCCGCGCCGCGCTGGAGGCCGCGAAGGCCGACGGCATCGACGCCGTGGCCATCGTCCTCATGCATGCCTGGACCGCGCCCGACCACGAACTCGCGCTGGCCGAGGCGGCGCGGGAGGCCGGATTCGGGCAGGTCTCCGTCAGCCACGAGGTCTCGCCGCTCATCAAGTTCGTGGGCCGGGGCGACACGACGGTCGTGGACGCCTACCTGACGCCGATCCTCTCGCGCTACGTCGAGAAGGTGGCCGCCGCGCTGGGCGCCACGCCCCCCGACGCCGAAGGGCCGACGCTCCAGTTCATGATGTCCTCGGGCGGGCTCACGGCCGCGGACCGCTTCAAGGGGCGCGACGCGATCCTCTCCGGCCCCGCGGGCGGCGTCGTCGGCATGGCGCGCACCGGCCAGATCGCCGGCGAGGACCGTGTGATCGGCTTCGACATGGGCGGCACCTCCACCGACGTCGCCCATTTCGACGGCGCCTTCGAGCGCGCCTTCGAGACGCAGGTGGCCGGCGTCCGGATGCGGGCGCCCATGCTCCGCGTGCACACGGTGGCCGCCGGGGGCGGCTCGATCCTGCACGCCGACCCTGGGCGTTTCCGCGTCGGGCCGGATTCGGCAGGCGCCGACCCGGGCCCCGCCTGCTACCGCCGCGGCGGGCCGCTCACCGTCACGGACGCCAACGTGATGCTCGGCAAGCTGAACCCGGACTACTTCCCGGCGATCTTCGGGCCCGACCAGGACCAGCCGCTCGACCGCGCGACCGTGGCGGAAAAATTCGCCGAGATCGCCGAGGCCGAGGGCAAGACGGCGGAAGAGGTCGCGGAAGGCTTCCTGCGCATCGCGGTGGAGAACATGGCGGGGGCCATCAAGAAGATCAGCGTGCAGCGGGGCTACGACGTCACGCGCTATCTTCTGAACGCCTTCGGCGGCGCGGGCGGGCAGCACGCCTGCCTCGTGGCCGACGCGCTGGGGATGACGAAGGTGCTCGTCCATCCGCTGTCGGGGCTTCTCTCGGCCTACGGCATCGGGCTCGCCCGCGTGACCGAGGCGCGCCAGCGGGGCCTCGAGACGGAGCTCGGGGACGCCCGGAAGAGCGAGGTGGAAACGGCCCTCGCCGAGCTTTCCGAAGAGGTGCGGGAGGCGCTCGCCGCGCAGGGCGTGCCGGGCGACGGGATCGAACTCGTGCCGCGGCTGCATCTGCGCTATGCGGGCACCGACACCGCCTTGCCCGTGGGGTGGACGGGCGACGTCGCCGCGGCGCGACAGGCCTTCGAGGCCGCGCACGAGGCCGAGTTCGGCTTCACCGACCCCGACGCGGCGCTCGTGATAGAGGCGGCCGAGATAGAGGGCCTTGCCGCCGAGCCCGCCGCCGACCCCGAGCCACGCGGCGAGACGGTCGAGGGAGAGGCCGATGCCGAGGACGAGGTGGAGCTCTTCACCGGGGGGCAGGCGCACGGCGCGCGTGTCGTCCGCCGCGAGGCGCTGGCCCCCGGCCGCACCGTGACCGGCCCCGCGCTCATCATCGAACCGAACCAGACCGTGGTGGTCGAGCCCGGCTGGCGCGCCGAGGTGACGGCGCGCGATCACATCCTGATGCGCCGCGTGGAGGCCGCGGCACGGACGCGCGCGATCGGCACGGAGGCCGACCCGGTGTTGCTGGAGGTCTTCAACAACCTCTTCATGAACATCGCAGAGCAGATGGGCGTCGCGCTTCAGAAGACGGCGCGCTCCGTCAACATCAAGGAGCGGCTGGATTTCTCCTGCGCGGTGTTCGACGCCGACGGCGCGCTGGTGGCCAACGCCCCGCACATGCCGGTGCATCTCGGCTCCATGGACCGCTCAGTGGAGACGGTGATCCGCCTCAACGCGGGCGAGGTTCGGCCGGGCGATGTCTTCGCGCTGAACGCGCCCTACAACGGCGGGACTCATCTGCCGGATATCACGGTGGTCACGCCCGTCTTCGACGACGAGGAGCAGGAGATCCTCTTCTGGGTTGCCTCGCGCGGGCATCACGCGGATGTGGGCGGCGTGGCGCCGGGATCGATGACGCCACTGGCCACCACGGTGGACGAGGAGGGCGTGCTCATCGACAATTTCCGGCTCGTGGAGGCCGGCCGCTTCCGCGATGCGGAGGTCCGCGAGGTGCTGACCGATCACGCCTGGCCCGCGCGCAACCCCGATCAGAACGTCGCCGACCTGAAGGCGCAGGTCGCCGCGAACGCCCGCGGCGCGGCGGAGCTGCGGCACATGATCGACCAGTTCGGGCTGGAGGTCGTGCAGGCCTACATGGACCATGTGCAAGACAACGCGGCGGCCGAGGTGGCCCGCGTGATCGGGCGGCTTTCGGACGGCGAATACGAGTATCCCACCGACACCGGCCAGGTGATCCGCGTGAAGATCACCGTCGATCGCGACCGGGGGGAGGCGACGGTGGACTTCACCGGAACCTCGGAGGCGCAGGCCAACAACTTCAACGCGCCCGAGCCGGTGACGCGGGCCGCGGTGCTCTATGTCTTCCGCGTGATGGTCGAGGCGCCGATCCCAATGAACGCGGGCTGCCTGCGCCCCGTGAAGATCGTCATCCCCGAGGGCTCCATGCTCTCGCCCCGCTATCCGGCCGCGGTGGTCGCCGGCAATGTCGAGACCAGTCAGCATGTCACCAACGCGCTCTTCGGCGCGCTCGGCGCGATGGCCAACAGCCAGGGGACGATGAACAACCTCACCTTCGGCAACGACCGGCACCAGTATTACGAGACCATCTGCTCGGGCAGCCCGGCGGGCTTGCGCAACGACGGCACGGGTTTCGCGGGCACCTCGGGGGTGCATGTCCACATGACGAACTCGCGCCTGACCGACCCCGAGATCCTCGAACTGCGCTATCCCGTGCTGCTGGAGCGGTTCGAAATCGACGAAGCCTCCGGCGGGGACGGGCGCTGGCGCGCGGGCGACGGCACCACCCGGCGTATCCGCTTCCTCGAGGCGATGGAACTCGCGATCCTGTCCTCGCACCGGGACCGCCCGCCGCAAGGCCTCGAAGGCGGCGCGGCCGGCCGGGTCGGACGCACCGAGATCCATCGCGCCGACGGAGGGACGGACGCGTTGCGCGCCGCCGACCAGACCGAGGTGGCCGAAGGCGACGCGGTGGTGATCGTCACGCCCACCGCCGGCGGATACGGCGCGGCCTGATCCGGAACGGCGTGCGCGGCCCCGGTGGCCGCGCCGTCGCGCCCCGCCCTCAGCGCCCCGTGATGCCGTAGACGAAAAGGCCCACGCGCTCGTGCACCGCGCGCCCGAGAAGATCGAGCTGGCGCGTGAAATCCCATGACAGCAGTCGCGGGCGCGGCGATGCGCGCTGATCGACGGGCCAAGCGGTCATCTCGGGCCAGCCCGCGCGCTCGAAACTGCGCATCGCGCGGGGCATGTGCCAGGCCGATGTCACCAGCACCCAGCGCGCGTCCGGCGCGGGCGCGGCGAGCGCGAGGCTCATCCCGGCGTTCTCGGCGGTGTTGCGAGAGGCGGTCTCGAGCAGGATCCGGCCGGGCTCGATTCCGTGGCGCAGGAAGAAGGCGCGCGCGACGCCGGCCTGCGCGTCGCTCAGCTCGCCGAGGTCGCGCAGCGCGCCGCTGCCGCCCGTGAACATCAGCCGCGCCTCGGGGAAGCGCCGGGCCAGCACGACCGCCTCGGCGAAACGCTCGCCGCCCTCGTTCGTCTGGGGCAATCCGGTGAGCCGGGTCAGATGGGCCAGCTCGGCCCCGCCCAGCACGACGATCCCGTCCACCCCGGCCAGCGTGGGCGCGGGCGGGTAGCGGGCCTCGAGCGGGCGCAGTGTCCAGTGCCCCACCGGCAGCACCGCGATGGCAAGCGCGAAGGCCAGCGTGAACGCACCCCAGATCCGCGCGGCCCCGGTTCGCCCCAGAGCCGCGGCCCCGAAGGTCAGCGCGATGCCGAGGATCAGGATCGTGTCGGGCCGGATGAGCGCCCAGCCGATCTTCGAGACGACGAAGAAGAGGGTACCCACCGGATCGCCCGCTCAGACGTCGTAATACGCGCGATACCACGCGACGAAACGCGCGAGACCGTCGGCGAGATCGGTCCGGGGGGCATAGCCGGTCAGGCTTCGCAGCAGCGACGCGTCCGCCCAGGTGGCCGGCACGTCGCCGGGCTGCATGTCCATGAAGTTGCGCTCGGCCGTCACGCCGAGCGCGAATTCCAGCGCGTCGATCATGTCGGTGAGCTTCACGCTGGTGGAGTTGCCGATGTTCACGATGCGATGGGGCGCCACCGGAGAGAGGCTGTCGCCCGGCGCGATGGCCGCCGGGCTCGGGGGCCTTTCGGGTGGCACGTCCATCAGCAGCCGGATGCCGCGCACGAGATCGTCCACATAGGTGAAGTCGCGCCACATCTCGCCATGATTGTAGACGTCGATCGGGCAGCCCTCGAGCATGGCGCGGGTGAACTTGAAATAGGCCATGTCCGGCCGGCCCCACGGCCCGTAGACGGTGAAGAAGCGGAACATGGTGGTTGGGATGTTCCACAGATGGGCATAGGCGTGGCCCATGCTTTCCGTGGCCTTCTTCGTCGCCGCGTAGAGCGTGAGCTGGGTGTCGGCCTTCTGCGTCTCGGCATAGGGCACCTCGGTGCTCGCGCCGTAGACCGACGAGGTGGAGGCCATCATCAGGTGGCGCACCCCATGCCGCCGCGCGGCCTCCATCACGTTGAAGGTGCCGGTAAGGTTCGCGTCCACGTAGGCGCGGGGGTTCTCGAGGCTGTAGCGCACGCCTGCCTGCGCGGCGAGATGCACGATGATATCCGGCGCGAAGGCGTCCACCGCGGCATCGAGCGCGGCGCGGTCCTCAAGCATCGTCTCGGTGGCGGTGAAGCCCTCCATGGCCGAGAGGATCTCGTGGCGCCGGCGCTTCAGCGCGACGTCGTAGTAATCGGTCATCCCGTCCAGCCCGTGGACGATCACCCCTTCTTCCAGCAGCAGCCGGGCGAGATGGAAGCCGATGAAGCCGGCGGTGCCGGTGACGAGGACGCGCATCGCCGAAATTCCCTGCCCGTTGACCGTTGCGGGCTTAGCCCAGAGGACGGGATGCGGCAACAGGTGCGTTCAGCCCTCGACCCCGGCCATGAGCGCCGCGCCGAAGGTGCCGGCCACGCAGGCGCCGCTGTGCGGGGCCTGCGCCGCGAGCCGCGCGAAGCGGCGCTGCGCGGGCGCGGCGCTCTGCGCCTCCATCGTCACGGCGGCGCGTCGCAGCATCTCGGCGAAGGGGTCGTGGCCGTCGCGGGCGGGGCGGTAGCGCAGCCGCGTCTCGTCGGCGGTGGCCTCGTAGATCGTCTCGCCCTCCTTGATCGTCGCGGCGACGGTGAGCCGGTCCAGCGTTTCGGGATCGACGGCGGTGGGATCCTCCGAAAGGATGACGAGATCGGCCAGCTTGCCCGGCGCGATGGAGCCTTTCCGGTCCTCCTCGAAATGCTTGTAGGCTGGCCAGATCGTGATCGCCTTGAGCGCCGTCGTCACGTCCACCCGATGGTCCGGGCCGATGATGTCGCCCGAACGCGAGCGGCGCGTCACCGTGGCGTCGAGGATGCGCATGGAATCCGGGAAGGCCACCGGCGCGTCGTGGTGCGAGGAGAACATCATCCCGCGCTGGCGCACCCAGCCCGTGGGCGAGATGTTGTCGGCCGCGGCCGGGCCGACCGTGTGCTCGCGGTGCCAGTCCCCCCAGTAGAAGGGGTGCATCGGGAAGAGCGAGGGGAACACGCCGAGGCGGTTGAAGGAATCCACCTGGTCCTCGCGCAGGAACTGGCCGTGGATCAGCACCGGCCGGCGGTCGCCCGTCCCGTACGCCTCGGTCGCGATCTCGATCGCGGCGATGAGGATGTCGCTCGCGCCCTCGCCGTTGGAGTGGGTGAGGATCTGGATCCCGTTCGCGAAGGCCCAGTCGATCGCGTCGAACACCTGGTCGTCGCTGGGCGCCGTGTCGCCGCGGTATCCCGCCCGCAGATGCGAGGGCGGGCGGTAGCAGGGCCTGTCGCGGCAGGCGGTGAAGCCCTGGGGCGAGCCGTCGATGGTCAGCTTCGCGCCGCCCACCCGCACGCGGTCGGTGTAGTCCGCCGAGGCGGTCCGGGCGATGAAATCGCGGTCCATCAGCACGTCGGGATAGACCACCACGTCGATGTCGATCCCCTCTTCGGTCGCCACATGCCGGATCATGCGCGTGGTGGACGGGCTCGCCCGGCCCTCCTGCGCGGTGGTGTCGCCGTGGCTCGCCGAGAGCTCCGCGCCCGCCCGGAAAATCGCGCGGCCGCTGTCCTCGTCGAGATCGCGCACGAGCGAGAGCAGCACGCCGAAGAAGGCGACCTCCTCCAGCACGCCGTTCGGGTCCTCGCCGCCCTCGTGGCGCCGGATCACGCCGCCCGCCGGGTCCGGGCGTGTCGGCGATGATGCCGGCGATTCCCAGCGCGGCGGAGTTCACGGTGGCGCTGTGCCCGGACTGGTGGATCACGATCCCCGGCAGCTCGGTCGAGACGGCGTCGAGCTCGTCGCGGGTGGGGTGGCGCTGTTGGGCGAACTGCGCGTCGTCGTAGCCGAAACCGATGATTAGGCCGGCGCGATCCACCCGACCCGGGTTTCTCCCCGCCCATTCCGCCAGCACCGCCTGCATCGCGGCGATGTCGTTCACCTCCCCGTCGGGCGCGGGCAGCATGTTGGCGGACAGCGCCTGGACCCCGACCATGAAGACATGGCCGTGGGCGTCCACGAAGCCCGGGGATGAGCGCGCCCGGCGAGATCGACCATATCGGTTTCCGGGCCACGGTGGCGCATCACCTCCGCCTCCGTCCCCACGGCGAGGATATCGCCGTCGCGCACCGCGATGGCCTCGGCGCGGGGCCGGTCGTCCTGCATGGTGAGAACGGGGCCGCCGTGGAAGATTCGATCCGCCGCCTCTTGGGCGAAGGCGGGGGTAGCAATCATGAGCGGGGCGGAGAAAAGGAGCGGCGCGCGGTGGATCATGGTGGCCTCGTTCCGTTTGTGGCACGAGCCCCCGCGGCTACCGCGCTTAGTTTACCTAACGGCATGTATCCTGCAATTGAATCTCTCGCGCCGACGTCCCAAAGAGGTCGCGCCGCCGGGCGGCCCGGCACGAGGGCCGCCAACGACAACCCGAAGGAGCCTTGCCGCATGTCCGCCTTTCCGCCCGAACTGCTTTCAGAGGTCCGCGCGCGCTTCGCCCATGTGGAGGAATGCCCCTTCACCGGACCGCGCGTCTTTTTCGAGAACGCGGGCGGCGCGCTCACGTTGAAATCGGTGGCCGAGACCTCCGCGCGGTTCGCCGCGATCCCGGACAACCAGGGGCGCGACAACCCGGCCTCGGCGGAACTCATGCGCGTGATCGCGACGGCGCGGGCGGACATGATGCGGCTTCTGAACGCGCCCGGGGGGCAGATCGTCGTCGGCGAAAGCGGGACGGAGATGCTGTTCCGCATGATCCGCACCGCCTGCATGGCCGCGCCCGGCGGCGGGCAGGTGCTGGGCAGCACGCTCGAGCACCCGGCCTCGCGGAGCGCGGCGGCGCACTGGGCCGGGCACGCCGGGCTGGCACATGTTCTCGTGCCGCACGACGACGCCACGGGGACCGTGGGGCCCGAGGCCTACCGCGCCGCGCTCACGCCGGAAACGCATGTGGCGACGATCGTGCATACCTCGCCCGTCACCGGCATGGGCGTGGACATCGCGGGCGTCGCCGCCGCGATCAGGCAGGTCGCGCCGGACTGCGTGATCGTGGTCGACGGCATCCAGCACGCCGCCCATGGCGCCATCGACCTCTCCGAGGCGGGCGTCGACGGGTATGCGATCTCGCCCTACAAGATGTTCTCGCGGCACGGCTACGGCGTGGCGTGGCTCTCCGACCGGCTGGCGGCGCTGCCGCATGAATGCCTCGTCGGCGGCCCGGCGGAGCAGTGGGAGCTCGGCACCCGCGACACCGGCGCCTACGCCACGTTGTCGGACGTGGTCGGCTATCTCGACTGGCTGGGCGGGCAGGTGTCGGGCGAAACCGGGCCGCGCGCCCGGCTGGAAGCGGCCGCGGGGGCGATCCACGCCCATGAGCGCGCGCTCACCGACGCGATGCTCTTCGGCGCGGACAACCTGCCGGGCCTCGACGCGATGGAGCAGGTGCGGATCGTGGGCGGCGCGCAGAACCCGGCGCGGGAGGGGCTCGTCTGCTTCTGGGTGGAGGGCAAGCCCTCGGCCGAGGTCGTCTCGGCGCTGGGCGCGGAAGGCATCCGCGTGCACATCCGCAAGGACGACCATTATTCCGGCAACATCCTCGGTCCGCTCGGCCAGGCCGACTGCATCCGCGTCTCGATGTGTCACTACAACAGCGTGGCCGAGGTGGCGCGCTTCCTGTCGGCGATGCAGTCCATCGCCGCCTGAGGCCGGAACGGAAAACGCCCGGCGGTGCTGGCCGCCGGGCGTGGTTTCGGATCGGTCGGAACCGGTCTCAGGCGATCAGGCCATCCACCAGCGCTGGCTCGCCTTGCCGCCGTCGAGCTCCCAGTTCGCCGCGACCGCCTCGCCATAGGCCAGATCGTTCGAGACGCCCATGATGTAGTTGGCGAACATCGGCACCAGCGCGCCGCCGTCGTCGTGGATCAGGCGCTGCGCCTCGAAATAGAGCTCGGCGCGCTTCTGCTGGTCGAGCTCGGCGCGGGCCTCGTCCACGATGCCGTTGAAGGTCTGCGCGGCCTCGGTGGTGCGCCAGTCGGTGTCGTTCCACTCGGTGTCTTCGACGTAGGCCGAGGAGAACATCCAGTCCGCCGTCGGCCGGCCGCCCCAGTAGCAGGCGCACCATGCCTTCTTGTTCCAGACGTTCGACCAGTAGCCGTCCGAGGGTTCGCGCACGACCTCGACGGTGATCCCCGCCTCCGCGGCCGAGGCGGCAACGAGCTGCGCCGCGTCCACCGCGCCGGCGAAGGCCGCGTCCGAGGCCGAGAGCTGGATCGGCCCGCTGTGGCCCGACTTCTTGTAGTGGAAGGCCGCCTGATCGGGATCGAACTCGCGCTGGTTCAGCCCCTCGGCGTGGAAGGGCACCGCCGGCGACAGCGGGTGGTCGTTGCCCACCCTGCCGTAGCCCATCAGGATCTTGTCGACCAGTTCCTGCCGCTTCACCGACAGCTTCAGAGCCATCCGCAGGTCGTAGTTGTCGAAGGGCGCCATGGTGACCCGCATCGGGAAGGTGTAGTGCAGGTAGCCCGTCTTCTCGAGGATCGAGATGTTGGGCGCGCGGCCCAGGAGGTTCGCCGTCTTCGGGTCGACCCGGTCGATCAGGTGGACCGAGCCGTTCATGAGCGCGTTCTGGCGCGCGGTGGGATCGACGATCGACAGGATCTCGACCGTGTCGAACCAGGCCGCGTCCTCGACGTGATAGTCGTCGTTGCGCCGGCCGATCACGCGCACGCCGGGCTCGAAAGTCTCGATCTTGTAGGGCCCGGTGCCGATGGCCGCGGTGGGATCGATCGCGCCGTCCTGCGACGGCATGATCAGCAGGTGGTAGTCCGACAGGATGAACGGGAAGTCCGCGTTGCCCGACGCCAGGGTGACGACGAGCGTGTCGCCCTCGGACGTCATTTCGATCACGTCCGCCAGCAGGCCCTTGGCGGCCGACTTCGTGTCTTCGCCGCGGTGGTGGTTGAGCGAGGCGATCACGTCCTCGACCGTCAGCGTCTTGCCGTTGTGGAAGGTCACGCCCTGCTTGATCGGGAAGCGCCAGGTCGCGGCGTCGGGCGTGGCTTCCCACCCTTCGACGAGATCGCCGCGCAGCGTGCCGTCCGGCGCCACCTCGGTCAGCGAGTTGCCCCAGAGATAGCCAAGGTTCAGCATGAACCCGTTCTCGTAGGTCGCCGGGTCGAGGCTGTCGGTGGTCGAGCCGTGGCCCATCCCGATCTTGAGGTCGCCGCCGCGCTTGGGCGTCATCGCCATCGCCGTGTCGGCCATGCCGACAGCGGCGGGCAGCACCACGCCGGCGGCCATCAGCGACGAGATGAACTCCCGCCGCGAAAGGCGTCCCCGGCGCAGGCGCGCGCGTTGCAGTTCGATGAAACGGTCCTTCATGTGTCGTCTCCCTGGATATTGTCTTTAGAAATATTCTTCGCGGATGCCGAGGTTGGCAGGGACGCGTTGCTCGGATAGCATAGCAAGGCCCCGCAGCCGAGAGAACCCGTTTCGAAGCGGCGCGGCGCGGGGCGCGGGTTGGCAGACAGGGGAATATCGGCCCATGCATCCGGTCTTGCGGACGGTCCTTCAGCGCCTTGCGCTGGGCCTGCTCACGCTCTTCATCGTGTCGATCGTCATCTTCGCGTCGGTGCAGATGCTGCCCGGGGACTTCGCCGAGGCGGTGCTCGGCCAGGCGGCGACCTCGGAGACCGTGGCGGCCTTCCGCCGGGAACTCGGCCTCGACCAGCCGCCGGTGATCCGGTATTTCGACTGGGTCGGCGCGCTCGCGCAGGGCGATCTCGGCACGTCGTTCTCGGGGCGCGCGTCCTCTGGCGTCGACCGCTCCCGCGACGTGGCCGATCTGGTGGGTCCGCGGCTGGCCAACACGCTTTTCCTGGCGGGCATGACGGCGCTGATCGCGGTGCCGCTCGCGCTCTTTCTCGGCATCACCGCGGCGCTCAAGCGCAACAGCCTCTACGACAAGACGGTAAGCACCGCGACGCTGACCACGATCTCCTTTCCGGAGTTCTTCGTGGCCTACATCCTCATCCTGCTGCTCAGCACGCTCTGGCCCGTCTTCCCGAGCCTCGCCGACGTGGGCCGCGACATGCCGCTCTGGGACCGCGTCTACACCGCCGCGCTGCCCGCGCTGACGCTGACGCTGGTGATCGTGGCGCACATGATGCGCATGACGCGGGCGGCGATCATCAACCTGCTCGCCAGCCCCTACATCGAGATGGCGCGCCTCAAGGGGGAGCCGCCGCGCCGCGTCATCCTGCGCCACGCGCTGCCCAACGCCTGGGCGCCCATCGCCGCGGTGATCGCGTTCAACCTCGCCTATCTCGTGGTCGGCGTGGTCGTGGTGGAGGTGGTCTTCGTCTACCCGGGCATCGGCCAGCTCATGGTGGATGCGGTGAGCTCGCGCGACATCCCGGTGGTGCAGGCCTGCGCGCTGATCTTCGCGGCGACCTACATCCTTCTCAATCTCATCGCCGACATCATCGGCATCGTCACCAACCCGAGGCTCCTGCACGCCAAATGACCGACCAGACCGAAAGCTACTCGGCGGCAGGCGAGGTCGCTCAGCTCCGCACCCGCCGCTCGCGCCGGGAACGGATGTGGATCGAGCTCCGCAAGGCCCCCCCGACGGCCCTTCTGGGCCTCGGCATCATCCTGATCTACGCGTTCGTGGCGATCTTCGCGCCGTGGCTCGCCCCTTATGGCGAGGCGGAAGTTCTGGCACAGTCCTACGCGCCCTGGAGCGCGGAGCATCCGCTGGGCACGGACCAGATCGGGCGCGACATCCTCACCCGGCTGATCTACGGGGCGCGCAACACCATCGGCATCGCCTTCATCACGACGCTTCTGGCGTTCGCGATCGGCGTGTCGCTGGGTCTGATCGCCGCGATCAACCGCTCCTGGCTCGACCAGGTCATCAGCCGCGGCGTGGACGTGCTCATGGCGATTCCGTCGCTCATCTTCGCGCTGATGCTGCTGTCGATCTTCGGCTCCTCGGCGCTGTCGCTCATCCTCATCATCGCGGTGCTCGATTCCACCCGCGTCTTCCGGCTGGCGCGCTCGGTCGCCGTGGGCGTGGCGGTCATGGACTACGTGGAGGCGGCGCGGCTCCGGGGCGAGGGCCTCGCCTGGGTGATGCGCCGCGAGATCCTGCCCAACATCATGCCGCCGCTGGTGGCCGAGTTCGGGTTGCGGTTCTGCTTCGTGTTCCTGACCATCGCGGCGCTCTCCTTCCTCGGCGTCGGCATTCAGCCGCCCACCGCCGACTGGGGCACGATGGTGCGCGAGACGGCGAACCTCATCCAGTTCGCGCGCTTCGATCTGAAGGCTGGGCTCACCCCGCTGATGCCGGCGGCGGCGATCGCGCTGCTGACGGTGGCGGTCAACTTCGTGGTGGACTGGTTCCTTCACAAGACAAGCGGGTTGCGCGATGAACACTGAGCTTTCCGACACGACGTACGCCAAGGCCACGCCCGCGCCCGACCGGGATGGCGCGCCGCTGCTGGAGATCCGCGGCCTGAAGATCGAGGGCTTCGCGGACGAGAAATGGAACCCGATCATCAAGGGCGTGGACCTGACGCTGCATCGCGGCGAGGTGCTTGGCCTCATCGGCGAATCGGGTGCGGGCAAGTCCACCCTCGGCCTCGCCGCCATGGGGTTCGCGCGCTCCGGCGTGCGCTTCGCGGGTGGCTCGGTGCGCTTCGACGGCATGGACCTGCTGGCGATGCCGGAACGCAGGCGCCGCAAGCTCTGGGGCACGCGGATCACCTATGTCGCGCAGTCCGCCGCCGCCTCCTTCAACCCCGCGCACCGGCTGATCGAGCAGACCGTGGCGGCAGCGGTGCGCGAGGGCCTCAAGACCGAAGCCGAGGCCATCGCCGACGCCAAGGCGCTTTATGCCCAGCTTCAGCTTCCCGAGCCCGACAGGATCGGGGACCGCTACCCGCACCAGGTGTCGGGGGGGCAGCTTCAGCGGGTGATGACGGCCATGGCGATGTCGGGCCGTCCCGACCTCATCGTGTTCGACGAGCCGACCACCGCGCTCGACGTGACGACGCAGGTCGAGGTGCTGATGTCCATGCGCAGGATCGTGGACGAGTTCGACACCGCCGCGATCTACATCACCCACGACCTCGCCGTCGTCGCGCAGATGGCCGACCGCATCAAGGTGCTGCGCTACGGCGAGGAGGTGGAGGAGGCGCCCACCCGCGAGATGCTGGAGCACCCGAAGGAAGCTTACACCCGAAGCCTCTGGTCGGTGCGGAGCCTTCGGAAGCCCGCCGAACCGTCCGAGGACGTGGTCCTGTCGATCCAGGGCGTGGACGCGGCCTACGGCAACATGGTGCAGGTGCTGCACGACATCAGCGTCGACCTGCCGCGCGGCCGCACCGTGGCGCTGGTGGGCGAATCGGGCTCGGGCAAGTCCACCACGGCGAAGGTCGTCACCGGGCTGCTGCCGCCCTCGAAGGGCGAGATCCTGTTCGAGGGCGAGGCGCTGCCGCCGGAACTCAAGCAGCGCAACAAGGAGCAGCTGCGCCGCATCCAGATGATCTACCAGATGGCCGACACCGCGATGAACCCGCGCCAGACCGTGGGCGAGATCATCGGCCGGCCGCTGACCTTCTACCACGGGCTGAAGGGCCAGGCCCTCGAGCGTCGCGTGGTGGAGCTGCTCGAGCAGATCGAACTCGACGCGGGGTTCTACGACCGGCTTCCCGGCGAACTCTCCGGCGGGCAGAAGCAACGCATCTGCATCGCCCGCGCGCTGGCCGCCGAGCCGGAGATCATCATCTGCGACGAGGTTACCTCGGCGCTCGACCAGATCGTGCAGGAGGGGATCCTGAAGCTCTTGATGCGGCTTCAGAAGGAGCGGGGCATCTCGTATCTGTTCATCACGCACGATATCGCGACCGTGGAGGCGATATCGGACGAGATCGTCGTGATGTATCAGGGCCGCGTGGTCGAGCAGGGCCTGAAGGACCGCATCCTGTCGCCCCCGCATGCCGAGTACACCGAACTCCTGCTCTCGTCGGTGCCCGAGATGGATCCGGACTGGCTCACCCATCTCCTCGAAGAGCGCGGGCAGGACGAGACGGCGGCGGGCGCCTGACCCGCCGCAACGCTATTCGGCCGGCGCGGGTTGCGGGGCGGGCCGCGGCCTTGCGGTGTTCCCGGCGCCGGGCGTCGCGGGGCGGACCCTTTTGAGCCGCAGGGCGTTCATCAGAACGAAGACAGACGACAGCGCCATGGCCCCCGCCGCGAGCGCGGGCGACAGCAGAAGGCCGGTGGCGGGATAGAGCACCCCTGCCGCGACCGGAATGAGCGCGGTGTTGTAGCCGAACGCCCAGAAGAGGTTCTGGGCGATGTTGCGCATCGTCCGCCGGGACATGTCGAAGGCGGTGGCGACACCGCCCAGGTCGCCCGACATCAGCACGACGTCGGCGCTTTCGATGGCGACGTCGGTGCCGGTGCCGATGGCGATGCCCACGTCGGCATGGGCCAGCGCGGGCGCGTCGTTGATCCCGTCGCCCACGAAGGCCACGCGGCGCCCGCCGGCGCGCAGCCCGTCGATCGCGTCGATCTTGCCGCCGGGCAGCACGCCGGCCACGATCCGGTCGATGCCGGTTTCGCGGGCGATGGCCTCGGCGGTCTCCTGCTTGTCCCCGGTGATCATGGCGACCTCGAGGCCCTGCGCGCGCAGCGCGGCGATGGCCGCGGCGCTCGTCGGCTTCACCGGGTCGGCCACGGCCAGAACGCCGGCGAGCCGTCCGTCGACGGCCGCGAAGAGAGCGGTCCGCCCGCGTTCGGCCAGCCTTTTCTCCTCCGCTTCGAGGGGGCGGGTGTCGATGCCGTCCCGCGCCATCAGCCGGTCGGCGCCCACCAGAACGTCGCGGCCGTCGACCCGGGCGCGGATGCCGTGGCCCGCGATGGCCTCGAAACCCTCGGCGTCGGCGAGGCGCAGCCCCTCGGCCCGCGCGGCCCTGAGGATCGCGTCGGCCACCGGATGCTCCGACCCGGCCTCCGCCGCCGCCACGAGGGCCAGCACCTCCGCGCGCATCGCGCCCTCGGCCGGGATCAGGTCGGTCAGCTCGGGCCGCCCCTCGGTGATGGTTCCGGTCTTGTCGAGGGCGACCACCTTCGCGCCGCCCAGCGTCTCGAGCGCGTCGCCCTTGCGGAAGAAGACGCCGAGTTCCGCCGAGCGGCCGGTGGCGACCATGATCGAGGTCGGCGTGGCCAGCCCCATGGCGCAGGGGCAGGCGATGATGAGGACCGAGACCCCCGCCACCAACGCCATCGTGACCGCCGGCGCGGGGCCGAAGATCAGCCACGCGGCGACCGTGACCGCCGCCGCCGCCATCACGGCCGGGACGAACCAGAGCGTGACGCGGTCCACGAGGCGCTGTACCGGAAGGCGGGCGGATTGCGCCTCTTCCACCATGCGGACGATCTGCGACAGCGTCGTGTCGTCGCCCACCCGCGTCGCGCGGAAACGGAAGCTGCCGGTGCCGTTCACCGTACCGCCGGTGACGGTGTCGCCCGGGCCCTTGCCGACGGGCTCCGGCTCGCCGGTGATCATGCTTTCGTCGACGCGCGCCCCGCCCTCCGTCACCTCGCCATCGGTGGCGATGCGCTCGCCGGGGCGCACCACCAGGATCTCGCCCGCGCGGATCCGTTCGACGGGCACTTCCTCCACCTCGCCGTCGCGCAAGACGCGGGCGGTGCGCGGCTGAAGCCCCAGAAGCCGCTCGATCGCCGCGCCGGCGCGGCCCTTGGCGCGCGCCTCGAGGTAGCGGCCCGCCAGGATGAGAGTGACGATGACCGCCGCCGCCTCGTAATAGACCGCGCGCACGCCTTCGGGCAGAAGCCCGGGTGCGAAGGTGGCGACGACGGAATAGAGGTAGGCCGCCGACGTGCCCAGCGCGACGAGGCTGTCCATGTCGGGCGCCCCGCGCATGAGGGCGGGAAAGCCGCGCCGGTAGAAGCCGCGCCCCGGCCCTGCGAGCACGAGCGTCACGAGCGCGAACTGCAAAAGCCAGCTGGCCTGGTGGCCGATCGTCTGGCCGATGAAATGGTGGATCGCGGGGATCGCGTGGCCGCCCATCTCGATCAGGAAGACCGGCAGCGTGAGCGCCGCGGCCAGGATCGCACGGCGCCCGGTCTGGTACGCCTCCGCGTCGCGGCGGGCGCCCCGGCTTTCGCGCGCCTCGGCGTCCTCGGGCGTGGCGTCGTATCCCGCCTCGGCCACCGCGCGCACGAGATCGTCGGCGGATGCCGCGCCCTCGAGCATCGTGACGGTCGCGGTCCCGGCGGCAAGGTTCACGCGCGCCTCCAGCACGGCGGGCACGGCCGCGAGCGCGCGTTCCACCCGCCCCACGCAGGACGCGCAGGACATGTCGTCCACGGTGAGAGTCCGCGTCTCGGTGCGGGCGGGATAGCCCGCGGCTTCGAGCGCGTCGGCCGCGGCCGCAGCGGTGGCCGGATCGGCGACCGACAGCCGTGCCTGACCGGTGGCGAAATTCACGTTGACGTCCGACAGGCCCGGCACGGCCTCGAGCGCGCGCTGCGCCCGGCCCGCGCAGGAGGCGCAGTTCATGCCATCGATCGACAGTGTCAGCGCTTCGGTGCTCGTCATGGTGCCCTCTTCCGGCTTCGTCTTCGAGCCATAGATGGGGCTTCCAGTGACTGGAATGTCAACGGGCCCGCGGTGGGCGCGGACGACACGGGAAGGACGGCAGGCGCCTGGCGGACCGCGCGGGCCCCGGCTCAGAGCACCGTGTCGAGGGCGCGGCCGAGCTTTTTCACGATCTCGCCCACGTGGTCGTCCTCGATGATGAAGGGCGGGGCGAGCAGGACGTGGTCCCCGCGGCGGCCGTCGATGGTGCCGCCCATCGGGTAGCAGATCAGACCGGCATCGAAGGCCGCCGCCTTGAGCTTGCGGTGAAGGCCGAAGTCGGGGTCGAACGGTTCCTTCGTCTCGCGGTCCCGCACGAACTCCATCCCCAGGAAAAGCCCGCGGCCCCGGATATCGCCCACGTTCGGATGCTGGCCGAAGGCGGCCTCGAGCGCATCGCGCAGCCTGCCGCCCATCGTGCCCGCGCGCTCGGCCAGCCCGCCTTCGGTGAGTTTCGTCACCACCACGTCGGCCGCGGCGCAGGCGGTGGGGTGGCCGTTGTAGGTGTGACCGTGCTGGAAGAAGCCGGAGCCCGCGACGATCGCGTCGTAGATCGCGCCGGTGCAGAGCGCCGCCCCGATCGGCTGGTAGCCCGCGCCGAGCCCCTTCGCGATGGTCACGATATCGGGCGCGATCCCTTCCTGCGCGCAGGCGAAGAGGCTGCCCGTGCGGCCCATGCCGCACATCACCTCGTCGAGGATCAGCAGAACGCCGTGGCGGTCGCAGATCTCCCGGATGCGGGCGAAATAGCCCGGCACAGGGGGCACCGCGCCGGCCGTGGCGCCCACCACGGGCTCGGCGACGAAGGCCGCCACCGTCTCGGGGCCGAGGCGCAGGATTTCCGCCTCGAGCTCGTCGGCCACGCGCAGGCCGTAGGCCTCCAGGCTCTCGTCGTCGCGCCGGTCGCGGTAGGCGTAGCAGGGCGCGATATGGCTCGTTTCCACCAGCATCGGCGCGAAGGGCGCGCGCCGCCATGCGTTGCCGCCCGTGGCGAGCGCGCCGAGCGTGTTGCCGTGATAGCTTTGCCGGCGCGCGATGACGCGGTGGCGTTCGGGCTGGCCGATCTCGAGGAAATACTGTCGCGCGAGTTTCAGCGCCGCCTCCACGGCCTCGGAGCCGCCGGAGACGAGATACACCCGATCGAGACCCGGCGGCGCATGGGCCGCGAGCCGGTCCGCGAGTGCCTCGGCGGGCTCGGAGGTGAAGAAGCCGGTATGGGCGAAGGCCAGCGTCTCGGACTGGCGGCGGATCGCCTCGGCCACGTCACGGTCGCCGTGGCCAAGGCAGGAGACCGCCGCGCCGCCCGAGCCGTCGAGATAGGCCTTGCCCGTGCTGTCGTAGATGTAGACGCCCTCGCCGCGGACGGCGGTGGGCGGCAGGGAGCGGGGCGCGCGCGGAAAGATGTGGGACACTGGATCGGGCCGCTTTTGACTATGCCATGCAAGGGAGAAGCGAAACACATGCGTCACATGTTGACAAGACGTGAAACGAAATGGAACAAATCCGGGCGTGACGGTTTGCAGGGGGAGCGGACGCGTGCAGGAGCCTCTCGATGCGCGGCTTGCCGGATCCTACGCCGCGCTCAGCGCGACGCTGAAACAGGCGGCGGACTACGTCATCGACAATCCCGTGGCGGCGACCTCGCGGAGCCTGCGCGCGGTCGCGCAGGACAGCGGCGTGTCGCCCGCCGCCTTCTCGCGCATGGCGCGCGCGGTGGGCTACGACAGCTTCGAGGCGCTGCGCGAGGAGATGCGCGGCACGCTCGACCGCCGGATGAGCCGTTTCTCGGAACGCGCGGGCCTCATGTGCGACGCCCGCGCCGGTGGCGCCGCGGCGTTCTTCGAAAGCCACATGGAGGCCTGTTCCGCCAATATCCGCAGGCTCGGCGAGACGCTCGCGCCCGCCCGGCTCGAAGCCGCGGCGGAGGTGCTGCACGGCGCGCGCCGCGTCGTCCTGGTGGGCGCGCTGGGCTCCTCGGGCGTCGTCGAGCATGTCGCCTACATGGCGCAGTTCCTGTCGCCCGGCTGGACGCTCGCGGCGCGGGCGGGCGGGTCGATGGGCGCGGCGCTTGCCGGGCTGGGGCCGCAGGACGCGGTGCTCGTCGTGACCAAGCCGCCTTGCGCCACGGCCTCGCTGCGCGCCGCCGCGCTCGCCCGCGAGCAGGGCGCGGCGGTCATCGTCGTGACCGACACCCACGCCTGTCCGGCCTTGCCGCACGCCACGCATTCGTTCATCGTGCCGGGGCAGGGGCCGAATTTCTTCACCTCCTACACGTCGACGCTTTTCTTGCTGGAGGCGATCATGGGGCTCGTGGCCCGACGGGGCGGCGCGGAGGCGCGTCGCCGGATCGAGGAGGTCGAAGCGCGCAACCGCCGTCTGGACGAAGTCCAAGACGGCTGAGCGCACCCCGAAAGACGACATCAACCAAGAGGGAGACTGTGATGTTCCACAAAGCCAGACTCACCATCGCCGGGGCGGTCGCCGCGGCACTGATGGCCCCCGCGGCCTTCGCGCAGGATTTCATCACCATCGGCACCGGCGGCGTGACCGGCGTCTACTACCCGACCGGGGGCGCCATCTGCCGGCTCGTGAACAAGGACCGGCGCGAGCACGGCATCCGCTGCTCGGTGGAGTCCACCGGCGGCTCGATCTACAACATCAACACGATCCGCGCGGGCGAGCTGGAATTCGGCGTCGCGCAGTCGGACTGGCAGTATCACGCCTACAACGGCTCCTCCCGCTTCGAGGAGCAGGGCCCGTTCGAGGACCTGCGCGCGGTCTTCTCCGTGCACCCCGAACCCTTCACCGTGGTGGCGCGCGCCGACGCGGGCGTCACGACCTTCGAGGACCTCAAGGGCAAGCGCGTCAACATCGGCAACCCGGGCTCCGGCCAGCGCGGCACCATGGAAGTCGTGATGGAGGCGATGGGCTGGACCACCGATGATTTCGAGCTCGCCACCGAACTGAAGGCGGCCGAACAGTCCGCCGCGCTCTGCGACAACCAGATCGACGCGATGGTCTACACCGTGGGTCACCCCTCGGGGTCTATCCAGGAAGCCACCACGGCCTGCGACTCGGTGCTGGTGCAGGTCGACAACGAGACGATCCGCGAGCTCGTCGCCGAGCGTCCCTACTACCGCATGGCGACCATCCCGGGCGGCATGTATCGCGGCAATGACGCGGACGTCACGACCTTCGGCGTCGGCGCCACCTTCGTGACCTCCGCCGACGTGTCGGAAGAGGCCGTCTATACCGTAGTCAAGGCCGTGTTCGAGAACTTCGGCGACTTCACCGGCCTGCATCCCGCCTTCTCCGTGCTCAAGAAGGAGGAGATGGTGAAGGACGGTCTGTCGGCGCCCCTTCATGCCGGGGCCGAGAAGTACTACCGCGAGGCCGGCCTGATCGAGTGACGGCGCTGCGGCAGGGCGCGGGCCCGTCCCGCGCCCTGCCGATCCGAACGACAAGAGCGGGGCACGCGCGCCCGCCAGCAGGGGGATGCACGGATGAGCCAGAGGGAAGAGGCCCGCGGCCCGCTCACCGAGGAGGAACTTCAGGACCTCGTGGCCTCCAGCGACGCGGGCGCCCGGAACCCGGGTGGCGCCGTGGCGCTGCTGATCGCCGCGGTCGCGCTCAGCTGGTCCGTCTTCCAGGTGCTGCTGGCCTCGCCGCTCGCCAACTACGTCCTTCCGGGCGACATCATCAACAATTCGCGCCAGATCCACCTGGCCTTCGCGATCTTCCTCGCCTTCCTGGCCTATCCCGCCTTCCGCTCCAGTCCGCGCCGTTACGTGCCGATCCACGACTGGATCATGGCCTCCGTCGGCGCCTTCACGGCGCTTTACGGGTATTTCTTCTACGAGAAGGTGGTGCAGTCCGGCGGGCTTGCCGACGACACGGACAAGTGGTTCGCGCTCGTCGGGCTTCTGCTGCTCTTCGAGGGCGCGCGGCGCGCCCTGGGCCCCGCGATGGCGATCATCGCCACGATCTTCCTGGCCTATGTCTTCTTCGGGGCCTCCGCCTGGGTGCCCGAGGTGATCCGCTGGAAGGGCGCGTCGCTGCAGAAGGCGATGAGCCACATGTGGATCACGTCGGAAGGCGTGTTCGGCATCGCGCTCGGCGTCTCCACGAAGTTCGTGTTCCTCTTCGTGCTCTTCGGCGCGCTGCTGGAGAAGGCGGGCGCGGGCAACTACTTCATCAAGATGGCCTTCGGCGCGCTGGGCCACCTGCGCGGCGGGCCGGCCAAGGCCGCGGTCGTGGGATCTGCGGCCACCGGGCTCATCTCCGGCTCGTCCATCGCCAACGTGGTCACCACCGGCACCTTCACCATCCCGCTGATGAAGCGCGTGGGCTTCACCAGCGAGAAGGCCGGCGCGGTCGAGGTCGCGAGTTCCGTGAACGGCCAGATCATGCCGCCCGTCATGGGCGCCGCGGCCTTCCTGATGGTGGAATATGTGGGCATCTCCTACGTGGAGGTGATCACCCACGCCTTCCTGCCCGCGGCGATCAGCTACATCGCGCTCGTCTACATCGTGCATCTGGAGGCGGTGAAGCAGAACATGCCCACGCTCGGCGACCGGGTGGTCTCGCTCGGGCGCACGATCGGCGGCATGGCCGCGTTCTTCGCCGGGTTCGCGGCGCTCTGCTACGGCGTGCAATTCCCGGTGCGCTGGATCACCGCTCTCGTGCCCGAGGGCGCGGGCTGGGTCCTGTCGGCCCTTCTGTTCCTCGCCTACCTGGCGCTTCTGTGGCTCGCCGCCCAGAGCCCCGACCTCGAGCCCGACGATCCGAATTCGGAGGACGTGCGGCTGCCGGTCGTGGGCGAGATCTACAAGTCGGGCCTCTATTACCTGCTGCCCATCGTCGTGCTCGTCTATTTCCTGATGATCGAGCAGAAATCGCCGGGGCTTTCGGCCTTCTGGGCGACCATGCTCCTCTTCGTCATCCTGCTGACGCAGCGCCCTCTCAAGGCGGTGTTCCGCGGTGAAAGCGATCTGGCCGACCGCCTGAAGTGGGGCGTGCTGGACCTTCTCCAGGGGCTCATCGACGGCGCGCGCAACATGATCGGCATCGGCCTCGCCACCGCGACGGCGGGCGTCATCGTGGGGACCGTGACGCTCACCGGCGTGGGGCAGGTGATGTCCGAGCTGGTGGAGTTCCTTTCGGGCGGCAATCTCGTGCTGATGCTGGTGATGGTGGCGCTTCTGTCGCTCGTGCTCGGCATGGGGCTGCCCACCACCGCCAACTACATCGTGGTAAGCTCGCTCATGGCGGGCGTGGTGGTCGAGCTTGGCGCGCAGTCGGGGCTCATCGTGCCGCTGATCGCGGTGCATCTCTTCGTCTTCTACTTCGGGATCATGGCGGACGTAACGCCGCCCGTGGGGCTGGCGAGCTTCGCGGCGGCCGCCGTGTCGGGCGGGGACGCGATCCGCACCGGCTTCACCGCTTTCTTCTACTCGCTCCGCACCGTGGCGTTGCCCTTCTTCTTCATCTTCAACACCGATCTTCTGCTGATCGACGTGACCCTCGTGCAGGGGATCGTGACGGCGATCGTCGCCACGGTCGCCATCCTCGTCTTCACGGCGGGCACCATGGGCTGGTTCCTCACGAAGAACCGCATCTATGAAAGCGTGGCGCTGATCCTCATCGCCTTCGCGCTCTTCCGGCCGGATTTCTTCATGGACCGCATCCAGCCGCCCTTCCGCATGCTGGATCCCGCCAATCTCGCGCAGGCGGTCGAGGAGGCCGATCCGGGCGAAGAACTCCGCATCGTCGTTTCGGGCCCGGACTTCGACACCGGCGAGATCACCGAGACGACGCTTGTCCTGCCGGTGGCGCGCGACGCGCCGGGCGAGGACCTCCTCGCCGAGGCGGGCCTCGCGCTCGTGCCGCTGGAGGACGGCCGCGTGAGCTTCGAGGAGCCGATGTTCGGCACGCCCTACGCGCAGACCTTCCTGGACTTCGATTTCTACGCCGATCGGCCGATGACGATCGACAGCGTCAAGGCGCCGGCCGACCAGATGCCCAAGGAACTCATGTTCATCCCCGCGCTCGTGCTGCTCGCCTTCCTGGCGCTTCTGCAGCGCGCGCGCATGACCCGCCAGGAGGTCCCCGCATGACCGGCCCCGTTCTCTGCGCCGTCGACATCAGCAACGAAAACCGCGACCGCCACGTGCTGGAGGTGGCGGCGCGCCTCGCGGAGATGGAGGGCGCGCAGCTCGACGTCATCACGGTGGTGCCCGATTACGGCATGAGCGTGGTCGGCAGCTATTTCGACAAGTCGCATCACGACAAGGCGGTGCAGGAAGCGCGCCGCAGGCTCGACGCGCTTGCCGAGGCCGCGCTCGGCGCGGAGGCCAACAAGAAGGTCCGCCACATCGTGGCCACCGGGAACGCCTACCAGGAAATCCTTCACGTGGCGGAGACCGACGGCGCCAGCCTGATCGTGGTGGGCGCACACAAGCCGGATTTCCGGGATTACCTTCTGGGCCCCCACGCGGCGCGCATCGTCCGCCACGCAGGCTGCTCGGTGCACGTGGTGCGGTGATGCCGTCCGCGTTCCGCCCGCCTGCGCGCGCGGCGGGAGGTCCGATGCGGCCATGCCGTCGCGCGCGACGTTACCCCGAACGCGCCGGGCGCGCGGCCTCCGGGACGATCTCGCCGCCATCCGCCAGAGCATGACGAGGCGCGCGCGGGCCGGTGCGCGGCGTCACGATCAGGCGGGCAGGGTCCGAGAGTTTCACGACATCAAGCGGGCAGCCGTAGACCTGCTCCAGAAGTTCGGGCCGGAGAACCTCGCCGGCCGCCCCTTCGCCCGCGACGCGGCCCTCCTGAAGCAGCGTGACGCGATCGGCGAACATGGCCGTCAGCGTCAGGTCGTGCATCACCGCGATCACGCCGCCGCCCGCGCGGGCGTAATCGCGGGCCAGCTCCATCACCTGGAGCTGGTGCGCGATGTCGAGGCTCGCCACCGGCTCGTCGAGGAACAGCCAACGGGGGCCCTCGGGGCCCACCGGCTCCCAGACCTGGGCGAGCACGCGGGCGAGCTGGGCGCGGGCCTGCTCGCCGCCCGAGAGTTCCTGGTAGTGCCGGCCCTCGTAGCCTGCAAGGTCCACCCGCGCGAGCGCCGCGCGGGCGCGCGCGGTGGCGCCCGCGCCCGCCTGGCCGCCCGCCTCGGCGCCGAGGCGCACCACCTCGAGCACCGTGAAGGGAAAGGCCAGCCGCGTGAACTGCGCGAGGACCCCGCGCCGCCGGGCGATCTGCCAGGGGCGGAGCTTTCGCGGGTCCTCGCCTTCGAGCAAGAGCCGCCCCTCCGCGGCGATCTCGCCGGTGAGCGCGCGCATCAGGGTGGTCTTGCCCGAGCCGTTCGGCCCGACGATCGCGGTCAGCGCGCCGGGCATGGCGCGGAAGTCGAGGCCGTCGAGAACCCGGCGGCGGCCCAGCGTGACCGTGAGGCGGGAGGCGTCGATCATGCGCGCCTCACAGGTCCAGCACGCCGCGCCGGCGCAGGAGGATCCAGAGGAAGACCGGCGCGCCCAGAAGCGCGGTGATGATCCCGATCGGCAGTTCGGCCGGCGCGATGACCGTGCGCGACAGCATGTCGGCGCCCACCAGCAGGCTCGCGCCCAGAAGCGCCGCGTTGGGCAGAAGGCGGCGGTGGTCCGGCCCCGTGGCGAGGCGCAGGAGATGCGGCACGACGATGCCCACGAACCCGATCCCGCCCGAGACGGCCACCGCCGCGCCCGTCGCCGCGGCGACCGAGAGGATGGCGAGGTTCTTCATCCGCTGCACCGGCACGCCCATGTGCGCCGCGGCCGCCTCGCCGAGCGCGAGACCGTTGAGCCCGCGCGCGAGCCAGAGCGTCCCGGCCATCGCGGCCAGCATGATCGGTGCGGCCACGGCCAGCTTCGGCCAGGCCGCGCCGGCGAGGGAGCCGAGGCCCCAGAAGGTGAGATCGCGCAACTGCTGGTCGTTGGCGACGTAGACCAGAAGGCCCGTCGCCGCGCCGGCGAGCGCGCCGAGCGCGATCCCCGCCAGCAGCATCGTGGCCACCGAGGTCTGCCCCGCGCGGGTGGAGACGCGGTAAAGGACCATGGTCGCGGCCCATCCGCCGAGGAACGCGGCGACCGGCACGGTATAGATGCCGGTGGCCGCGGCGATCGCCGGCGGCAGCACGCCCCCCAGCACGATGGCCGAGACCGCCCCCAGCCCGGCGCCGGCGCCCACGCCGACGAGCCCCGGATCGGCCAGCGGGTTGCGGAAGAGCCCCTGCATCACCGCGCCGGAGACCGCGAGCGCCGCGCCCACCAGGAGCCCCGTGATGAGGCGCGGCAGGCGGATCTCGAAGATCACGATCCTTTCCTGCAGCGTCAGGCCCTCGCCCGAGAGGGTGCGGGCCAGGGCGTCGGTCAGCGACACGCCCGCCGCCCCCGTGGCGAGCGACGCCCAGCTCGTCAGAAGGGCCAGCGCGACGAGCCCCCATGTGGCGCGCCGCGCGAGCAGGCTGCGGTCGCCCGCGGCAGGAGGCGCGCCCTCGGCGATGGCGACCATGGCTCAGCTCTCGTTCGGGTAGAGCGCGGCGTGGAGATCGGCGACGGCCTCGGCCGTGCGCGGGCCGAACCCGAGGAGATAGAGCCCGTCCATCTCGACCAGCCGGCCGTCGCGTCCGGCGGGCGTGGCGGCGAGGGCCGGGTGCGACAGAACCCCGGCGCCGCCATGGCCCGCGCGGCCCTCCATCATCAGCACCACGTCGGGCGCCGCGGCGAGCACCGCCTCGTCGGTGAGCGGCTTGTAGCCCTCGAAGCCCGTGACCGCGTTCTCGCCCCCCGCGAGGCGGATCATGGACTCGGCCGCCGTGCCGCTGCCCGACGCCATGAGCCGTCCGCCCTCGGCCGACAGCAGGAAGAGCACGCGTGCCGGCTCGCCGATGTCTTCCGAGCGTTCTCGGATCGCGCGCATGTCCGCGCGGATCGCCGCGGCGAGCGCCGCCGCCCTGTCGTCAAGGCCGAGGGCCGCACCCACCGCCTCGACCTTCCGGGCGACGCCCTCCGCGTCGGTGGCGTCGGGGATCGTGACGAACGGGATTTCAGCCGCGGCCAGAAGATCGACCGTCTCGGGCGGGCCGGCGCCTTCCTCCGCGAGGATGAGGTCCGGCGCGACCGACAGCACGCCCTCCGGCGAGAGCCGCCGGACATAGCCAACGTCGGGCAGGGCTTCGGCGTCGGGCGGCCAGGTCGACGTCGTGTCGCGCGCGACCAGGCGGTCGCCCGCGCCGAGGGCAAAGACAGTCTCGGTGACCGAGCCGCCCACCGCGACGACGCGCTCCGCCGCGGCGGCGCCGAGCTGGAGGCAGAGGAGGGCGAACGCGGCGGCGAGGCCGGTGGGTCGGATGGTCATGCCGTCGCCTCCGCGGTCTCGGCCGGGGCGAGCTCGGCGGCCATGGCGTTCCAGGCCACGGGCTCGGCTTCCTTGCGCTTGCCGAAGCATTGCAGGATGAGCCGCCCCTCCTCGTCGAAGGCTTCGACCGAGATCGCGGGCCCGCGCTGCGTGGGTTTCCACACGCGCCAGACCTCGGCGACGTGATCCGCCCGCAGATGCAGGTTGAAGCGCGGGTCCATGACGTTCTGCCACGGCCCCATCGGGGTCAGCGTGTGGATCGTTCCGGCGTGGATCTGGATGCAGCCCGGATTGCCCACGAAGAGCATGATCTCGATGCCCTCGGCGGCAGAGCGCTCCAGCATCGCGGTGACGGCCTCGGCGGCGAGCGGCTCGGCATAGGGTGCGCCGGCCGCGCGGTAGGCGCCCAGGCGGTTCATCTTGAGCTTGGAGACGAGGCGCAGGAACTGGTGGGTATCGGTCATCCGCTCCCACTCCTTGCGCAGGATGTCGATCCTGTCCTCGCGGATCCACGCGCCCTCCGGCGGCGTGCGCGGCGCGGCGTCGAACTCGCGGCTTTCGTCGCCCGTGGCGAGCGTGGCGACGAGGCGATCGAAGGCCGCGACGTCCGAGGCGGGTTTCAGGTGCACCTTGTGGACCGCGTCGCCGGCGGCGTCGAAGACCTGCAGGCTGCGCCGGAGGCCGGCCTCCGTCTCCTCGGTCACCGCGAAGGCGTGGGCCCAGTGCTTGGGGAACGTGCGCAGGTCGATCTCGGGGCCGAGCACCATCGTCGCGTGCTCGCCGGGATGATACTCCAGATAGCTGCCCACCCGCTCATGCACCGCGCTCTCGTTGCGGGTGAGCGCCATGACCTCGCCAAGCTCCGTCACGGCGGGCATCAGCGCGTTCGGGTGCGCCGCGATCCGGGTCGCCGCGCGGCCGGTCTCGGCCGCGACGAGGGCGGCCTCGGGCACGCCGAGCGCCGCCGCGAGATCGCGGGCGCGCAGTTTCGGCCGCTCGGCGCGCGCCGCGAGGATGGCATCGGGGGAAATACGGGATGTTTCGCTCATGGGTCCGCCCTTTCTCGTCGTCCGGGCCTGCTCTGGCGGCGGCTCGAGGGCGCGGACTTCTCTTGACTGTTTCTGTCGGGATTCGTAAAGCTGCATTCCCGACACATCAAGTCAGAATTGCACGACGCGGTCACGCCAGCCCGACGCCAGCCCGACCCGCACCTGGAAAAAGGAAGGGAAAGGATGAGAACGGGCAAAGTGCGCCTGCTCTGGGGCGCCGCCGCGACGGCGCTGGCCGCGGGGCTCGGGGGGCAGGTCTCGGCGCAGGAGACGGAGGGCGGTTTCACGCCGCTCGGGCGACTGGTTCTCGGCGCCGGCACGGAGAAGGTGGCGATCGATACGCCGCAGGCGGTGACGGTGCTGGAACAGGAGGACATCGACCGCGAACAGGCGACGACCGTGGGCGAGCTCTTCGACACGGTGCCGGGGGTCGAGACCGGCGGCTCCGGCCGCCTTCTGGGCGAGGCGTTCAACATCCGGGGCATCGGCAACACCGAACAGACCGCGAGCCAGTCACGAATCATCGTCACCGTGGACGGTGCGCCGAAGTTCTTCGAGCAGTATCGCACCGGGTCCTTCTTCGGCGACCCGGCGCTCTACAAGCGGGTGGAGATCCTGCGCGGGCCCGCCTCCTCCACGCTCTACGGCTCCGGGGCCATCGGGGGCGTGATCAACTTCACCACCAAGGATGCTTCGGACTTCCTCGCGCCGGGGGAGACGGGGGCGCTCAGGTTCCGGGCGGGCTACGGCTCGAACGGGAACGCCTGGCGGGGCGGGCTGATCTACGCCGCGCGGCCCGACGAGAACGCCGAGTTGCTCTTCGCGCTCAACCGCGGCACGTCGGACGACGTGGAAGACGGCGACGGCACCACGCTGGACGGCACCGCCTATGAACGCTGGTCCGGGCTGGTGAAGGGCACCTTCCACTTCGGGCAGAACGACGACCAGTCGCTGCGCCTGTCGTGGTCGCGCACCGACGGCGATCTGGCCGACACGGTTGTGGCGCAGACGGGCGGCCCCGCCGTGGCGGGCTTCGGCACGGCCGACATCCGCAGCCTCGACGACACGGTGACGCTGTCGTGGGATCACCAAGGTGCAGGCAACCCATGGCTCGACCTCGACGTGACGTTGTCGTGGTCGAACACCGAGGTGGAGAAGCGCGACTTCTCCGCTGGTTTCCTCTGCGCGCCGGGCATCTTCCTTGTCCTTTGCGATAACGACGCCGCCTACGAGACCCTTTCGCTCAAGGCCGAGAACACCATCGAGTTCGGCAGCGGCGCGTGGGAGAACTACCTGACCTTCGGCACGCAGCTCTCGCAGCAGGAGCGCACGGCGTCTTCTTCCCTGGGCGCATTGCCCTTCCATCCCCAGGGAACGGACAGCCGCGCCGCGATCTACGCGCAGGGCGAATTCATCTGGAACGACCGGCTGACCCTCATCCCGGGGGTTCGGCTGGAAAAGGCGTTCCAGGATCCCGGCGCCGCCGCCGAGGCGGCGGGCGCGCGCGCGACGGAGGAGCTCGCCGTCTCGCCGAAGCTCGCCGTCATGTACGAGCTGAACGACGCGTGGTCCGTCTTCGGATCGCTCGCGCGCACCGAGCGGCTGCCGACGCTGGACGAGCTCTATTCAAGCGAAGGAGAAGTGCAGCGCGGGCCCCTCTTCTTCGGCCCGCGCACGCCGAGCCTCAACCTCGACCCCGAGATCGCCACCACGGTCGAGATCGGCCTCGCATACGAAGGCTTCGACGTGCTGAGCGAGGGCGACAGCCTGCAGCTCAAGGCGACGGCCTTCAACAATTCGATCCGCGACCTGATCGCCTCGACGCCCCGCGCAACGGGGCCGACGCCCGGACAGGCGGCGGTGCCCTATTTCTCGAACATCGACAGCGCGCGGATCTGGGGCCTCGAACTCGAGGGCGCCTACGATGCCGAGGGCTGGTTCGCGAACGCCGCCTATTCGCTGGTCCGTTCGGAGGACGAGAGCACCGGCGAGACGCTGACCGACACGCCCGCGGACACCCTCTCGCTTACGCTGGGCACCAGGCTGCCGGAACGCGACCTGCGCCTCGGGTGGCGGGGCAACTGGGCGAACAGCATCACGACCGCCTCGGCCGAGACGAACGGCGACAGCTATGTCACCCATGACCTCTTCCTCGACTGGACGCCCGACTCCGGGCCGCTCGAGGGCATGACGGTGAACCTCGCCGTCGAGAACGTCACGGACGCCACTTACCGGCCCAACCTGCAGCTCGACAACGCGCCGGGCCGGACCTTCAAGATCGCGCTCACGAAGGAGTTCGACTGGTGATACGACAGTTTGTCCCGACCCTGCTTGTTTCCCTGGCCATTGCAGGCGCCGCGGCCGCGAGCGAAGGGGAGACCGACCGATCGCTCCGGCTGGAGCTCAACACAATGACGCAGACGGAGAGCGCCTGCCGTCTGACCTTCGTGGTGGACAACGCGCTGGGCGCCGATCTCGACGCCCTCGTCCTCGAGACCGTGGTCTTCGACGCCGGAGGCGTGGTGGAGCGGCTGTCCCTCTTCGATTTTCAGTCGGTGCCGGAGGGGCGGACCCGGGTGCGCCAGTTCGACCTGCCGGGCGCCGAGTGCGCGGCGCTCGGGCGGGTTCTCGTGAACGCGGCGGAGGACTGTTCGGGCGCGGGCCTCGAGGCGGGCGCCTGCATGGAGCACCTGCGGCTGGAAAGCCGCGCGGATCTCGAGGTGTCGGGATGAGCGAGCTGGCTGAACTCTTGGCCGGTCTGCGCGAGGCCGTGGCGCTCGGCGGGCCGGTGGTGGCGCTCCTTGGCGCCGTGTCGATCGTGGCGCTCGCCGTGGTGCTGGCCAAGCTCTGGCAGTTCCGCGGCCTCGGCGTGGGCCGGCACGAGGCCGTCCGCCGCGCGCTCCGCGAGGCGGACGCAGGCGCGGAAGCCGCCGCGCGGGCCGCCCTGGCGCGAAGCCCGAGCCACCTTTCTCCCGTGCTCGCCCGCGCCCTCGGCGCGGGGGCCGGGCAAGCCCGCTCCCGCCTTTTGGCCGAGATCGACGCCGGGCTCGCGCGCCTGGAGTCCGGGTTCCGCCTGCTCGATTCCGTCGTTCAGCTCGCCCCGCTTCTCGGCCTTTTCGGCACGGTGCTCGGGATGATCGAAGCGTTCCAGGCCCTGCAGGCGGCCGGGGCGGCCGTCGATCCCTCGGCGCTTGCCGGGGGGATCTGGGTGGCGCTGCTGACCACCGCGGTGGGCCTCGGCGTGGCGATGCCCACGGCGCTCTGCCTCACCTATCTCGAGTCCCGCGTGGCCGCGGAGCGCGCTCTCGCGGACGAGGCGCTGGAGGTGCTGCTGCGCCCGGGGTTCGGCCCGGGCCCCGCGCCGGAGGCCGCGGCTCACGTCGCGGGGCTGGCCCATGCGTAGCGCGCCCGGCTTCCGCCGCCGTCGGCTGTCGCTCACGCCACTCATCGACGTGATCTTCCTGCTGCTGCTCTTCTTCATGCTCTCCTCCACCTTCACGCGCTTCGGGGAGCTGCCGCTCGCGGCCGCGGCGGGCGGCGCGATGCCGGGAGACGCGCCTCCGGTCTTCGTGCGGCTCGCGCCCGACGCGATCAGCGTGAACGGCGAGGCCACGGCGCTCGAACACGCGGCGGCGGCGGTCAGGGATCGTCTGGGGGAGGACGGCCGCGCCGTTCTGGTCAGCCTGCAAGGGGAGGTCACGGCGCAGCGGCTGACCGATCTGCTGGTCGCGCTCCGATCCGTCCCGTCCGCCGACGTCCGGGTGCTCGGCTGACCGTGGCGGCGAGGCGGACATATCGCCGCGCGCGGGGGGAGCCCACGATCGCGCTCATCAACGTGGTCTTCCTGATGCTCGTCTTCTTCCTGGTCGCCGGATCGCTCGCGCCTCCGCTCGACGGCGACGTGCAGCTCGTCCGGGCGGCGGAGCTCGACCGGAGCGCCCCGCCGGACGCGCTGGTGATCCGCGCCGACGGCACGACGCTGCATCGCGGCCAGCCGGTGTCGCCCGCAGACTACCTCGCCCGGCGCGTCGATGACACGGGCGCACCCGCCCCGGCCGCCCGCCTCGTGCCCGACCGCGCGCTCCCCGCCCGCCGCCTGGCGGACATCGCGGGCGCGCTGCGCGCGGCCGGGGCGGGGGAGGTGATCCTCGTGACCGAGAGGGCGCTGCCGTGACGCCACGGGCGCTCGTCCTCGCCGGGGCCGTCTCGGCCGCGCTTCATCTCGCCGCGCTGGGCCTCGTCCTGCGCCCCGAGCCCGACGCGGCGATGGCAGGGGGCGGCGCGCCGGTCGCGGTCGCGCGCCTGGGCGACAGCTTCGCCGATCTCGCCGCAGGCGGCGCGGCCTCTCCGCCCCCGCCCGCCGAACAGACGCCGGCCGAGGCGGCACCGGCGCCGCAGGCCACGGAGGCGGATCGCTCCGAAGCCGTCGCACCCGCAGGCAGGGCGCCTGTCGCCCGCCAGCTCGCCGCCGCCCCGGCCGAGCCCGAGCAGGCGCCCGCGCCTGCGCGACG
>NZ_JBGFSI010000012.1:0-106045 GCF_041365735.1 Rhodosalinus sp. K401 | reverse complement strand
GCGCGCCGCCCTCGCCGCCGGGCTCGACGACGCCCTCCCGGATCTGCGCGACGGCGCGCTTCTCCTCGCGCGGCTGCGCAGCCTGCTACGCGACCGCGGCGACGGGCTCGCGCCGGAGGTGCGCCGCAGCGCCGAGGCGGCGATGGGCTGCGCCGAGGCAGCGGCGGGCTTCGCCCCCGCGCCGCGCATCGCGCACGTCGCCGCCGAAGGGGTGTGCGCACGGGCGCAGGCCGATGCGCTGTCCGCGGCGCTGGGCGTACCGGTCCCGCTGACGCCGGCCGCGGCGCTGCTGACGGCCCAGGGGCCCGCACCCGACGCGGTGCTGATCGGGCTGCCGCCCCACGCCGACGCGGAGCTGGAACTTCTTCCGGCGCTCCGCGCGCAGCACGCCCTGCGCCGCGCGGCCATCGTGGTCCATGGCGGCGANCGCGGTGCTGATCGGGCTGCCGCCCCACGCCGACGCGGAGCTGGAACTTCTTCCGGCGCTCCGCGCGCAGCACGCCCTGCGCCGCGCGGCCATCGTGGTCCATGGCGGCGACGCGGGCGGCCGCGCCGTCGCGCGCGCGCTCGACCTCGGGGCGCATGACGGAATGCCCGGCCCCTTCGAGGTCGAGGAGCTCGCCCTGCGGCTGCGGGGCAGGCTGGCCGCGAAGCGGCGCGCCGACCAGATGCGCGCGGCGCTCGAGGCCGGTCTTGCCGCGGCCGTCATCGACCCGCTCACCGGCCTGCACAACCGCCGTTACGCGGTGCCGCAGCTTGCCCGGATCGCGGCGGCGGCGCGCCGGGAGGATAGGCCCTTCGCCGTGATGATCGCCGATCTCGACCATTTCAAGCAGGTCAACGACCGGCACGGCCACGCCGCCGGCGATGCCGTGCTGACCGAGGTCGCGCGGCGATTGCGCGCCGGGCTCGGGCCCGACGCTCTCGCGGCGCGGATCGGCGGCGAGGAGTTCCTCCTCGTGGTGCCGGACATGCAGCGCCACGCGGCCGAGGCCGCGGCACGACGTCTTTGCGCCACCGTCGCCGAAAGACCCTTCGCGCTGCCCGATGGCCAGGGCCCGGTGCGGGTGACGATCTCCATCGGTCTCGCCGTCGGGCCCGACCCGATGGCGGCGGGACATGCCGAACCCGAAGCGCTGCTCGTCCAGGCCGACCGCGCCCTTTATCGCGCCAAGGCGCGCGGGCGGAACTGCGTCCGCCTCGGCCGCCCCGCCGCGTGACGCCCGACGCGCCTCAGGGGCGACCCGCGCCGCCATGGCGGCCGCCGCGCATGGCCTCGGCAAGCCGGTCGGCATAGCGCGCACGCTCTTCCGGGCGCATCGCCGCGATCTTTGCAAGAAGCGCGCGCCGACCGGCGTCCTGTACGAGACTCGCCGCCGCGAACTGGCGGGAGAGAAGCGCCTCGAACCGCTCGACCGAAAAGGGATCGTCCCGAAGGAGCGAAAGCGCCTCGTCAAAACTCGACCGTCGCGCCTCGCGGGTCATGCCGCCGGCCCGCAGGGCCTGCCGGATGTCCCGGCCGACAGCCAGGCGGTCCCGCACCGGCAGTGCCGCAACGTAGGGCCAGCCGCCGTCGCGTGCCATCGGCGCGCGCCCCTCGCCCCGCAGGGCGAAGCCCGCCACCATCCCCACCACGAGGAGATTGAGCGCGAGCGAGCCCACAAGCAGGATCCTCACCCAGAGCGGCGTCCCCGGGCGGCCGTCGCCGCCTTGGCTGCCGCGTTCCGCTTCCGACTCGGTCATCGCTCAAAGCTCCTCCAGCGCCAGCTCGAACCCGGCCGCGGGCCCGGGCATCGCCGCGCCGCCGCCCGCGAGGGCGGCGAGGCCACCGTCGAGCGCCCGCGGCGCCGCCACCCCGATCCAGACCCCGGCGAGCGCCGCCGCGGAGAGCCCCGCCGCCGCGGGCCAGCCGCCGAGCGTCCGCCAGATCTCCAGGAGCGGCCCCGGCGCCCGGGCGCGCCGCGAGGCGGGCGCGGAATTCAGCGCCGCGGCATCGGCGCGCACGCGCTCGGAGAGACCCGCGGGCGGCTCGGGCCTCGCGGCCCGCGCGGTAGCGAAATGGCGCTCGAGCAGCGCCTCGGTCTCGCGGTCGATGTCATTCATCGCGGTATCCCAACTCCTCGCGCCGCCCGGACAGACTGCGGGCGAGCGCTCTCTTGCCCCGGGCGGTCAGGCTTTCCACCGCCTCGGGCCCGATCTCCATGATGCGGCGATCTCGGCGTTTCCAAGCCCCTCGATATGGCGCAGCACCACCGCCTGGCGCTGGCGCGGCGGGAGCGTGGCGAGCGCGGCCTGAAGCGCCTCGGCGCGCGCCGTCTCCTGCAAGGCCGCCTCGGCGCCCGGCCGCGTGTCCGCGGGCTCCGGCACCCGGTCGAGCGCGAGCGCGCCGCCCGGTCCCGGCCGGGCCGTCCGGCGCTGGCGGTCGATGCAGAGATTGGCCGTCACCCGGTAGAGCCATGTCGTCACCTTCGCTTCGCCCGCCCGCCACTCCGGCGCCACCCGCCAGAGCCGGAGCATCGCCTCCTGCGCCACGTCCTCGGCTTCGGCCGCATCGCCCAGAAGGCGGACGGCATGGGCGTAGACCACCGGCAGGAGCCGATCCGTCAGTCGGCGCGCGGCCGCCCGGTCGCCCCGGGCGGTCGCGGCCAGCAGCGCCGCGTCGTCCAGTTCCGGGCCAGCGTCCTGAGGCATCGCCATGTCGCTCCGGCGTAGTCGCAAGTCATGCCCGGCGCAATCGGCGGGAAGCGCGCCCCCGCCGGATGTGGCCCGCGCCGCCCGATTCAGGGCCGGCCGACCCCGCCGTGATGCGCCCCGCGCATCCCGCGGATGGCGGCGAACTCCTCCCGCGTGAGCGCGCCGTCGGAATTCGCATCGAGCCGCGTGAACATGCGGTCCGCGCCGCGACGCGCTGCAAGCTCGGCCCGGTCGAGCGCACCGTCGCCGTTCATGTCGAGCCGCGCCACCATGCGCGCGATGCGTTCGGCGCGACGCCGCTCGGCCGCCGCCTCGAGTTCGGCCGGCGAAAGCGTGCCGTCGCCGTCGGCATCGGCCGCGGCGAAACGGGACGCCGCGCGGGCCTCCAGCTCTTCGCGGGTGAGCCGGCCGTCGCCGTCGGCGTCGAGCGCCTCGAAACGGGGCATCTCCCGGGCGCCGTCTTGCGCGCGCGCCGCGCCGGCCGCGGAGGTCAGGGCGAGGGCCGCCAGCGCGCCGAGAAGGGCGGCGGGGGTCAGGAACGAACGGGTCATGTCTGTCTCCTTGGTGTCGCGTTTCGGTCAGGACCCGGGTCCTTTGCGTCCGGGGTCGCAGGCTGATACGACGCGCGGCGCGCGTTCCGTCGCCGAACGCCGCGGCAAGGTGGCCGCCGCGAGCGCGGCATCCCGCCGCAAGGACAGGCTGCCGCGTTTCGGGCAAGGGCATGGCAGGGCAGTGTTGGCGGCACGCGAGCGAGGTGAGACGATGCAAGATCACACGACCATTCCCGACCCGCGCCCGGCCCTTCCGGCGCTCTGGCGCGGATGGCGACGGCGTTGCCCGAGCTGCGGCCAGGGCCCGTTGCTTTCGGGTTACCTCGAGGTGCGCAACGCCTGCACCGTCTGCCGCGAGGAGCTGCACCATCATCGCGCGGATGACGGGCCCGCCTATCTCACGATCCTCATCGTCGGACACGTGATGGCGCCGCTTCTGCTCATGGTGTTCATGGCGTGGCGACCCGAGCCGCTGGTTCTCTTCACCATCTTCGCGGTTGGCTGCGTCGGCCTCTCGCTGTATCTCTTGCCGAGACTGAAAGGGATGGTGGTGGCCTTCCAGTGGTCGCGGCTGATGCACGGCTTCGGCGAGGATCCGGCCTGACCCGCCATCCGGGGGGGGCCATGACCGCCGACAGCACGCCGATCCGCGACGCCGCCTCGGTGATCGTCCTGCGCGACCGGGCCACGGAGCCGCGCATCCTGATGGGGCAGCGCGGGGCGGCAGCGGCCTTCATGCCCAACAAGTTCGTCTTTCCCGGCGGCGCGGTCGATCCGCGCGACGCCGAGGTCCCGCTGGCCGAGGGGCTTCACGAGGTCTGCGCCGCGCGGCTGGCCGAGGACGCGGCGGCGAATCTTGGTCCGGCCCTCGCCGCGGCGGCCGTGCGCGAACTCTGGGAGGAGACGGGCCTCATCCTGGGCGCACCCGGACGCTGGCAGGGCACGCCCGGCGTGGACTGGACCGAGTTCGCCGCCACCGGCCACGTGCCCAGCGCGGCGGGGCTCAACTTCGTCTTCCGCGCGATCACTCCCCCGGGCCGGCCGCGCCGCTTCGACGCGCGCTTCTTCCTCGTGGACGCCGACCGGCTCGCCTCGGACCCCGACGATTTCAGCCGCGCGCAGGACGAACTGAGCCATCTGCAATGGGTGCCGCTCGCCCGCGCGCGGGAGGTGGACCTGCCCTTCATCACCGAGGTGGTCCTCGCAGAGGTGGCCGGGCGGCTCGCCGATCCCGGCCCGCCGCCCTCGGTCCCCTTCTTCCGGAACACCGACGAGGAAAGCCTGTTCCTGCGGCTGCGGGGCAAGAGCCCGCTCACCGCGGGCTGAGGCGCGTCAGGCGACGAGGACGAGGCTCACCACCGAGGCCGAAAGCAGCGCGATCCCGGCGAGTTCCGTGCGGCTCACCCGCTCGCGGAACACGAGCACGGTGATCGCCAGCGAGAAGATGAGCTCAACCTGCCCCACGGCCTTCACGAGCGCCGCCGTCTGAAGCGTGAAGGCGAGGAACCAGCAGAAGCTGCCCGCCATGCTCGAAAGCCCGACCCAGAGCGCCACGCGGCGCGCGCCCCAGACCGCGGCGAGCTGGCCGGGCTCGCAGGCGCGCAGGTAGAACGCCATCCCGATCATCTGCGCCGCGGTCACGGCCGCCAGCGTGACGCCCGCGCGGAGGAGCGGGTTTTCGCTCGCCACCTCGAGGGTCGCGCCGCGGTAGCAGACGGAGGAGATCGCGAACAGGAACCCCGAGCCCAGCCCGAGCGCCGCGGCGCGGTTGGCCAGGCGCCGCCAGCCGCGCACCACCTCGCCCGGCGCGGCCGAAAGGAGCCAGACGCCGAAGAGCCCGAGCAGGATCGCGGCGAAGGCCGCCCAGGAGATGCGCTCGCCCAGAAGCGCAACCCCCACGACCGCCGTCTGAACGCCCTCGGTCTTCTTGAAGGTGATGCCGACAGCGAAGTTCCGCGCCCCGAAGAGCGCGACCACGCAGGCCGTGGCCAGCACTTGCGCGGTGCCGCCGGCCAAGGCGTAGGCCCAGAAAAGCACGCCGGTTGCAGGAAGGCCGCCGCCGGTGACTGCGAGGTAGGCCGAGAGCGCGAGCGTCACCAGCGGCGCGGAGTAGGCGAAGCGCGCGAAGGTCGCGCCGACGGTGCTGAGCGCCCCCATGCGCAGCACCTTCTGCAGCGTGAAACGCAGGGTCTGGAACGCGGCGGCCAGGAGGGTGACGAGGATCCAGAGCTCCATCGCTCCCTACTGGCGCGGTTTCAGCCCCTTGGCCAGAGCGGATGCGGCACGGGATCCTTGGCGCGGCGGAAGTAGCGCGCGAACACCTCGCCATAGCTCGCGTAGCGGTAGCTGTCGTTCCGCGCGAGGTAATGCGCGCGATTCGCGGCATAGACCGCGGGAAGCCGGTACCAGGGCACGCGCGGGTGCATGTGGTGCACGACGTGCAGGTTGTTGTTCAGGAAGAGCAGGGAAAGCGGCCCGCGATCCTCCACGATCACGGTGCGCGCGCGGGGTTTCTCATGCGCCTGGTGTTCGAGGAAGGTGCGGATCTTCAGGATCGAGAGCGCGCCGTAGACCGAGAAGAGATAGGCCCACCACGGCATCGCCGCGACCGCGCCCATCCAAAAGACCACCAGCGCCACCGCCGGCACGTGCAGGAGCCAGCCGGCCAGCACCCGGCGGTCGCCCGCGCGGATCGCGCGCCAGTCGGCGGCCATGAAGGCCCACTGCCCGATGGCGGGCCCCACCAGAAGCCGCCCGGCGAGCGTGTTGTTGAACGCCAGCAGGCGCTTCTGCCACGCGGGCAGGCGCGCCCAGACCCGCGGATCGCGGTAGTTGCTTTCCGGATCGTCGTAGGGGTCGGTGATGATCGCGTCGTTATGGTGGGCGAGATGCGTGTCCTTGAAGCGCAGGTAGGGCACGACGAGCGTCAGCGCGGGGAAGACCAGCGCCGCGTTCAGAAGCGGATTGCGGAACGGATGGCCGTGCAGCACCTCGTGGCTGAGCGAGGAGTGCAGCGCCCCCGAAAGCGCCACCAGCACGATGCCGTGAGGAAGCCAGAACGCCGCGGCCCAGGTGGTGCCGAGCGCCCAGACGCCGTAGGCACCGACCAGAAGCGCGAGCGTGGGCCACTCTACCCTCCGGGCGGTGCGGGGATGCGCGCGGGCGTCCGGAGGGGCCTTGGCGGAGAGAACGGGCCGCGAAAGGTCCGTCGTCGCCGCCCGGGCATCCGGGCACAGGGCGTCACGTTGCAAGCCGCGTGGTTGCGTCGTCATTCACGTCTCCGATTGTCTGAAACCGCAGAACGAGTATCAGCGGACGATGTGCTGCGGAATTCCGTATGTGATTAACAAAACGCCGCGAATGTGATACAAATTACCACATGACGCAGATTATCGACAAACGCCGCCGCGCGGAACAATTCCGCCAACGGCTCCGCCAGGCGATGGACGTCACGCAGACCAGCCAGAGCGCGCTCGCCCGCGCGATCGGCGTGGACCGCTCCACCGTCTCGCAGCTTCTCAAGGAGGGCGGCGCGCGGCTCCCGAACGCGCAGGTGGTCGGCGAATGCGCCGCGGCGCTGCGCGTCTCGGCGGACTGGCTGCTCTCGCTCTCCGACCGGCCGGAAAGCGCGGCCGAGATCATGGCCAATTCGCTCACCCTGACAGAGGCGCCCCGGGCGCTCGTGGACGAGCAGATCTTCGCCTGGCATCGCGAGGCGGAGGGCTACAAGATCCGCCACGTTCCCGCCGGGCTGCCCGACATGCTCAAGACCCAGGCGATGCTCGAATGGGAGTATTCGCCCCATCTGGGCCGCACCGCGCAGCAGGCGATCGGCGCCGCGCAGGACCGGCTGGCCTGGATGCGGAGCGCGCAATCGGACTACGAGATCGCGATGCCGCTTTTCGAGATCGACAGCTTCGCCGCCGCCGAAGGGTATTATTCCGGCCTGTCACGAGAGATTCGCCTGGGCCAGATCGACCGTCTGCTGGAGCTCAACGACCAGTTCTATCCTCGGCTGCGAATCTTCCTGTTCGATGCGCGGCGGGTCTATTCCGCGCCGGTCACGGTGTTCGGGCCGATGCTGGCGGTGCTCTATGTCGGGCGGAACTACCTCGCCTTCCGCGACAGCGCGCGGGTGCAGGCCTTCGTGCAGCATTTCGACTGGCTCGTGCGCGAGGCCACGGTCTCGGACCGCGACTTCGCCGCACATCTCGCCCCGCTGCGCGCCGCGCTCGCCTAGACGCGCGACCTTGCAGGGAGGGCTCTTGCCCTTTTCCTTTCGCCCGGCTGCGGGCAAGACTGCGCGGGGAAAGCCAGCAAAGGGAACGGCACGGATGGCGGAACGCATGATCGGGGTGATCGGGGGCTCGGGCCTTTACGAGGTGGAGGGGCTTGCGCAGCCGCACTGGCGCACGGTCGAGACACCCTGGGGCGCGCCCTCGGATTCGGTCCTGACCGGGCGGCTCGACGGCGTGGCCATGGCGTTCCTGCCCCGCCACGGGCGCGGCCACCCGCTCGACCCCGCCTCGGTGCCCTATCGCGCCAACGTCGCGGCGATGAAGATGCTGGGCGTGACCGACCTCGTCTCGGTCTCGGCGGTCGGCTCGTTCCGCGAGGCCATGAAGCCCGGCGACTTCGTGATCGTGGACCAGTTCATCGACCGCACGAAGGGCCGGGCGCAAAGCTTTTTCGGCCCCGGCTGCGTGGCGCATGTGAGCCTCGCCCACCCCACCTGTCGCCGGCTGATGGACGCGGCCGAGGCCGCCGCGGCGGCGGCGGGCGCGACCGTGCACCGGGGCGGCACCTACCTCGCCATGGAGGGCCCGCAGTTCTCCACCCTGGCCGAAAGCCGCCTCTACCGCGAGGTCTGGGGCGCGGACGTGATCGGCATGACCAACATGCCCGAGGCGCGCCTCGTGCGGGAGGCGGAGATCTGCTACGCCTCCGTCGCCATGGTCACAGATTACGACAGCTGGCATCCGGACCACGGGGAGGTCGAGGTGACCGAGATCCTGAAGACCGCCGCCGCCAATGCCGAGACCGCGCGCCGCATGCTCGCCGCGCTGCCCGGGCTTCTGGGCCCGCACGCGCCCTGCCCGGAAGGGTGCGACCGGGCGCTCGAACACGCGATCATCACCGCGCGGGACGCCCGCGACCCCGAGATGGTGGGCCGGCTGCGCCCGATCGCGGGCCGGGTGCTGGATTGACACCGCAAGCACGCCGACGCGCGCCGCGCCCCCACATTCCTGCAGGAAGAGTTTCGCATGAACGACGTCAAGGATTACATCCGCACCATCGTGGACTTCCCCCATGAAGGAATTCTCTTTCGCGACGTGACGACGCTGTTCGCCGACCCGCGCGGGTTTCGCATGGCGGTGGATCGGATGCTGCATCCCCATGCCGGCCGGCGCATCGACATGGTCGCGGGCCTCGAGGCACGCGGCTTCATCCTGGGGGGCGCCGTCGCGCACCAGCTCGGCGCGGGTTTCGTGCCGATCCGCAAGAAGGGCAAGCTTCCGGCCGCCACGATCTCGGAAAGCTACACGCTCGAATACGGCGAAGCGGTGATGGAGGTGCACGACGACGCGATCGCGCCCGGCCAGTCTGTGCTGATCGTCGACGATCTGCTGGCCACCGGCGGCACCGCCGAGGCCGGCATCCGCCTCGTGGAGCGGTTGGGCGGCGACATCGTCGGCTGCGCCTTCGTGATCGAACTGCCGGAACTTGGCGGACGCCGCAAGCTCGAGGCGCTGGGCATGGACGTGCACGCGCTTTGCGCGTTCGAGGGCGCTTGAGACCCCCAGGGCCGCATGCGCCGCCACAAATTCGTGAGGCGCGCGCAAGTCGGCTCGACAGGCCGCGGGGACCGCGATAGCCAGCTATGCAACCCGTCCAAGATCGTGCGAGTGCCGTGACAATCCTGCCTGCCCTGGCTCGTCTTTGCCTTCTCGTCACCGCGCTTGGCCTTGCGGGGTGCGCCGCACCGCGCGAGGGCCCGCCGCCCCCCGGCACCGCCGCCGAGATCGATGAGCTGCGCCTCGGGCTTCTGGCGCTCGGCCCCGACGTTGACCCCGAGGAGGCCGCCCGCGCGGCGCGGCTGACCTATGAGACGACGCACCGCCTCGCCCTCGAATACCAGATCGTGGATCCGCCCCTCGTGCACAACGCGAAGGTGAATGCGGGTCTCAAACCGCGCGGCCTTTGCTGGCACTGGTCGGTGGATCTGGGCGCGCGGCTCGAGCAGGAGAACTTCGAGACGCTCGAGGTGCATTACGCCATCGCCAACGCCTTCAACCCCTTCCGGATCGAGCACAGCACGGCCATCCTCAGCAGCCGCGGCGACAGCATGTATGACGGCATCGTCGTGGATCCGTGGCGCAAGGGCGGCGTTCTCTTCTGGTCGCCGATCGCGGAGGATGTCCGCTACGACTGGCAGCCGCGCATGGAGGTGTTCGCGCGCAAGCGCGCGGTGCAGGACCGGCGCGAGGAGCTTACCGCGCGCGAAAGCTTCTGAGGCAGGCGCGCGTCAGGCCCGCAGAACGGCGCCCGGATTCATGATGCCCATCGGATCGAGCGCCGACTTGATGGCGCGCATCGCGGCCAGTTTCGCAGGGTCGGCGTAGCGTTCCAGATCCTCGACCTTGAGGCGCCCGACGCCGTGCTCGGCACTGACCGACCCGCCGAGCGCGTGCACCAGGTCGTGGACGCAGCGCTTGATGTCGTCGCGCCGGGCCGCGTCATCCGCGCGCCCCTGCCCCGCGACGGGAAAGACGTTGTAGTGCAGGTTGCCATCGCCCACATGGCCGAAGCAGTTGAGGCGGAACGCCCCGATCTTCGCCAGCGCGGGGCCCGCGCGGTCGATGAATTCGGGGATCGCGGCCAGCGGCACGGAGATGTCGTGGCTAGAGATCGCGCCGATGTGGCGGTTGGCCTCGGGTATGCGCTCGCGCACCGCCCAGAACTCGGCGCGCTGCGCCTCGGACTGCGCCACGATCCCGTCATCCGACAGACCCGCCTCGAGCGCGTGTTCGAAAAGCGTCTCCAGTGCCGCAGCGGGGTCGAGCCCGCGCGGCAGCCCCACCTCGATCAGCACCGACCATTCCGGCGGCTCCGGCCAGGGCAGGCGCGTCTCGGGCATGGTCTCGGCCAGGAAGTCGAAGCCCTGCCGGTGCATCAGTTCGAAGGCACTGATCCCGTCGCCGAGCTGGTCGCGGGCCAGCGCGAGCAGCGCAAGCGCGGCCGCGGGGCTTTTCACGGCCAGAAGCGCCGTGCCTTCGCCCGCCGGGCGCGGGTGCAGCGCGAGCGAGGCCGCGGTGATCACGCCGAGCGTGCCCTCGGAGCCGATCAGCAGGTCGCGCAGATCGTAGCCCGCGTTGTCCTTCCTGAGCGGCGTGAGGCCGTGCCAGAGCGAGCCGTCGGGCAGCACCGCCTCGAGGCCGAGGCAGAGCGCCCGGGCGTTGCCGTAGCGCAGCGTGTTGACGCCGCCCGCGTTGGTGGCCAGAAGCCCGCCGATGCGCGCACTGCCTTCCGAGGCGAGCGAGAGCGGGAAAAGCCGCCCGGCGCCGGCCGCGGCGGCCTGCACGTCGGCGAGGATCGCGCCCGCCTCTGCCACGAGGACGTTCTCTTCCGGCGTGACCGAGCGGATCGCGGTCATCCGCTCCAGCGACAGGATGACCGGGGCGGGGCCCTCCGGCGCGATCTGCCCGCCCACCAGCCCGGTGCCGCCGCCATAGGGCAGGACCGGCACCCGTGCCTCCGCGGCGGCGCGGATCACGGCCGCGACCTCCTCGGCGCTGGCGGGGCGCACCAGCACGCCGCCCTGCCCCTGCCAGCGTCCGCGGGGCTCTTCGAGATAGCCCGGCGCGAGCGGGCCGATCGCGCCCGCCCCGAGCCGTGCGGCAAGGCGTTCCGCGAAGCCGGCGTCGGCGGAGACGAGATGGGGCTGGCCGTCCGCCATCACTCGTCCCGCAGCCAGGCGGGCTGGAGGAAGACGACGGTGGGCCGGTCCGGAAGCGTGGCGAGGCTGATGTCGATGTAGGGCGCGCCCTGGTCCACGATGGCGAATTCGTCGGCCATGCCCGCGCGGAACGCGCCCAGCGAATGGCCCGAGAACCAGTGCATCGGCAGCACGACCGAAGACCGCAGGCGCTTCAGCGTGGCGATCATGTCCGACAGCCGAAGCGTATAGCCCCCGTCCACCGGCGCCATCACGACATCGAGCCGTCCGAGCGCGGCGAACTGTTCGTCGGTGGGAACGTGGTGCAGGTGCCCCAGATGCCCGATGCAGAGCCCCGCCACCTCGAAGACGAAGATCGAATTGCCTTTGGGTTCGTCGGCCCCGCCGAAGCCCGAGCGGATGTCGGTGGACACGTTGCGCACCAGCATCTCGCCGAGATCGAGGTGATGGTCGCTTCCTTCCCCGAACGCCTCCCCCCAGCCGCGCAGCACATGGGGGATCGCCGGGTCCGGGTTGGCCGTCCAGTGCGTTTCATGGGCGTGGTTCATCGTCACGACATCGGGAATGAGCGCGGTGTTCCCGATGAATCCGGTGTAGTCCGTGACCGCCGTAAGCCCGCCATGGGTACGCAGCAGAAAGGAGGCGTGCGCGATGAAATGCAGCCGCACCGTGTTTTCTGGCAAGGGCTCGGTATGGGACGCCGTGCCGCCTGCCGCGTGGGTGCCCTCGTGGGCGCGCCAGAGGCGTTCGGGCCCGGCGGCCGAAGCGCGGTGCAGGTAGTGTAGCCCCGGCGCCTGCTCGGCGACGGCGATGCAGTGGCTGGCGCGGCGCTCCTGCGCGGCGGCCGGCAGGACGAGAAGGACGAGCGCGACGGCAACGGCAATCCGGATCATCAGGGCACCTCCTGAGTGAAACGATAGCACGGATGGCGCGATCCTCCATCCGAATGCGTCCCTTGACCCGGCCGGCCCGCGGGCTTCACGCGGCCCGGGACCACCGTGTCCGCGCAGCGCACGTTCATCCCGCATCCGTCCGGCCCCGGCGATCGGCGCGCAGCGCCGCGTAAAGCACATGGGTGCGCCATCGCCCGGCGATCTGAAGATAGCTCTGCGCGACACCCTCGTATTTGAAGCCCGCGCTTTCCAGAAGCCCGCGCGAGGCGACGTTCTCGGGCAGGCAGGCGGCCTCGATCCGGCTGAGGTCGAGCCGGTCGAAGGCGTGGTGCACCACCGCGTCGATCGCCTCGCGCATGTAGCCCTGCCGCGCGTAAGGCGCGCCCGTCCAGTAGCCCAGCGTCCCCGACTGCGACGGCCCGCGCCGGATGTTGTCGAGCGTGATCGCCCCCACGAGGACCTGATCGTCGCGCCGGATCATGAAGAGCGGCACCCCGGTGCCGCCCGAGACCGCCCGGCTGGCCCAGTAGACCCGGTTGGTGAAGGCCTTGCGCGAGAGGTGGTCCGTGGCCCAGGCGGGTTCCCAGGGCGCGAGGAAGGCTTCGCTGTTGCGGCGCAGCGTGGTCCAGTTGCGGAAATCGGCGTGCTGGGGCGGGCGCAGGGTCAGCCGCTCGGTCTCGAGCCGCACCGTACGCCGCGCAAGAAGCATCACGCCGCCCGTCGCGCCTGCAATTCGTCGAGGCCGGGCGCGCCCGCGACGGGCCCGTAAAGCGTGAGCGCGGCGCGCGACCCGGTGACGAGCCGCGCACCGAAATCGCGCACGTCACCGGTGGTGACCGCATCGACCCGCGCCACGGTGTCCTCGACCGTGGGCACCTCGCCCCAGATCTGCACCATGCGTGCGAGGCGCTCGGCACGGTTCGACGGGCTTTCGAGGCCCATCAGCAACCCCGCCTTCATCTGCGCGCGCGCCCGCGCCACCTCGTCCGGGGTCATGTCGTCGGCGGCGCGCTTCATCTCGTCGAGTGTGATCCGCGCGAGCCCCCCAAGCTGGTCGCCGCCGGTGCCAGCATAGATCGTCATCATGCCGGTGTCGGCATAGGCGCCGGCCTGGGCGAAGATCGTGTAGCAGAGGCCGCGCCGCTCGCGCAGTTCCTGAAACAGGCGGCTCGACATGCCGCCGCCGAGTGCGACGGAATAGACCTGCGCGGCGTAGACCTCCGGATCGGTCTGCGCAGGGCTTTCGAAGGCCAGGGCGAGATGCGCTTGCTCGAGCGGTTTTTCGCAGCGCATTTCGCCGCCGCGGAACTCGGCGCCGGCGGGCGCGGGCGCCGCGCGCGGGACGAGATGCCCGAACCGGTCCCCGGCCGCGCGCAGCAGCCAGTCATGGTCGATATCCCCCGCCGCGGCGAGGATCATGCGCCCGGGCCCGTAATGCTCGGCCACGAACCGCGCGAGGTCCTCGCGCCCGAAACGGCCCACCTTCTCGGCGGGGCCGAGGATCGGCCGCCCGATGGGCTGGCCGGGATAGGCCACTTCCTGAAGCCAGTCGAAGATGATGTCGTCGGGCGTGTCGAGCGCCTGGCCGATTTCCTGAAGGATCACGCCGCGCTCGAGCTCGATCTCGCGCTCCTCGAAGCGCGGCGCGAGCAGGATGTCCGAGATGAGGTCGAGCGCCAGCGGCACGTCCTCGCCCAGAACCCGTGCGTAGTAGGCCGTGGCCTCGCGCGAGGTATAGGCGTTGATGTAGCCGCCCACGTCCTCGATCGCCTCGGCGATCTGCAGCGCCGTGCGCCGCTCCGTGCCCTTGAAGGCCATGTGCTCGAGGAAATGGGCGATGCCGTTCTGCTCTTCCCGCTCGTCGCGCCCGCCGGCGCAGACCCAGATGCCGATGGCGGCGGATTGCAGCCCGGGCATGTGTTCGGAAACCACGCGCAGGCCGTTGGGCAATGTGTCGAGTCGGGTCGTCAATTCCGGATACGCTCTCTTACGATGTCTTCCAGCGCGGCGAGGTCGTTGGGCGCCTCGGTCACGCGTTCGTCAAGCTCATAAAGGTTCGCCATGCGCGGGGGAAGCCCCGGCCGGATCCCGGTGGCCTTTTCCACCGCGTCGGGAAACTTCGCCGGATGCGCCGTGGCGAGCGTGACCATCGCGGTGCCGGGCTCCCGCAGCTCTTCGGCGACCTTCACCCCCACCGCGGAATGGGGGCAGAGAAGCTCCCCGGTCCGGCCGAGCGTGCGCTCGATCGTCTCGAGCGTCTCCGCCTCGGTGGCGCGGCCCGAGGCGAAGACCTCGCGCAAGCGCTGGAGCGCGCCCTGGCTGACCGCAAAGCCGCCCTCGGTCTTCAGCTCGTCCATCAGCGCGGCAACCGCACGACCGTCGCGGTCATAGGCGTCGAAGAGCGCGCGCTCGAAGTTCGAACTCACCTGGATGTCCATGGACGGGCTGACCGAGGGGATCACCGCCTCGGTGCGATACTCGCCGGCGGCGAGGCAGCGGTGCAGGATGTCGTTCTGGTTGGTGGCGACGACCAGGCGCTCGATCGGCAGCCCCATGGCGCGGGCCACCCAGCCCGCGAAGACGTCGCCGAAATTCCCGGTGGGCACCGTGAAGCTGACGGGGCGGCCGGGCGCGCCGAGGCTGGCCGCGGCGGAGAAGTAGTAGACGACCTGCGCGAGGACCCGCGCCCAGTTGATCGAGTTGACGGCGCCCAGCCGCACCGCGTCGCGGAAGGCGAAATCGTTGAACATGTCCTTCACGCGCGCCTGGCAGGCGTCGAAGTCGCCGTCGAGCGCGATCGCGTGGACGTTCTCTTCCACCGGCGTGGTCATTTGCCGGCGCTGCACCTCCGACACCCGGCCGTTCGGGAAGAGGATGAAGACATCCACCGCCTCGAGCCCGCGGAACGCCTCGATCGCCGCGCTGCCGGTGTCGCCGCTCGTCGCGCCCACGATGGTCACCCGTTCGCCCCGGCGCTTGAGCGCCGTTTCGAAGAGCTGCCCGATGAGCTGCATCGCGAAGTCCTTGAAGGCCAGTGTCGGCCCGTGGAAGAGCTCGAGCAGGAAATGGTTCGGCGCCAGCTGCTTGAGCGGCGCGCGTGCCGCGTGGCCGAAGCCCGCATAGGCGCGCGATGCAAGCTCGGCAAAGGCGTCCTCGGTGAAGCTTTCCGAGACGAAGGGATACATGACGCGCACCGCCGCCTCCTCGTAGGGAAGCCCCGCCAGCGCGGCGATGTCGCCCTCGGCCATGCGCGGGATGGCCTCGGGCACGTAAAGCCCGCCATCGCGCGCAAGCCCCGTCAGCATCGTGTCCTCGAAGCCAAGAACGGGCGCCTGCCCCCGCGTGGAAACGTATCTCATGACCGGGTGTCCCTCCGTCCCGTCCTGCCGAGCGTGCGCCAGACAAGAAACATGCTCATCGCCGCCCAGACCGCCGCCAGCCCGAACCAGGTGACCGCGTATTCGAGGTGATCGTTCGGGATGCCGGCAGTGTCCACCGGCAGCGGCGTCAGGCCCGGCGCCGAAAGCGACGTTTCCCGCACCACGACGAGCACCGGCTCGGTTCCGAGCGCCTCCGCCATCCGGGGCACGTCGCGCGCGAACCAGATGTTCGCATCGGGGTCGGGCTCCGGCGTGAAGCCGTCCACCTCGTCGGGCCAGTGCAGGTTGCCGACGATATCGGCCGCGCCGGTCGGGCGATCGGCCTCCTTGGCCTCGTTGCGCACGTAGCCCCGATCGACCATCACGCGCCGCCCGGCCTCGGTCGAAAGCGGCGCGATCACGCGAAAGCCCGCCCCCTCGGCCCGCGTGGAGACGAGGACGTGCAGCTCGTCCTCGCCGATCTCGCCCGACACCGCGACGGGCAGGTAGCGGTCCGCCTCGGGATCCGGCTCGGCCGGCAGCGGCACGGGCTCCGCCGCGATCCGGGCCTCGATGTCGGCGAGCACGCCCTCCTTCCACGCCAGCCGCTGGACCTGCCAGACGCCGAGCGCGATCAGGACGGCGGTGCCGAGGATGCCGATGAGCAGCGGGCCGAGGATACGGCGCATGACGAACTCTCCCGGAACGGATCGGGGCGCGCGACCCCTGCCCGCGCGCCCCGTCTTGAACCTGCCCGCGACCGGATTTGCAACCGGACGCGGCACCTTTCGGCCCGCCGCGGGTCAGATGCCCCAGATGTAGACGGCGAAGAAGAGGAACAGCCAGACCACGTCGACGAAGTGCCAGTACCAGGCCGCCGCCTCGAAGCCCATGTGGTTCTCGGCGGTGAAATGCCCTGCCCGCACCCGCAGGTAGCACACAAACAGGAAGATCGTGCCGATGATCACGTGCAGGCCGTGGAATCCCGTGGCCATGAAGAAGTTCGAGAAGAACTTGTCCCCGCCGAAGGTCCAGTCCTGCTCGACGAGCAGGTAACGGTACTCGTAGGCCTGAAGCGCGGTGAAGGCGACGCCCAGGATCACGGCGATCAGAAGCCCGTTCGCCACGTCCTTGCGGGGCCCGTTATGCACCAGCGCGTGATGCGCCCAGGTGACCGCGGTCCCGGACAGCAGAAGCACGAGCGTGTTGATGAGCGGCAGGTGGAACGCGTCCACCTGATAGAATTCCGGCGGGACGTAGCTGGAGCCCGCGTATTCGTTCATCGGGTAGATCGCGTGCTTGAAGAAGCTCCAGAACCAGGCCGCGAAGAACATCACCTCGGACATGATGAAGAGGATGAAGCCGTAGCGCAGCCCGATGAGCACCACCGGCGTGTGGTCGCCCTGCAGGTTCTCGGCCACCGTGTCGGCCCACCACGCATACATGACGTAAAGCACCAGGGCGAAGCCGATCAGTGCCATCCACGGGCCGCTGCCGTGCATCCACAGAACGGCCCCGAACAGCATCACGAAAGCCCCGACCGCGCCGAGGAACGGCCAGATGGAGGGGTTCAGGATGTGGTAGTCGTGGTTTTTCTCATGCGCCATTACGGGTCCCTCGCTGGAGCGCTTACTTCACTGTCGTCGCGTCCGGCTGCGTCAGCGCGGCCTGGGTGGTCGCGTCGGGCAGCGGAATCTCGTGGAACGTATAAGAGAGCGTGATGTGCGGCAAATGCTTGGCGTCGCGGTCGTCGACGATGTCGGGGTCCACGAAGAAGGTCACTGGCATTTCCACCCTCTCGCCGGGTTGCAGCACCTGCTCCTCGAAGCAGAAGCAGTCGATCTTGGCGAAGAACCCGCCCGCCTCGAAGGGCGCCACGTTATAGCTTGCCGTGCCGGCCACCGGACGGTCTGTCGGGTTGTAGGCCTCGTAGAAGGCCAGCCCCGTCTCGCCGATGCGCACCTCCATGCTGCGCTGCACCGGGCGGAAATCCCACGGCATGTCGCGGGCCTTTGACGCGTCGAACCGCACGGTGATCGTCTGATCGAGGATCACGTCAGAATTGGCACCTGCCCGGCTCGTCTCCCCGCCATAGCCCGTGACCCGGCAGAAAAGGTCGTAAAGCGGCACCGACGCCCATGCCATCGCGCCCATGAAGAGAAGCGCCGAGCAGACCTGCACGACCGTCCGGGTCTTGGGCTCGAGCGCGGCGAATGGATTGCGCAGGCTCATCCGTATCCCTCCTCCAGCTTGGGCGGTTCGTACTCGCCCTCCGACACCTTGGCGACCGTCACGGCGAAAACGATGATGACGAGCGCGGCGAGCGCGAGGCCCACGCCGAGATTGCGCCCGAGACGGCGCTTGTGCAGGTCGTGCGTCCGGCTCAGAGCCATGCCCACACCCCCAGCCGTGTCAGCCCGGCATCGACGAGGATCGCGCCGAAATGCGCGAAGAGATAGATCAGCGACAGCCGGAAGAAGCGCTTCTCCACCGCGTAGGAATCCGCCTCGGCCGTCGCCTCGTCGCGCTGCCAGATGCGCCACGCCCCGACAAGGAACATCGCGTTCAGCACCACCGCGGCGGCGAGGTAGACCGGCCCGCCGATCGGCGTCGCCGCCACCCAGAGCGCCAGCGCGGCCAGCGCCACGGTATAGGCGAAGACGTGCCGCCGCGTCGACCGGCGGCCGTGGGTCACGGTCAGCATGGGCACGCCCGCGTCGTCGTAGTCGGACCGCATGAAAAGCGCGAGCGCCCAGAAATGCGGCGGCGTCCACATGAAGATCAGCGCGAACATCAGCCACGGCTCTAGGCTCGTGCCGCCCGTCGCCACGGCCCAGCCGATCACGGGCGGAAAGGCGCCCGCCGCCCCGCCGATGACGATGTTCTGCGGCGTCGAACGCTTCAGCCACATCGTGTAGACGACCGCGTAGAAGAAGATCGTGAAGGCGAGCAGACCGGCGGCGAGCCAGTTCGCCGCGAGACCGAGCAGCACCACCGACAGCCCCGACAGACCGAGCCCGACCGCAAGCGCCTCGTCGGGGGTCACGAGCCCGGCCGGCACGGGGCGCCGGCGGGTGCGGCGCATCACGGCGTCGATGTCGGCGTCCCACCACATGTTGAGCGCGCCCGAGGCGCCCGCGCCGACCGCGATGAAGACGATCGCCGCGAAGCCGATCACCGGATGCACGCCGCCCGGCGCGGCCAGCAATCCGACGAGCGCGGTGAACACCACCAGCGACATCACGCGCGGCTTCAGCAGCGCGAAATAGTCGCCGAAGCCCGCTTCCTGCGGTCCGCTCGCACTCTGGAGGCTGACGTCGGTCATGGTCTTCCTTTGGATGGCGGCGGGCCGCGCAGGGCCCGCCTGTCGGCTCGTGCGCCGGCTTACTCTGCCGCGGCCACGTCGTAGGCCGCGGGCTGTCCCGCGTATTCCGCCCGCGCGCCGTCGAGCCACTGCTCGTAGGCCTCGGGGCTCACGACCTTCACCGTGATCGGCATGTAGGCGTGGTCCTTGCCGCAAAGCTCGGAGCACTGGCCGAAGTAGACGCCCTCCTTCTCGGCGTTGAACCACAGCTCGGCCAGGCGGCCGGGAACGGCGTCCTGCTTCACGCCGAAGGCGGGGATCGTCCAGGAATGGATCACGTCGGCGGCGGTCACCTGCATCACGACGGTCGCGCCGCTCGGGACCACGACGGCCGTGTCCGTGGCCAGAAGGTACTCGTTCTGGCTGTAACCGTACTCCTCGAGCTGGTCGCGCTGCAGCATGAAGCTGTCGAAAGCGAAGCCCTCGTCGACGTATTCGTACCCCCAGAACCACTGGTAGCCGGTCACCTTGATGGTGATGTCGGCCTCGGGAATCTCCTGCTGCTTGAAGAGCACGGGCAGCGAGAAGGACCCGATGAACACCAGGATCACGATCGGCACGACGGTCCAGGCGACCTCGATCGGCGTGTTGTGGGTGAATTTGGCGGGCTCGGGGTTGCGGCGGCGATTGTAGCGCACGATCGAGACCGCCAGCAGCGCGGTGACGAACAGCACGATCGCGGTGATGATCACCATGAGCATCCCGTCGAGCCACTGCAGGTCGCGTGCGAGCTCGGTCGCCGCGGGCTGGAACCCGGTGGCGCGGTCCACCGGGCGGCCGATGATCTCCAGCCCTTCGGTGGCGGCGTTCATGTCCTGCGCGGCTGCGGGAAGGGCGGTCATCGCAGTCAGAGCGGCGGAAAATGTCTTGATCGGTCGCATGAATCACCCTGATCGTTGGCTGGCACTGGTCCCGGCTGGCGGGGCGGTGGGTGCCGGTTGTCTCGCGGCTGGTAGAAACCATATTCCGAGAGACAGATAAAGCACCATCCTTGCGGCAAAGGGCCGCTTTTTTTGATCTGGATCAAATCCGAGGACCGTAAGTCAATGTCGCACAGCGCTTTCCGCCCCTTCGATACGCATCTCGACCGCGACGCGACACTCGCCGCGCTTCGCGCCGCCACGGACGGCGCCGATGACGGCGAGATCTTCCTCGAACGGGCCAGAAGCGAAAGCCTCGTCTACGACGACGGGCGCCTTCGCAGCGCCTCCTACGACGCGTCCGAAGGGTTCGGGCTGCGCGCGGTGCGGGGCGAGGTCACAGGCTATGGCCACGCCACCGAGATCAGCGCCGCGGCGCTCGACCGCGCCGCAGAAACCGCGCGGCTTGCGGTCGGCGCCGGCGGCGGCACCTGGTCGGAGCCGCCCGCGGCCACGAACCGGCACCTATATTCCGACATCGACCCGATCGCCGGCGCCGAGTTTCCCGTGAAGGTCGAGACGCTCCGCGCCATCGACGACTACCTGCGCGCGGCCGACCCGCGCGTGGTGCAGGTGACCGCGAACGTGGCCGCCGCCTGCCAGGAGGTCGAGATCCTGCGCCCCGACGGGACCCATGTGCGAGACGTGCGGCCGATGGCGCGCCTCAACGTCTCCGTGATCCTCGAGGAGAACGGCCGCCGCGAAGCGGGCAGCGCCGGCGGCGGCGGCCGCATCGGCCTCGAGTCGCTCATCGACCCCGCGGCCTGGCGCGAGCGCGCCGACGAGGCGCTTCGGATCGCGCGGGTCAACCTGCGCGCCGAGCCCGCGCCGGCAGGCGTCATGGACATCGTGCTCGGCCCCGGCTGGCCCGGCATCCTGCTGCACGAAGCGGTGGGCCACGGGCTCGAGGGCGACTTCAACCGCAAGGGCAGTTCGGCCTTCGCCGGGCTGATGGGAAGCCAGGTCGCGGCGAAGGGCGTCACCGTCATCGATGACGGCACGCTTCCCGATCGCCGCGGCTCCATCACCGTGGACGACGAGGGCACGCCCAGCGCCCGGAACGTGCTGATCGAGGACGGTGTCCTCGTGGGCTTCCTCCAGGATCGGCAGAACGCGCGGCTGATGGGCGTCGCGCCCACCGGGAACGGACGACGCCAGAGCTTCGCCCACGCGCCGATGCCCCGCATGACCAACACGATCATGGAAGGCGGCGATGCCGACCCGGAAGCGATGATCGCCGAGTTGAAGGACGGCATCTACGCCGTGGGCTTCGGGGGCGGCCAGGTCGACATCACCAACGGCAAGTTCGTCTTCTCCTGCACCGAGGCCTACCGCGTGAAGAACGGCAAGATCGGCGCGCCGGTGAAGGGCGCCACGCTGATCGGCGACGGCGCGACGGCGCTGCGCAACGTGCGCGCGGTCGGCAACGACATGGCGCTCGATCCGGGCATCGGCACCTGCGGCAAGGACGGGCAGTGGGTGCCCGTGGGCGTGGGCCAGCCGAGCGTGACGATCGGCGGGCTGACCGTGGGCGGCGCGCAGGCGGGGTGATCGACTCCGCCCGCTGGCCGGCGCTGCGCACAAAACCGGTCGCGCGGCCGCCCCTTCAACGGCTCGCCGCCGCTGCGCTCGCCGCATGGATCGCGCCGCCGGCGGCCGGTGCGGCGCTGCTGGTGCTGGGCAACCTTTTGCCGCCGGGGCCCGGCCCGACGGCTCTGAGCGTCGAGGGCTTCTTTCTCGTGTCGTCGGTGCGACTGTCCTGGGCGGGCCTCCTGGCCGGCGTGCCGCTGTCAATGCTGGCGCTGCGCGCGGGGTTGGCCGGCTGGGCCGTGGCGCTGGGGGCCGGTGCGGCGCTGGGTGTGGGCGCAGGCCTTGCGGTCGGGCTCGAGCCCGGGATCGTGCTGCCCGGTTCGGTCATGGCAGCCGCCGCCTACTGGCTGACGCTGCGCGGGGCGATCGGGCCGGACCGGATGAGACCCGAGGACCGCTGACGCCGCGACCAGAGTTTACGCGCCATTAACCCTCGAGGGCCTACAAGCGATTCTGCAAGACGGCGGAGCGGCGATGGCCGGAACATCAGTTTCTTCCACTCACCCCCCACTCCCACACACCATGGAAGACGACGTGGTCACGTGGCTTCGCCTCTTGCGCTCGCGGCGGGTGGGGCCGACCACGTTCCACAGGCTCATGGCGGAGCACGGCTCGGCGGCGGCCGCGCTTGACGCGCTGCCCGGGATCGCCCGCGCCGCCGGGATCGAACACTACCAGCCCTGCCCCCCCGGCGTCGCGCAGGCCGAACTTGCGGCAGGGCACGCGGCCGGCGCGCGGCTCCTGCGCTTCGGACAACCGGGTTATCCGGCCGCGCTCGCCGATCTGCCGGATGCGCCGCCCGCGCTCTGGGCGGTCGGACGCCCCGACAGCCTCGCGCGGCCGCTCGTCGCACTCGTGGGGGCGCGAAACGCCTCCTCGCTCGGCACGCGGATGGCCCGCGCGCTGGCGCGCGGCCTGGGCGAGGCGGGCTATGCCGTGGTCTCGGGCCTTGCCCGCGGGGTCGACACCGCCGCGCATCACGCCGCGCTGGAAACCGGCACGATCGCCGTGCTGGCAGGCGGCGTCGACGTCGCCTACCCTTCCGAAAACGCGGAGCTTTTCCAGATGATCGGGCGGCAGGGGCTGCGGCTTTCGGAACAGCCCCCCGGCCGGGTCCCGCAAGCGCGCCACTTCCCCGCGCGCAACCGCATCATCTCGGGGCTGGCGCGCGCGGTCGTCGTGGTGGAGGCGGCGGCGCGATCGGGCAGCCTGATCACCGCGCGCGCCGCGCTCGACCAGGGGCGCGAGGTTCTGGCCGTGCCCGGCCACCCGTTCGACGCGCGCGCCGCGGGCTGCAACATGCTGATCCGCGACGGGGCGCGGCTGGTGCGCCGGGCCGAGGACGTGATCGAGGCGATAGGGCTGCCCGGGGACCACCCGACCGGCCAGCCGGACCTGCCCCTGGCGCCGCCCGCGGCCCGGACATCGACGGAGGCGGGAGGGTCGCCGCCCGCGGTGCCGCATTGCGGTGTCCCGCGGGGCACCGCATCGCTCCGGGACGACATACTGGACAGGCTGGGCCCGTCCCCACTGGCCGAGGATCAGCTTGTGCGCGACCTCGCGCGGCCCGCGGCCGAGGTCGCCCCCGCGCTTCTGGAGCTCGAACTCGACGGGCGGATCGCGCGGCGGCCGGGCGGCCTTCTCACCCGGACCTGACGGGCCCGGCGGGCGGCAGGGCCTCGCGGCGCCGATTGACTCGAGGGGCTTGCACGCCAAGTGTTGCGCGGTCATATCCCGGCACAAACCGCAGGAGCCGCCCCCCAGCATGCCCGTCGTCGTCGTCGAATCCCCGGCCAAGGCCAAGACCATCAACAAGTATCTTGGCGACGACTATACCGTTCTGGCCTCCTACGGGCATGTCCGAGACCTGCCGCCCAAGGACGGATCGGTGGATCCCGAGCACGGCTTCGACATGAAATGGGAGGTGGCGAGCGACAGCCAGAAGCATGTCCGCGCCATCGCCGAGGCGCTCAAGGACGACCCCGAACTCATCCTCGCCACCGACCCCGACCGCGAGGGCGAGGCGATCTCCTGGCACCTCGAGGAGGCGCTCAGGAAGCGCCGTGCCCTCAAGAAGGACACGCCGGTGCGCCGCGTCGTCTTCAACGCGATCACCAAGTCGGCCGTCACCGAGGCGATGAAGAACCCGCGCGACATCGACGCCCCGCTGGTCGAGGCCTATCTCGCGCGCCGGGCGCTCGACTACCTCGTGGGGTTCAACCTCTCCCCCGTGCTGTGGCGCAAGCTGCCCGGCGCGAAATCGGCGGGCCGCGTGCAGTCGGTCTGCCTGCGCCTCATCGTCGAGCGCGAGATGGAGATCGAGGCGTTCCGGCCCCGCGAATACTGGACGGTGACGGCCGAACTCGCCACGCCGCGCGGCCAGACCTACGCGGCGCGGCTTACCGTGCTTGGCGGCAAGAAGCTCGACAAGTTCGACATCGCGGACGCCACGCAGGCCGAACTTGCGGTGCAGGCGATCACCTCGCGGGATCTCGCCGTCAGCTCTGTCGAGGCCAAGCCCGCCACCCGCAACCCGGCGCCCCCCTTCATGACCTCCACGCTCCAGCAGGAGGCCAGCCGCAAGTTCGGCATGGGCGCGCGCCAGACCATGAGCACGGCGCAACGGCTCTACGAGGCCGGGCACATCACCTACATGCGGACCGACGGGATCGACATGGCGCCCGAGGCGGTACACGCGGCGCGGGACGCGATCGCGGACCGTTTCGGCGCGGACTACGTCCCGAAATCGCCCCGCATGTACAAGAACAAGGCGAAGAACGCGCAGGAAGCGCACGAGTGCATCCGCCCCACCGACATGACGAAGGATGCCGCGGCGCTGCGCCTTTCCGACGCCGACCAGCGCAAGCTCTACGACCTGATCTGGAAGCGCACGCTCGCCTGCCAGATGGAGGCCGCGCGGCTGGAGCGGACCACCGTCGAGATCGGCAGCCGCGACGGCCAGGTGGGCCTGCGCGCCACGGGCCAGGTCGTGCTTTTCGACGGTTTTCTCAAGATCTACGAGGAAGGCCGCGACGACGCCGAGGACGAGGACGGCAACCGCCTGCCGCAGATCTCCGAGGGCGAGGCGGCCGAGAAGCGCGACATCAAGCCCGAACAGCATTTCACCCAGCCCCCGCCGCGTTACACCGAGGCGACGCTGGTGAAGAAGATGGAGGAGCTGGGCATCGGCCGGCCCTCGACCTATGCCTCCATCGTCACCACGATCCAGGACCGGGGCTATGTCCGCAAGGACAAGAACCGGCTTCTCCCCGAGGACAAGGGGCGGCTCGTGACCGCCTTCCTCGTCAATTATTTCCGCAAATACGTCGGCTACGACTTCACCGCCAAGCTCGAGGACGAGCTCGACGATGTGAGCGCGGGCGAGCGGGACTGGAAGGACGTTCTGGACCGGTTCTGGCGCGATTTCTCCGCGGCGCTGGCCGAAACGTCGGACCTGCGCATCTCGGAGGTGCTCGACAAGATCGACGAGGTGCTCGCGCCCCATCTCTACCCGCCGCAGGAGGACGGGGGCGACCCGCGCGCCTGCCCCATCTGCGGCAACGGGCGGCTTTCCATGCGCACCTCGCGGGCGGGCGGCGCCTTCATCGGCTGCTCGAACTACCCCGAGTGCCGCTTCACGCGCCCCTTCGGCCCGCCGGGCATGGAGGACGGCGACGAGATCGGCCCCGACGGCAAGTTGCTGGGCCATGACGCGGGCGACGCGATCACGCTGCGAAAGGGTCGGTTCGGGCCCTACGTGCAGCGCGGCGAAGCGAGCGAGGCGCAGCCCAAGCCGCCGCGCGCCTCGCTGCCCAAGGGGTGGGAGCCGTCTGAGATCGACCTGGAAAAGGCGCTCCTTCTGCTCAGCCTTCCGCGCGAGGTCGGTCCCCATCCCGACGACGGCGAGATGATCGAGGCCGGGATCGGACGCTACGGGCCCTTCGTGAAGCACGGCAAGAAATACGCCAACCTTTCCAGCGTCGAGGAGGTCTTCGAAATCGGCCAGAATCGCGCCGTCGAGGTTCTGGCCCAGAAGAAGACGCGCGGGGCGAGCACCGCCAAGCCGCTCAAGGAGCTGGGCGAGCACCCCGAAAACGGCGGGCCCATCGCCGTGATGGATGGCCGCTACGGGCCTTACGTGAAATGGGAGAGGGTGAACGCGACGCTGCCCAAGGGCACCGATCCCGCCGACGTGACGCTCGACATGGCGGTGAAGCTCGTGGCCGAGAAGGCTGCGAAGAAGGGCGGCGGCAAGACGGCGGCGAAGAAGCCCGTCTCCGCCAAAAAATCCGGCGGCGCGAAGAAATCCGGCACGGCGAAGAAATCCGCCGCGTCGGGCGGCGGCTCCACGGCGCGCCGCAAGGCCGCGGGCGGCTGAAACCGGTTCCCGGCCCGCGACGGGCCCCGCTGCGCCGTTGACACTCCGCGGACGCGCGGCCACAACTCGCCGCGATATTCGGCCATCAGGGAGACCGGCATGAACAAGGTCTATGGCAGCGCCGCCGAGGCGCTCGACGGGCTCTTGCACGACGGGATGTTCATCGCGGCGGGCGGCTTCGGCCTCTGCGGCATCCCCGAGCTGCTCTTGCAGGCGATCAAGGAGGCGGGCACGAAGGATCTGACCTTCGCCTCGAACAATGCCGGGGTGGACGATTTCGGCATCGGCATCCTGCTTCAGACCCGGCAGGTGAAAAAGATGATCTCCTCCTACGTGGGCGAGAACGCGGAATTCATGCGCCAGTACCTGTCCGGAGAGCTGGAGCTGGAGTTCAACCCGCAAGGCACGCTGGCCGAGCGGATGCGCGCGGGCGGCGCGGGCATCGCCGGATTCTACACCAAGACCGGCTACGGCACGCAGATCGGCGAGGGCAAGGAGGTGAAGGAGTTCGGCGGCGAGCCCTACATCCTCGAGCGCGGCATCTTCGCCGACCTGTCCATCGTCAAGGCGTGGAAGGCCGACACCACCGGAAACGCGATCTTCCGCAAGACCGCCCGCAACTTCAACCCGCCGGCCGCGATGTGCGGCAAGGTCTGCGTCATGGAGGTCGAGGAGATCGTGGAGCCGGGCGAGCTCGACCCCGACGGCATCCACCTGCCCGGCATCTACGTGCATCGCCTGATCCAGGGCGATCACGAGAAGCGCATCGAACAGCGGACGGTCCGCAAGAAAGAGGAGGCGCCGGCATGACCCTCAGGGCCAGCGATATCGAGAAGCTTCTGGCCGACAGCGCCAGCTCGGAGGTCTTCATCGAGATGGAGGACGCCGAGGTCGAGATGGACACCGGTCACGGCAACCTCGAAAATCTCGCGAAAGCGCACGGTTACCGCCTCGGCGACCGGATCCATCAGGACGGCCGGAGCGGCCGCATGTTCCACCTCTACCCGGAGAAGAGCTGATGCCCTGGGACCGCGATCAGATGGCCGAGCGGGCCGCTCGGGAACTCGAGGACGGGATGTATGTCAACCTCGGCATCGGCATCCCGACGCTGGTGTCGAACTACATCCCCGAGGGCGTGCAGGTCACGCTCCAGTCGGAGAACGGGATGCTCGGCATGGGCCCCTTTCCGGTCGAAGGCACGGAGGATCCCGATCTCATCAACGCCGGCAAGCAGACGATCACCGAACTGCCGCACACCGCCTATTTCGACAGCGCGACCAGCTTTGGCATGATCCGGGGCGGCAAGATCGCGATGGCGATCCTGGGCGCGATGGAGGTCTCGGAGGAGGGCGACCTCGCCAACTGGATGATCCCCGGAAAGCTGGTGAAGGGCATGGGCGGGGCCATGGACCTGGTGGCGGGCGTGAAGCGCGTCGTCGTGGTCATGGATCACACCAACAAGGCCGGCGCCGCGAAGATCCTCAAGGAATGCACCCTGCCGCTGACGGGCAAGGGCGTCGTGGACCGGATCATCACGAATCTCGGCGTGCTCGACGTGGCGCACAAGGGGCTTCACATCGTCGAGACCGCGCCCGGCGTCACCCGGGAGGAGATCATCGCCAAGACCGAGGCGGCGATCGTCTGAGGCGCGCGATCCCGCGCGGGGCCGGCGCCGCCCGCCCTGCGCGCGGCGCGCGAGACAGCTAGTTGCCGTTCGCGGCGACGTTCGTCGCGAAGACGCAGCCGTCGCTGAGGAACATGGGCGGGGTGATGCACAGGCCCCGCGCCACCTCGTAGGCGGCCAGCACCTTCGGCACGTAGTCGCGCGTCTCGGCGAAGGGGGGCACGCCCGCGTGGTCGTCCACCGCGCCCTCGCCCGCGTTGTAGCCTGCCAGCACCAGCATCGGGTCGCCGTCGAAACGGCGCATCAGCCAGTCCAGATAGGCGACCCCGCCGTCAATGTTCTGCGCCGTATCGAAACTGTCCGTCACGCCGAAGCGCGCGGCGGTCGCCGGGATGAGCTGCATCAGCCCCTCTGCGCCCGCACGGCTCACCGCGTCGGCGCGCCCGCCCGACTCCACCGAGATCACGGCCAGCACGAGGGCGGGCGACACCCGCGTTCCGGCGGTGGCCCGCAGGATCGCCGCGCCATGGGCGCGCGCGATCTTCTGCAGGCTTTGCAGGCGCGGCGCGCGCACCGCCCCGTCGCCCGGGGCACGCCCGAGGGCGGCAAGCGCCGCGTCGAGCCGGCCCGGCCCGCCCTGCGCCCGGCCCGGAGAGACGGCCTCCCAGAACCACGCGTGGCGCCCCGCGTCGGGCGGCGTCGCACCCTCACCGGGCGTGGGTGTCCGCGCGCGCGGCTCGCGCGGCTCGAGCGGCCCCCAGGCGCGTTCCATGTCCTCCGGCGTGATCTGGACGGTCACGCGCGGCCGCTCCCCGGGGGCCGGCGGCTTGACGAACCGGGGCGACACCCCGGGCTCCTCGGGCGCGGTCTCGGCGCTGGCCATGCCGGCCAGCGCCATGGCGGCGACGGCGATCAGCCTGCCTCGCATGGGGGTCGCTCCTGCTCTGCCTCGCCGGCGCCTGGCGCGCCGGTCATCGTGTTTTTCTCCGCTCCGCCACGCATCGCGTGCGGCCAGAACCACCCTACACGCCCTGGCGCCCGCATCCGTGAGCGGGAACCGCGACCGGCTGACATTTCTTCTAATTGTGCCAGTTGCGCCTCAGTCGAACCACATTTCGAGGCGATTCATTACCTCAGCCGACACGGGGCAACGCTGCCAAACAGACCAGCCCGCAGGCTCCGGACGGTGCAAAGTGAAACGCGACGATGTCATCGCAATATGGAGACGAGACAATGATGAACTTCCTCAAGACCTTCCGCAAGGACGAAGCCGGCGCCGTGACCGTGGACTGGGTCGTGCTGACCGCAGCGGTCGTGGCCCTCGCCATCGCCGCCTACGGCGCCATCAACGACAACGCGTTCTCGCTGGCTCAGACCGCGGCGACCAACGTCGGCACCGAAGGCCCGAGCTACGGCGGCGGCAGCTAAGTCGTACCAACGGATGGCCCTGCGGGGCCGCAAAAGCCCGGCGCTCCAGCGCCGGGCTTTCTTCTTTGGCCCACGGGCAGACGGACGAAGGTCATGCCGTGCGGAGGGCACCCGGCTTCGGCACGCGGGATCGGGCCGCGGCGCCTGGCAGCCAGACAGCTCGCCCCATGCCCCGGATGACGTGGTGCGCCCGAAACGGTCCTTTTCCGGACCAGGGCCAATCCGCGCATCGCGGCGGATCTCCCCGGAAAGGACCGAAAATTCGTGCCGCCGCAACGCCACGCGCGCTCGAGCGGGCACATTTGAAACCATTCACGCCAAAAATGCGCCCGAATTTTCACGTCTACTCAACGTCAACCGTAACGGGGGCGGCGGATCGAAAGGCTGCTGAAATTTGCGAAGCGGTGGTCGCCGAGCAACGCTTCGAACCGGAGATTTGATGATGCTTTATTTCCTGAAGACCTTCCGAAAGAGGGACGACGGCGCCGTCACCGTGGACTGGGTGGTCCTGACCGCGGCGGTCGTGGCCCTTGCCGTCGTCGCCTATGTGAACATCAACGACAACGCGATGACCCTCAGCACGGCCACCGCGAACCAGATCCCGACGGATCTCAAGGAATATTGAGCCCGCCGCACGCGGCAGCCGCGCCCCATACGATGCAGGTGTGGCGCGGGCGGCCCGGCTTGCCCCGCCACGGGATGGGCACGCCCGCCGGGGCCCAACGCCCGCGGTCGCGCGTTTTCCCGCGGTTTTCCCAGAAATCGACACAATCTGGCGGCACGATCCGATCGAAGCATTCGCGCGCCGTTACAATCGGCAATTTTTCGTGGGCGCCGCGACCCCGCGCAAGCAGTGAGGATATGACATGCGACTCGTATTCGGCCTCGTGCTGATCCTCGGCCTCGCCCTGGCGGGCGGGGCGGTCTTCATGGCCAAGAACTACATCGAAGGATACCAGACGGCGCTGGCGCAGGAGCGCGCGGCCCGTCCCGCGCCGGTGCCCACGGAGGAGGTGTTCGTCGCGGCCCGCGCGCTGAAATACGGAGAGATCCTCACGCCCGAGGACGTGCGCACGGTCGCGTGGCCCAAGGCCGCCCTGCCCGAGGGCGTCTTCCTTGCGAGCGCGGGATCGCTTTTCGACGAGGGCGAGGACCGCCCGCGCACCGTGACCCGCGCCATGGAAGAGAACGAGGCCATCCTTGCCGTGAAAGTCACCGAGCCCGGCGAAGCGGCCGGGCTGACCACGCGCCTGCCCCGCGGGATGCGGGCCTTCGCGATCAAGGTGGACGTGGCCTCGGGCGTTTCGGGCTTCCTGCGCCCGGGCGACCGCGTGGACATCTACTGGACCGGCCGGGCGGTCGGCTCCGGCGGCGGCGACATGACGAAGCTCATCGAGACCGGTGTCGAACTCATCGCGGTGGACCAGAGCGCGGACAGCGCCGAGATCTCGGATACGACCATCGCGCGGACGGTGACGGTGGCGGCATGGCCGCAGCAGGTGGCGGCGCTGGCGCAGGCGCAGTCGACCGGGCGCCTCGCGCTGTCGCTCGTCGGCGTCAACGACGACACCGTCGCCGAGGCGATCGAGGTGGACCAGATGGAACTTCTCGGCATCGAAAAGCCCGAGCCGACCATGCAGAAGAGCCCCGAGAAGGAGGTGTGCACGGTCCGGACACGCCGCGGCAACGAGGTCGTCGAAATCCCGATCCCCTGCACAAACTGAAACAGTTTCAATCGGTTGCGGATCGCCCGCACGCGCAAAGCGTGCGGGCGATCTTGCATTCTCGGTGCACGTGTTGCCACTTGTCCACATAAGCTGCAAAGGCGAACCCTTTGATTCTTGATTGAAATCGGAAAATGGGCCACGTTCGGTTCAAAGGCGGCGACGAGACCGCTCCATCCCCGTGATCCGAGAGGCAGGTCACATGCAATTTAACCGAGTCGTCACGGCCGCCATGCTTGGTCTGGCCGCCGCCGCAGCAAATCCCCCCGCACCGGCCGCCGCCGAGACCGTCCGCGTGATTCGCGAAGGCACGTCTTCGCGCCTCGACGTCGCGGTCAGCCGCGCCGTGGTCGTCGAAAGCGACGTGCCCTTCGCGGAGCTGTCGATCGCCAATCCGCAGATCGCCGACATCTCGTCTCTGAGCGACCGCACGATCTACGTGCTCGGCCGCGCGCCCGGTGTCACGACGCTGTCGCTGTTCGACGCGGCCGGGCAGCTCATCACCAACGTAGACGTCCGCGTCGCCGCGGACGTGACCGAGTTCAAGGAGCGCCTTCAGCAGATCCTGCCGGGCGAGCGAATCGAGGTGCGCACCGCGAATGACGGCATCGTGCTTTCGGGCACGGTCTCCTCTTCCCAGAGGCTTCAGCGCGCCCTCGACCTGGCCGAACGCTACGCGCCCGACCGCGTCTCCAACCTGATGAGCGTGGGCGGTGTTCAGCAGGTCATGCTCAAGGTGCGATTCGCCGAGATGCAGCGTTCCGTCTCCAAGTCGCTGAGCAGCTCGGTCGCCCTCGGCGGCGCGGCGTTCGACGACGAGCTGGGCATCCAGTCCGGCACCAACACCGCAATTCCCTTCGGGGGCCAGCAAAGCACGCTGAACGGCAACCTGCCGGCGTCCAACTCCAACAACGGCGCCATCCTCTTCGGGTTCGACGTGGGCTCGGTCGAGGTCGGCATCCTGCTCGAGGCGCTGGAGTCGAAGGGCATGGTGCGCACGCTCGCGGAGCCCAACCTCACCGCCCTGTCCGGGCAGGAGGCCCAGTTCCTCGCCGGCGGCGAATACCCGGTGCCGATCGCGCAGGACGACGGCAACGTCACGGTGGAATTCAAGCCCTTCGGCATCGAGCTCAACTTCACGCCCCGGGTCGTGGACGGGGATCTCATCAACCTCGAACTCGAAGCGGCGGTCTCGGCCATCGATCCGGCCAACGGCATCTCGATCGACGCCTTCCGCATCGACGCGTTCCGCCGCCGCGAAGCGTCCACCACGGTGGAGATGCGCGACGGCGAGAGCTTCGCCATCGCGGGACTGCTTCAGGACGATTTCCGCGACCTGAACGGCCAGGTGCCGTGGCTGGGCGACATCCCGGTGCTGGGCGCGCTCTTCCGCAGCGCCGAGTATCAGCGCGAGCAGTCCGAGCTTGTGATCATCGTGACGCCGCATCTCGTGTCGCCGACGCGCGGCGAGGCGCTCGCGTTGCCGACCGACCGCGTCACGCCGCCGACGGAGCGGGACCTCTTCCTCTTCGGGCGCGTCGCGAGCGAGCGTAACGCCAACATGCGCGGCGGCGCGGGCGAGGTCGCACGGCAGGATTTCAGCGGGTCCTACGGCTACGTGATGGACTGAGGCACGGGACAGCGAACAGGAGATCGCGCCATGATGAAGTATCTCGCCCCGATCGGACTGGTGGCGCTTGGCGCCTGCTCCGATCCCGGGAACCCGGGCACCCGCGCCTTCGACAGGCCCGCCGGCGCCATCACCGACGCACAGGGCGGGTTTGGCGCGGCCACGATGAACAACAAGCTGGTGATGACCGGCCAGCAAAGCGCGGCGATGAACCTCGCCAACCGCTTCGCGGAGGCCGTGCCGACCACGGTGAATTTCGCCTTCGACAGCGCGGTGCTCGACGCCGACGCGCAGCAGACCCTGCGCGCGCAGGCCGACTTCATCCGCCAGTTCCCCGAACTGCGCTTCCGCGTCTACGGCCATACCGACCTGGTCGGAAGCGCGGCCTACAACAAGCAGCTCGGCCTGCGCCGGGCGCAGGCCGTCGTGGGATATTTCGCGAGCCTCGGCATCTCGCGCGACCGGCTGGAGGCGGTGGCCTCCTTCGGCGAGACGCAGCCGCTGATCCCGACGCCGGGCCGCGAGCGGCTGAATCGGCGCACGGTCACCGAGGTCTCGGGCTTCTACGAGCGCCACCCCAGCGTGCTGGACGGCAAATACGCGCAGGTTGTCTACCGCGAATACGTCGCGAGCGCGGTGCCGACATCGGGCCTCGAAGGGACCACTGCGGGCGATCTGTAAACAAACCCAGGGGCGAGGGCCGACCGTCGCCGCGGATCGAACAAATACGATCTTTCGGCCCTAATCTTGCCCAACTTCTCAGACACTTTCCCTCTAACGGGTTGGTGGGCCACCCCAAAGCCGGGACAGGCCCGAGCTTCCGGGGCCGCGCGATCCATCCGTGGACCCTGCCGCCCAAGGCTGCACGACTGCATCTGCGGCACAAGGCAAAGGACGAGAGGCGATGACGAGTAACGCGACGCTGCAAACCGAGCCAAGTCCGATCCTGGCCTGCACGGTAAGCCGGGATGTCCAGCATTTCGACCTTCTGATCGAGGACATGGAAGCGGTTCTGGGAGAGGCATGGGGCGATCTCGGCTTCGCGGAGGCGCTGACCTTCTTCTCGCAGCCCGAGGCCGGCGCGCTCGAGTTCGTGGCGCTCGCCATCGACGAGGAGGACGAGCGAAATCTCGACCTTCTGGCCGAGGTCATCACCGCCGCCGCCAAGCACAAGATCAAGGTGGTCGTGATCGCCGAGGACGTCACGCCGGCGGCGCTGCACCAGCTTCTGCGCCAGGGCGCGGACGAATTCGTGCCCTATCCCCTTCCCGAAGGAGAGCTTGCCGCCGCGGTGCGCCGGCTGCGCACGCCGCCGCCCGCCGCGCAGGCCGCGGCGAGCCCGCTTGCGGAAAGTGGCGAAGGCGACGGCGTGATCCTCGCGGTGCACGGCCTCGCGGGCGGTGTCGGCGCCACGACCTTCGCGGTCAATCTGGGCTGGGAGCTCGCCAACGTGGTCAAGGAAGATCCGCCGCGTGTCTGCGTGATCGACCTCGACCTGCAATTCGGCACGGTCGCCACCTACCTCGACCTACCCCGCCGCGAGGCCGTGCTGGAACTCATCTCCGACATCGAGGCGATGGACGCCGAGGCCTTCGGGCAGGCGCTCATGTCCTTCGAGGATCGCATGCAGGTGCTCACCTCCCCGTCGGAACTGGTGCCTCTCGACCTGATGGGGCCGCCCGATGTGGAAAAGCTGCTGAACACCGCGGCGCGGCATTTCGATTTCGTGCTGGTGGACATGCCCTCCACCGTGACGCAATGGACCGAGACGGTCCTGAGCGCCGCGCATGTGTATTTCGCGCTGATCGAGCTCGACATGCGCTCGGCCCAGAACGCGCTGCGCCTGAAGCGGGCGCTGCAGGCCGAGGAGCTGCCCTTCGAGAAGCTGCGCTTCGGGCTCAACCGCGCGCCCAAGTTCACCGACCTCAACGGCAAGTCCCGCGTGAAGCGGATGGCCGAATCGCTCGGAATCTCCATCGAGCTTCAGCTTCCCGACGGCGGGCGCCCGGTGATGCAGAGCGGCGACCACGGGCTTCCGCTGGCCAGTTCCGCCGCGAAGAACCCGCTCCGCCGCGAAATCGCGAAGCTCGCGCAGTCGCTCTACGACATCGGCCAGTCGAACGCCGAAGCCGCCGCCTGACGCACCCGAAGGAGCCCCCATGTTTTCGCGCTACAAGAAGCCCGGTCAGGAACCGGCCCAGAAGCCCGGCGGTGGCAGCCCCAAGGTCGCCGAGATCCCGCGCGCCCAGCCCGTCGACCAGCCTGCGGTCATCCGCAAGCCGATGCCCTACCGGCCCGCGCAGGCGGGTCCGCAGGACAAGGAAAAGAAGCGCAAGGAGAAGATGGGCGAGATCAAGCTCGACCTGCATCGCGAGCTGCTCGACAACCTGAACCTCGCCGCGCTGGAGCACGCCACCGAGGCCGATCTTCGCGCCGAGATCTCGGACATCGCCGGCGAATACCTTCAGGAACGCGGCATCGTCCTGAATCGCGACGATCGTGCCACCCTCACCCAGGAACTCTACGACGAGGTCCGCGGCCTCGGCCCGCTCGAGACGCTTCTCCAGGACGACAGCGTCAACGACATCCTCGTGAACGGCCCGCACCAGATCTTCGTGGAGCGCAACGGCCGGCTCGAGATGTCCGACGTCACCTTCAAGGACGAGCGTCACCTGCTGCGAATCATCGACAAGATCGTTTCGGCGGTTGGCCGCCGCGTCGACGAGTCCAACCCCTACGTCGACGCCCGCCTGGCGGATGGCTCGCGCTTCAACGCAATGGTTCCGCCCGTGGCGGTGGACGGCTCGCTCGTCTCGATCCGGAAATTCAAGAAAGAAAAGCTCGGGATCGACGACCTGATCCGCTTCGGCGCCTTCAACGAGGAGATGGCCGCCTACCTTCAGGCCGCGGTGGCCTGCCGGCTCAACATCATCGTGTCGGGCGGTACCGGCTCGGGCAAGACGACGACGCTCAACGCGCTGTCGAGCTTCATCGACGACGCCGAACGGATCCTGACGATCGAGGACACCGCCGAACTCCAGCTGCAGCAGACGCATGTCGGCCGGATGGAAAGCCGCCCGCCCAACGTCGAGGGCAAGGGCGCCGTCACCCAGCGCGACTGTCTGAAGAACGCGCTCCGGATGCGCCCCGACCGGATCATCGTCGGCGAGACGCGCGGCGAGGAGGTCATCGACATGCTGCAGGCCATGAACACCGGCCACGACGGCTCGATGACCACGATCCACGCCAACAACGCCCGCGATGCCGTCTCGCGTCTGGAGAACATGATCGCGATGGCCGGCATCGAGATGCCGCTGAAGGCGATGCGCAGCCAGATCGCCAGCGCCGTGCATCTGATCGTGCAAGCGAGCCGCCTGCAGGACGGCTCGCGCCGGATGGTGTCCATCACCGAGGTCACCGGCATGGAGGGCGACGTGATCGCCATGCAGGAGGTCTTCCGCTACCAGCGCGTGGGCCTGACGCCCGAAAACAAGATCATCGGACACTTTACCGCGACCGGCGTGCGCAGCCACTACGCCGAGCGTTTCCGGATGTGGGGCTACGACCTGCCGCCGGCCATCTTCGACCCTGTGGCGGCGGAGTAAGCCATGGAAGTCTCGGCAGAACCACTCATCTACGGCGCGATCTTCGTAAGCGTCCTCGTGCTTGTCGAGGGGATCTACCTGACCGTTTTCGGCAAGTCGATCAGCCTCAACAACCGGGTCAATCGCCGGCTCGAGATGCTTCAGTCCGGCGGGCGGCGCGAGGAGGTGCTGGCAAAGCTCCGCAAAGAGATGGACCAGCACATGCGCTCGCGCTCCGTGCCGCTCTATTCGCTGCTCGCGGACCGGGCGCAGAAGGCCGCCATCGCCTTCACGCCGAAGCAACTCATCCTGATCATGGTGGCGCTGACCATGGTGGCGTTCATCGGCCTTTCGGTCGCCACCGAGACGGGCCTTGCGGTGCGCCTAGTGACCGCGGTCGCCATGGGCGTGGGCGGCGTCTATTTCTGGGTGAACTCAAAGGCGAAGAAGCGGATCGCGATGATCGAGGAGCAGCTCCCCGACGCGGTGGAGCTGATGGTGCGCTCGCTGCGCGTCGGCCATCCCTTCTCCTCGGCCATCTCGATCGTCTCAAAGGAGATCGCGGACCCGCTGGCCACCGAATTCGGCGTGATCGCGGACGAGGCCGCCTATGGCCGGGACGTGGGCGAGGCGCTGCGCCACATGGCCGAGCGCCTCGACATCCAGGACCTCCGGTTCCTGTCAGTGGCCGTCACGATCCAGCAGCAGTCGGGCGGCAACCTGGCCGAGATCCTCGCCGGCCTCGCCCAGGTGATCCGGGCGCGCTTCCGCCTCTTCCGCCGCGTCAAGGCGATCACGGCCGAGGCGCAATGGTCGGGCAAGTTCCTCTCGGCCTTCCCGATCGTCGCGCTGATCGCGATCAACATCCTCGACCCCAACTACTACGACGAGGTCCTGGACCACCCGTGGTTCGTGCCGGCCTGCTTCCTGGTGGGCATCTTCCTCACGGCGAACCTTTTCGTCATGCGCATGCTGATCAACATCAAGGTCTGAGTCCATGAACCCTCTCGCGCCCATCAACGACGTCCTGATCGAAATGCTGGGTCCGCTCGGCCCGATGATCGCGGTGGGCGGCCTCGGCCTGCTGCTCGTGCTTCTCACCGTTCCCTTCATGCTGAACGTGAAGAAGGACCCGCTGGACAAGCTGAAGGATGCGACCCGCGAGAAGCGCGACACCGACCGCGAGAATCAGGCCGCGCTGCGGCAGCGCGAGAAGGGCGAGAAACTCAAGCGCTATGCCAACTTCCTGGAGCCCCAGGACGCGAAGGAACTTTCGGCGATCAAGCTGAAGCTTCTGCGCGCGGGCTACCGCTCGCGCGAGGCGGTGCGCATCTTTCACTTCGCCCAGATGGCGTTCGGCCTGTTCGGCCTCGTCCTCGGGGTCGCCTACCTGCTCGCCTTCGGGGACGCCGATAACACGAGCCCGCAGCAGCTCGCCTTGTACGTGCTCGGCCCTGGCGCGGCGGGTTACCTGCTGCCGAAATACTGGGTCACGCGGCGCGTCGAGGAGCGCAAGGAGGAAATCACCGACGGCTTTCCCGATTCCCTAGACATGCTTCTCGTCTGCGTCGAGGCCGGGCAGTCCCTCAACCAGGCGATCATCCGGGTCGCCAGGGAATTGCGGGCCTCCTTCCCCTCGCTTGCCGACGAATACGAGATCGTCAGCCACGAGATGAAGGCGGGCAAGGACAAGGCGCAGGTTCTCACCGACATGGGCGAGCGCTGCGGCGTCCAGGACGTGTCGAGCTTCGTCACGGTGCTGATCCAGAGCCAGACCTTCGGCACGTCGATTTCCGAAGCGCTCCGGGTCTACGCCGCCGAGATGCGCGACAAACGGGTGATGCGCGCCGAGGAAAAAGCGAATAAGCTGCCGACCAAGATGACGCTCACGACCATGATGCTCACCGTGCCGCCGCTTCTGATCATCCTCATCGGCCCCTCGGCCATCGGCATCGCGAAGCTGGGCGAGATGTCCGGCAACTAGCGATGAGGCGGGCGGGGGCGCTTACGACGATATCGCTGACGCTCGCCCTCGGCGCCTGCTCCGTCCTTCCCGGTGCGCCCGACGAGGCCACCCCCTTCGCCCCTGCCATCGATCCGCGCGGCGAGGCCGTCGACGGGCTGGTGGTCGGCCACCGCCTGATGGAGGCCGGAGAATACGAGCTTGCCCTCGATGCGTTCCGGCGCGCGGGGGCGCGCGACGGGCTCACGCCCGAGGTGCTGAGCGCGCTCGGATCGGCCAATCTCGGGTTGGGGCGCCTCAATCAGGCCGAAACGCTCCTGCGGCGCGCAACCGACAGCGGCGACGCATGGCCCGAGGTCTGGAACAATCTCGGCGTGGTGCTGCTGGAACGCGGAAATACGGCCGAGGCGGTGCAGATCCTGCGAAAAGCCTACGCGCTCGACGATGGCGAAAGTGACGCGATTCGCGACAATCTGCGACTTGCGCTCGCAAAACTCGACGAAACCGCGTATGCTGTGGACGCTGAGCAGCAAAATTACAAGCTGGTGCGCCGCGGAAGCAGCGAATACCTGATCCGCCGCGTACCTTGAGAGGCAAGAGCAGCAAAAGGACGCAGGCAAATGCGCCACCCCATCTTCGTGTCCCTCTGCCTAGCGGGGGTCGTCGCCCTGTCCGGCTGCGCGGGGACGAACGGCAATGCCGTGGACCGCAAGCTGGCCGATCTCAACGTCGTCGATGAAAGCAACCTCAACGACGTGATGCTGACATCCGCCGACCCGGGCGAGGCGGTGAACTATTTCCAGCGGGCCAGCGCCGCCGAGCCGGAGCGGATCGACCTCTTGCGCGGTCTCGCCACATCGCTCGTGCGCGCCAAGCGCAACACCGAGGCCGTCCCGGCCTGGGAAAAGGTGGCGGCCCACGAGGAGGCCACCGACGAGGACAGCGTCGCGTTCGCCGACGCGCTGATCCGGGCGGACCAGTGGGGCCGCGCCGGCGAGGTGCTCGACTCGATCCCGCCCACGCACGAGACGTTCCGGCGCTACCGCCTCGAAGCGATGATCGCCGACAGCGAGAAGGACTGGAAGAAGGCCGACAGTTTCTACGAAACGGCGGTGGGGCTGACCACACAACCCGCGAACGTGATGAACAACTGGGGCTTCTCGAAACTCTCGCGCGGCGATTACGCGGGGGCCGAGCGGCTCTTTCTCGAGGCGATCCGGCAAGACGAAAAGCTTTTCACCGCCAAGAACAATCTCGTCATGGCCCGGGGCGCGCAGGGCAACTACACCCTCCCCGTCATCCCGATGAGCCAGGTGGAGCGCGCCCAGCTGCTGCACACCCTCGGGCTCGCCGCGGTGAAGCGTGGCGATACCGAGACCGGCAAGGGCATCTTCCGCGAGGCCATCGAGACCCATCCGCAGCACTTCGAGGCCGCCGCAAGAAGCCTGGCGGCGCTCGAAGGCAACACCCGCGGCTGACCGGGACGGCTCGCAGATGCTGCAGATCAGCGCCGCGTCAGCGCAGTGGTTCCTGCCCTTCGTGGTGCCGGTCTGCCTTTACGTCTGCTGGTCGGACATGCGCGCCATGAAGATCCCCAACCGGGCGGTGCTGGCGCTTCTGGGCATCTTCCTCGCCGTGGGGCTCGTGGCGCTGCCACTTGCGGAGTACCCTTGGCGGCTCGTGCAACTTGCCGTGGTGCTGGCGCTCGGGATCGTGCTGAACGCGGCCGGCGTCATGGGCGCGGGGGACGCCAAGTTCGCCGCCGCGGCCGCGCCCTTCATTCATCCCGGCGACATGCGGTTCCTGATCGCGCTCTTCGCGGCGGTCCTGCTGGCCGCCTTCGTGTCGCACCGCCTCGTTCGCGCGACGCCGCTGCGCCAACTCGCGCCGGACTGGGAAAGCTGGACCCGCGGGCGCGACTTCCCCATGGGCCTCGCCCTGGGCGGCACGCTCGCGGCCTATCTGGCGCTCGGCGCCGTGTGGGGCAGCTGAGAGGAGGGGACGGCACGAAATGCCACGAAAACGCCACCGTTATTCCCTGTCGCGCCCGCGATCCGGACGCATCTTCGCCGCCGTGCAGGCAAAACCGGGGGACCGCCGATGAACATGCAACCCGCCGCGAGCACGAGAGTGGAACCGCCACCGCCGCCGAGGCGGCTGGACGAGATGGAACTTCCGCTCGTGATGATGCGCGACATCCTGCTCAAGACGATGTTCCGCAAGAACCTCGACCTCGCCTCCGATCTCGCCCGCGCGGTCTGCCTTCCGGTGAACGTCACGCAGGAACTCGTGGACCTCGCGCGCCAGCAGAAGCTGGTCGAGGCGACCGGCACGCTGAGCGCCAATGCCGGCAACGAGATGGGTTACCAGCTGACCGATGCGGGGAAGTCCCGCGCGCTCGACGCGCTCTCGCAGTCGGAATATTTCGGTGCCATGCCGGTGCCGCTTCAGGCCTACCGCGAGCAGATGCGCCGCCAGTCGATCCGCGACATCCAGATCACCCGCGCCCAGCTCGTCAACGCGATGGGGCACCTCGTGCTGCCCGAGGATCTGCTCGACCATCTCGGCCCCGCGGTCAGCTCGGGCCGGTCGATCCTGATGTACGGGCCGCCGGGCAACGGGAAATCGTCGATCTCGAACGGCATCCGCGACGCGATGGGCGACAAGATCTACGTGCCCCGCGCGATCGAATACGCGGGCCAGGTGATCACCGTCTACGACCCGATCGTGCACTCCGCCGCCGAGGAGGAGGTGGACGACCCGACGAGCCTGCGCCGCAGACGCACCTTCGATACGCGCTACGTGCGCTGCGAGCGGCCCACGGTGATCACGGGGGGCGAGCTTTCGCTTTCCATGCTCGATCTCGTCTACAATCCCACGGCGCGCACCTACCAGGCGCCGCTTCAGCTGAAGGCCTCGGGCGGCATCTTCATCGTCGACGACCTCGGCCGCCAGGCCGATCCGCCCCAGGCGCTCGTGAACCGCTGGATCGTGCCGCTCGAGGAATCGAAAGACATCCTCGCGTTGCAGTCGGGCGAGAAGTTCGAGGTGCCTTTCGACACGCTGGTGATCTTTTCGACGAACTTCCACCCGAACGAGATCTTCGACCAGGCCGCGCTGCGCCGGATCTTCTTCAAGATCAAGGTGGACGGACCGACGCAGGAGAATTTCCTGAAGATCTTCGCGCTCGTGGCGCGCAAGAAGAAGATGCCGCTCGACGAGGACGCGCTCATCCACCTGCTTCAGAACAAGTATCCGACGATCGGGAACGTCTACGCCAACTACCAGCCGATCTTCCTGATCGACCAGATGATCTCGATCTGCGAGTTCGAGGGCATCCCCTACCAGATGTCGCCCGAACTCGTCGACCGGGCCTGGGCCAACATGTTCGTGCGGGACGAGAAGATCGTGAAGTGAGCCGCCCGGCCCGGGCGGGCGGAAAATTCTTCGAAGAATTTTCCCAAGAGTTTTCGAAAACTCTTGGGCCCCTCCCTATCTGTCGTGCATGACCGCCCTGCCCGCCCCGTTTGCCCAATGGTTCGCCGCCCGTGGCTGGCAGGCGCATCCCCACCAGCTGGAGCTGCTGGCGCGCAAGGACGCGCGCGCGCTCCTGCTCGTGGCGCCGACGGGTGGCGGCAAGACGCTCGCAGGCTTCCTGCCCTCGCTCACAGAGCTCGCCGACGGGACGCATCGCGGTCTTCACACGCTCTACGTCTCGCCGCTCAAGGCGCTCGCCGCCGACATCCGCCGCAACCTCGCCCGGCCGATCGAGGAGATGGGGCTGCCGGTGCGCGTGGAAGACCGCACCGGCGACACCGCCCAGAGCCGGCGCACGCGCCAGCGCGCGGACCCGCCGCACATCCTGCTGACGACGCCCGAAAGCCTGGCGCTCCTGACCTCCTACGAGGATGCGCCGCGGATCTTCGCCGGGCTCGAGCGGGTCGTCGTCGACGAGATCCACGCGATCGCTGAATCGAAGCGCGGCGACCAGCTGGCGCTCGCCCTCGCCCGCCTGCAGACGCTGCGTCCGGGGCTGCGCCGCGTCGGGCTTTCCGCGACGGTGGAGGATCCGCCCGCACTGGCCCGCTTTCTCGCGCCCCATCCCGACCCCTGCGACGTGCTCGCGGCCGATCCGGTCCCCGCGCCCGACATCGCCATGCTGGACACGGCGCAGGCGCCGCCCTGGGCCGGCGGCGGCGGGGTCTACGCCGTGGGCGACGTCCTGCGGGAGATCCGACGCCACCGCACCACGCTCGTCTTCCACAATACCCGCGCGCAGGCGGAGATCTTCTTCCGCGCGCTCTGGATGGCCAATGACGACGGGCTTCCCATCGGCATCCATCACGGCAGCCTCGACCGCGCCCAGCGCGAGCGGGTGGAGACGGCGATGGCGGCGGGCGAGCTCCGCGCCGTGGTCTGCACCGGCTCGCTCGATCTCGGGATCGACTGGGGCGACGTGGACCTCGTCATCCAGGTGGGCGGGCCGAAGAACGTCAAGCGCCTCGTGCAGCGGATCGGGCGCGCGAACCACCGCTACAATGCGCCGTCGAAGGCGCGTCTCGTGCCCGCCAACCGCTTCGAGGTGGTGGAATGCGTGGCCGCGCTCGAGGCGGTGCGCGCGGGCGAGCTCGACGGGGCGCCGCGCGGCCCGGGCCCCCTCGACGTGCTCTGCCAGCACATCCTGCTGACGGCCTGCGCGGGACCCTTCGATGCCGACGCGCTTTTCGCCGAGCTGCGCCGCGCCGGACCCTACGCGGATCTTGCACGGACGGATTTCGACGCCTGCCTCGATTTCGCGGCGACCGGCGGCTACGCGCTGCGCGCCTATGACCGCTGGCAACGGCTTCGGCAGGGGCCGGACGGGCGCTGGGCGCTGCGCGACCCGCGCACCGCACGGCGCATCCGCATGAACGCGGGCACCATCCAGGACGCGGAGCTTCTGAAGGTGCGGATGCGCGGGCGCGGCCCGTCGCTGGGCGAGGTGGAAGAGGCCTTCGCCGCGACCCTGACGCCGGGGGATACCTTTCTCATCGGCGGGCGCGTGGTGCGCTACGAGGGGCTGCGCGAACTGACGCTGGAGGTCTCGAACGCCGCCACCGGCACGCCCAGGATCGCCGTGTTCGGCGGCACGAAATTCGCCACCTCCACGCAGCTTTCCGAACGCATCCTGCGCCTTTTCGCCGCCGGGCGCTGGCCGCAGCTTCCCGCCCACACGGCGGAGTGGCTGGCGCTTCAGCGCGAGGTCTCGCGCCTGCCGGAACCCGGGCGCCTACTGGTCGAGACCTTCCCGCACGAGGGGCGCGCCCATCTCGTCGCCTACGGCTTCGCGGGGCGGAACGCCCAGCAGACGCTCGGGCTTCTCCTCACCAAGCGGATGGAAGAGGATGGCCTTGCGCCGCTCGGCTTCGTGGCCACCGACTACGCCACGCTGATCTGGGGGCTCGAGGCGGTGGCCGACCCCGCGCCGCTCTTCGATCCTGACGCGCTCGAGCGGGGGCTGGCGCGCTGGCTTGCCGCGAACGCGGTGATGAAGCGGACGTTCCGCGCCTCGGCGACCATCGCGGGCCTCATCGAGCGCAACATGCCCGGCCAGCGCAAGACGGGACGGCAGGCCACCTTCTCCTCCGACATCCTCTACGACACGCTGCTCAAATACGACCCCAATCATCTGCTCATGCGCATCACGCGCGACGAGGCGATGCGGGGGCTCGTGGATTTCGGGCGCCTGCGCGCCATGACCGAACGCGTGGCCGGGCGGATCGACCACGTCGCGCTGAACCGTCTCAGCCCGCTCTCGGCGCCGCTCTTCCTGGAGCCGGGGCGCGTGCCGGTGGAGGGGGCGGGGCGCGAGCGCCTGCTCGAGGAGGCCGCGGCGCAGCTCATGGAAGACGCGGGCCTCCCGCCCTGAGGCGCCCGGGCGCGCGCACCTGGCCGCGTCTCTCCCCTTGCCTCGCGCGCTGAAACGGGGCAGGGAACAATGCATGAACGGGTACGCCTTCACCCTCGCCGGCGCGGCGCTTGAGGCGCTGGGCTCCGGCGCGCTCTGGTGGCCGGCGCGGCGGCTCCTCTGCGTCTCCGACCTCCATCTGGGCAAGGCCGAGCGGGTGGCGCGGCGCGGGGGTCCGACGCTTCCACCCTACGAGACGCAGGACACGCTCGACCGGCTCGCCGCCGATCTGGCCGCGACGGGGGCCGCGACGGTGATCTGCCTCGGCGACAGTTTCGACGACGACGACGCGGCCGCCGCCCTGCCCGAAGAGGTGCTGCTGCGGATCGCGCGGATGCAGGCGGGGCGGCGCTGGATCTGGATCGCCGGCAACCACGATCCGGGGCCGGTGACGCTGGGGGGCGCCCATCTCGTGGACGCCGCCGAGCCGCCGCTCGTCTTCCGCCACATCGCCGGGCCCGGTGCGGAGGGCGAGGTCTCGGGGCACTACCACCCGAAGGCGAGCCTTTCGGGGCGCGGCGCGCGCATCACGCGGCCGGCCTTCCTGATCGACACGCACCGCGCGATCCTGCCCGCCTACGGCACCTACACCGGCGGTCTGCGCACGGACGCGGATGCGCTGCAGGCGCTGATGGGGCCGGACGCCCGCGCGGTACTGACGGGGGCGCGGCCCGTGGCGGTGCCCATGCGTCATGGGCGCGCCCGGCCCCGCCCGCTTGCCACATTGGGCCGCGGCGGGCGAAACTGAGCGCGCACTGCAAGGGAGCCTGAGAGCCGATGCCCGATCCCGCCCCGACCCCGCCGCTCGGGCCCGCGCGCGAGGCCAGCATCCGTGAAAGCTTCGCCGCGCAGAGCATGATGACGACGCTCGGCGCGCGTCTCGTGCGTCTTTCCGAAGGCGCGGCGGTGATCGAGGCCCCGGTGGTAGAGGGCGCGCGTCAGCAGCACGGCTATGCCCACGCGGCGCTTCCCTTCGCCATCGGCGACAGCGCGGCGGGCTACGCCGCGCTCACGCTCATGCCCGAGGGCGCGGAGGTGCTGACCGCGGAGATCAAGATCAACCTGCTCGCCCCGGCGCGCGGCCCGCTGCTGACGGCGACGGGGCGCGTCGTGCGCGCCGGGCGCCGCCTCAGCGTGGTGAGCGCCGAGGTCTGGGACGCAGAGACGCAGGTGGCGCTCCTGCAGGGCACGATGGTCGCGGTCGCGCCCCGCGGGCAGGGCTAGGCTTCAGGCAGTCAGGCCCTCGGGCTCGAGCAGCCCGTTGGCGCGGCAGCAGGCCGTGAGCGTGTTGGCGAGGAGGCAGGCGATGGTCATCGGGCCGACGCCGCCCGGCACCGGCGTGATGGCGCCCGCGACCGCCGCGCAGCTCTCGAAATCGCAGTCGCCGACGAGGCGCGTCTTGCCCTCGCCCTTTTCGGGTGCGTCCACGCGGTTGATGCCCACGTCGATCACCGTGGCGCCGGGCTTGATCCAGTCGCCCTCGACCATCTCGGGCCGGCCCACCGCCGCCACCACGATGTCGGCGCGGCGCACCACCCCGGGCAGGTCGCGGGTGCGCGAATGGGCGACGGTGACGGTGCAGCTGTCGCCGAGAAGCAGCTGCGCCATGGGCTTGCCCACGATGTTCGAGCGCCCGATCACCACCGCCTCCAGCCCCGAGAGGCTGCCCAGATGGTCGCGAAGCATCATCAGGCAGCCGAGCGGCGTGCAGGGCACCATCGCCTTCTGCCCCGTGCCCAGCAGCCCCACGTTCGAGATGTGGAAGCCGTCCACGTCCTTCGCCGGGTCGATCGCGTTGATGACCTTTTCCGCGTCGACATGGCCGGGCAGCGGCAGCTGCACAAGGATGCCGTGCACCGCCGGGTCCGCGTTGAGCCGGGCCACGAGATCCAGAAGATCGGCCTCGGGCGTGTCGGCGGGCAGGCGGTACTCAAAGCTTTCCATCCCGGCCTCGAGCGTCTGGGCGTGCTTGTTGCGGACATAGACCTGGCTCGCCGGATCCTCGCCCACCAGCACCACGGCGAGACCCGGCTGGATGCCGTGCGCCTCCTTGAGCCGCGCCACATGCTCCGCCACCTCGCCGCGGATACGGGCGGCGAAGGCCTTCCCGTCGATGATTGTCGCCGTCATGCCGATCCTCGCTCTGTGTTCTGCTGTCATGTCCCGCGTCTGCCATAGCGGGTGCATGCGAGCACGCACCCGACAGCAGCGCCTGGCGCAGGGTGCGTGCTCGCACGCATATTCCCTTTATCCCCCGGTCAGAAGAGCCCCTCGATGAAGCCTTCGTCGTTCAGCCGGATGGTTTCGGCCGCGGGTGCCGAGGGCAGGCCCGGCATGGTCATGATCTCGCCGCAGATCACCACCACGAAGCCCGCGCCGGCCGAAAGGCGCACCTCGCGGATCGGCACGGAGTGGCCGTTGGGCGCGCCGCGCCGGGTGGGATCGGTGGTGAAGGAATACTGCGTCTTGGCCATGCAGACCGGCAGATTGCCGTAGCCCGCGGCCTCCCATTCCTTCAGCTGGGTTCGGATCTTCTGGTCGGCCAGCACCTCGTCCGCGCGGTAGATGCGCTTGGCGATCGTCTCGACCTTCTCGAGAAGGCCCATCTCATCGGGGTAGAGCGGCGCGAAGTTGGCCTCGCCCTTGTCGGCGATCTCGGCCACGCGGGTCGCCAGTTCCTCGATCCCCGCGGAGCCGTCGGCCCAGTGCTTGCAGAGGATCGCCTCGGAGCCCTGCCCGGCCACGTAGTCCTGCACCGCCGCGATCTCGGCCTCGCTGTCCCCGGCGAAATGGTTGATGCCGACGACGACCGGCACGCCGAAGCTTTTGACGTTCTCGATGTGCCGGCCGAGATTGGCGCAGCCCGCCTTCACGGCGTCGACGTTCTCCGCGCCGAGATCGGCCTTGGCGACGCCGCCGTTCATCTTCATCGCGCGCACCGTGGCCACCACCACCACCGCCGCGGGCGCGAGGCCCGCCTTGCGGCACTTGATGTTCATGAACTTCTCGGCGCCCAGATCGGCCCCGAAGCCCGCCTCGGTCACCACGTAGTCGGCGATCTTGAGCGCGGTGCTCGTCGCCATCACGGAGTTGCAGCCATGGGCGATGTTGGCGAAGGGTCCGCCATGGACGAAGGCGGGGTTGTTCTCCAGCGTCTGCACGAGGTTGGGCTGGATCGCGTCCTTGAGCAGCACCGCCATCGCGCCGTCGGCCTTGAGGTCGCGGCAGGTGATCGGCGCCTTGTCGCGGGTGTAGGCCACGATGATGTCGCCCAGCCGGCGCTCGAGGTCGGAAAGCGAGGTGGCGAGGCAGAGGATCGCCATTACCTCCGAGGCCACGGTGATGTCGAAGCCGGTTTGGCGCGGGAAGCCGTTGGCCACGCCGCCGAGCGAGGTGACGATGTCGCGGAGGGCGCGGTCGTTCATGTCGAGCACGCGGCGCCAGACCACCCGGCGCTCGTCGATGCCGAGCTCGTTGCCCCAGTAGATGTGGTTGTCGATCATCGCGGAAAGCAGGTTGTGCGACGAGGTGATCGCGTGGAAATCGCCCGTGAAGTGGAGGTTCATCTCCTCCATCGGCACGACCTGCGCGTAGCCGCCGCCCGCGGCCCCACCCTTCATCCCGAAGCAGGGGCCGAGCGAGGCTTCGCGGATGCAGATCGCGGCCTTCTTGCCGATCCGGTTCAGCCCGTCGCCGAGGCCCACGGTGGTGGTCGTCTTGCCCTCGCCCGCGGGGGTGGGGTTGATCGCGGTCACGAGGATGAGCTTGCCGTTCGCGTTGCCCTGGACCCGGTCGATGAAGGCCTGGCTGACCTTCGCCTTGTCGTGGCCATAGGGCAGCAGGTCCTCGGCCCCGATGCCGAGCTTCGCGCCGATCTCCTGGATCGGTTTCTTCTGCGCCTCGCGGGCGATCTCGATGTCGGATTTGTGGCTCATGGCTCGGCTGTCCTTGTCTCTGGCCGGCGCGTGGCGTCGCGCCGGCGGGGGTCCGGCCCGCCTATACCGCGCGGGCCCCGGGGGGCGGCGCGCGTTTCCGACATTTCCGGTCGCGCTTGCGGCGAGGTGTCGCGGCTCGCGTTTCGGATCGGAAACGCCGCGCGCGCCGGCCGGCTCAGACCGCGCGCCGGGCGTCGGGAGGCGCCCAGGCCGGCTGGTCGGGGACATGCAGGCGCAGCGCGTCGCCGAGGCGGATTTCGCCCTCCCGCTCCACCCAGGCGGTCACGCCGCGCCGGCCGCGCGCGGCTGCCTTGAACGTCCGGCCCTTCCCCGGCGCGGCCGCGTCGATGACCTTCGCGGGCAGGTGGCAGGGCCGGTTTTCCATGTCCACCACGAGCGTCGCGCCCGCCGGCGCCTGCAGGCGCGAGGACGGCGGGACATGCGAGAAATCCGCGATCCCCTGCACCACGAGCGACGCGCCGAGCCAGGCGGGATCGAGGGCGGCAAGCCCCAACTCGGCGGCGATCAGGGCGATCTCCTCGGCGGAGAGCACGGAAAGCTGGCGCACGTTGCGGATCTCGGTGCCCTTGGGGTGCTGCGCCACCACGCGCGAGCAGGACCGCCGCGTGAGGCCGCCGTGGCTTTCCCCGGCGATCCCGGCGAAGGTCAGTTCCGCCGCCTCCAGCGCCTCGGCGACGAGCGCGGCCTCGCGATCGGCCACGCGGCCGATCCAGGTGACGGTGCCGAAGATCCCCGTGGGTTTGAGCGCGGGCATGGGCGGAACCTCCTTCCGGGTCGGCGCCAGACTGCCGCGCCGGGCGCGCGCCGGCAATCCGAAAGCGGGCCGGTCCGCGGCCTCTGGCCAGCGCCCGGCGCGGTGTCTATCGTGGCCCGGCGTCAGAGGGGAGCATCGCGCCTTGGTCATCGGAACGCTCGCCGACGGGCTGGCCCGCGGGGTCGAAAGCGTCGGCGACAGGATCAGCGAGACCTTCTTCGAGCCCGTCATCCGCCTTGGCGTGACCGGGCTGTCGCGGGCGGGCAAGACCGTTTTCATCACCTCGCTCGTGGCCAACCTGATCGAGCGCGGCCGGATGAGCGGGCTCGCCGCCGCCGCCGAGGGACGGATGGAGGCCGCCTACCTTCAGCCGCAGCCCGACGACACGGTACCGCGCTTCGACTACGAGACGCATCTTGCCGCGCTCACCGCCGCCGCGCCGCACTGGCCCGAAAGCACGCGCTCGGTCAGCGAGCTGCGCCTGTCGTTCCGGGTCCGGCCCACGGGGCTTCTAGGCGGGTTGGCGGGGCCGCGCATCGTCCATCTGGATATCGTGGACTATCCCGGCGAATGGCTTCTGGACCTGACGCTGATGGAACGCAGCTACCGCGAATGGTCCGAGGAAACGCTCGCGCGGCTCGACGCGCGGCCGGGTGGCGGGGACTACCTGCGCGCTGCCGCCGCCGCGTCCGGCCGCGCCGACTGGGAAGAGCCCGAGGCGAAGACGCTGGCAGAGGCCTACACCGCCTATCTGGCCCAGGCGCGCGCGGCGGGGTTCTCGGATCTCTCTCCGGGCCGGTTCCTGATGCCCGGCGACCTCGCGGGCTCCCCGGCGCTGACCTTCGCGCCACTGCCGCCCGAGGCGTCGCCGCCCCGCCGCGGGCTCTGGCGAGAGATGGAGCGGCGCTACGACGCCTACAAGCGCGCGGTCGTCCGCCCCTTCTTCCGCGAGCATTTCGCCCGGATCGACCGGCAGGTGGTGCTCGTGGACGTGCTCGGCGCGATCCATGCCGGCCCCCGCGCGGTCGAGGACCTGCGGCGCACCATGGCCGACATCCTGTCGGCCTTCCGCCCCGGCCGAAACGACTTCCTGAGCCAGATCCTGCGCGGCAAGCGGGTCGAGAAGATCCTCTTTGCCGCGACGAAGGCCGACCACCTGCACCACAGGCAGCACCCGCGCCTCACGGCGATCATCGAAGCGATGATGCGCGAGGCGCGCGAGCGCGCCCATTTCGCCGGCGCGGAGACATCCGCGCTTTCCATCGCGGCGCTGCGGGCCACCACCGAGGAGATGGTGACCCATGAGGGGGAGGAGCTTCCCTGCGTGCGCGGGCGCGTCCTCGAAACGGGGCGGCAGGCCGCCTTCTACCCCGGGGCGCTGCCCGAGAATCCCTCGGAACTTCTCGCGCCGGCACGGGAGGGCCGGGAGACATGGCTGGAGGCGGATTTCTCCAACATGCGCTTCGCGCCCGCGCCGCTGACGCTGAAACCCGGGGACGGCCCGCCGCATATCCGGCTGGACCGCGCCGCGCAGATCCTTTTCGGGGACCGGCTGTGAGGCTCGCGCTCGCCCCCGCGCGCCCGCGAGACGCGCGCCCGCTCGCGCGGATCCTGGGCGCCTGGAGCCGGGAGACGCCGTGGATGGAGCAGCCGCTCGGCACGGCGGAGGACCGGCTCGCCCTCTGCCGCCTCATCCGCGACAGCGACGTGGTCACGCTCCGAACATGGCGCGGGCCGGTGGCTTTCCTCGCCCGGCGGGGCGAGGAGATCCACGCGCTCTACGTCGCCCCGGAGGCGCGCGGGCAGGGCCTCGGCAAGCGGCTTCTCGACGACGCCAAGGCGCGGGCCGACCGGCTCGCGCTCTGGACCTTGCAGGCCAATGCAGGCGCGCGGCGCTTCTATGCCCGCGAGGGCTTTCACGAGACGCGCTTCAGCTTCGGCGAGGGCAACGACGCGCGGCTGCCGGACGTGCGGCTCGTCTGGCAGCGGGAGGAGGCGAGATGACACGCAAGCACGGCCCGGTCCTGATCGAGCTCGACGAGGAGGAGGCCCAGGGCGCCTCGCCGGCCGACGCGCCGCCCGTGCCCGACCTCGACGCGGCCGGGGCCGAGGGCCGCGCGATGCAGACGGTGGCGACGCTCGCCGCGCGCCGCGGCGGGCGCCTCGCGGCCTGGTTCTGGGGGCTGGTGCTGGCCTTCGTGGCCGCCGCCGTCTCGGTGGCCGCATGGGACTTCGTCATGCGCCTGATCGACCGCGCGCCGGTTCTCGGCTGGGCGCTGGCCGCGGTGGGCGCCGCGATCCTGCTGCTTCTCGCGGCCATCGTCGTCCGCGAGGCGGCGGCCATCGCGCGCCTCGGGCGGATCGACCGCCTGCACCGCGAGGCGGACGCCGCGCTGTCGGGCCAGGATCTCGAGGCCGCGCGGCGGGTCCTGAAAAGCCTCGAGGAGCTCTACGCCCGACGCCCCGACACCGAGTGGGCGCGGGCGCGGCTGGCCGAGCGCGAAGCCGAGGTGCTCGACGCCGATGCATTGCTCGGGCTGGCCGAGGCGGAGCTGCTCGCCCCGCTCGACGCCGCCGCCCGCCGCGAGATCGAGGCGGCGGCGCGGCAGGTGGCCGCCATCACGGCCATCGTGCCGCTGGCGCTTGCGGACGTGATCGGCGCGCTCACCGCCAACACCCGCATGATCCGGCGCATCGCGGACATCTACGGCGGCCGGTCGGGCACGCTGGGCAGCCTGCGTCTCTTGCGCGCGGTCTTCACGCACCTGGTGGCCACCGGCGCGGTGGCCGTGGGCGACGACATGCTGTCCTCCATCGCGGGCGGCGGGCTGGTGAGCCGGCTGTCGCGGCGCTTCGGCGAGGGCGTGGTGAACGGCGCGCTGACCGCGCGTGTGGGCGTGGCCGCGCTGGAGGTCTGCCGCCCCCTGCCCTTCCGCCGGCTGTCCCGGCCTTCGGTGAGTTCGATCGTGAAGCGCGCGCTGACGGGGCTTTTCGCCTCGCCCCGCTGACCCGACGCGGCACGCCATCCGCGCGTGACGGAAAGGAAAATCGCGCCCGAAGGCGCGATGGAGGCCGGAGTGCATCCGGCGGTGCGGGGACCGGGGCGCGCATTCTGCCCGCCGCCGGCGCCCGTCATGGCGCTTGGGGCCTGGGGCTCAGGCGATCTCGACCAGTTCGATGTCGAAGCTCAGATCCTTGCCCGCCAGCGGGTGGTTGGCGTCGAGCACCACCTCCGCGTCGGTGACTTCTGCCACGGTGACGGGCATCACCTGCCCCTGCGGCGTCTGCACCTGAAGCTGCGTGCCGACGTCGAGCGGGATGTTGTCGGGGATTTCGCCGCGCGGGACGGATTGACGGGCGTTCGGGTCGTGCTGGCCATAGGCATCGTCCGCGACGATATCGACCTTCTTGGTGTCGCCGACGGTCATGCCCGGCAGGGCCGCCTCGAGCCCGGGGATGATCTGGCCCGAGCCCACGGTGAACTCCAGCGGTTCGCGCCCCTCGCTCGAGTCGAAGGTGGAGCCGTCGGCCAGGCGGCCGGTGTAGTGAATGCGGACGGTATCGCCCTGTTTGACCTCGGTCATGGTAATTCCATCAGTTGTTTTGGGGGGAGTCGTGCTTTCGAGGCCGCGTCTCACGCCGCGGGTTCTCGTGTTGATCGCCCAAAGGTGAGGTTTCCTTCCCCGGATGTAAACCCCGCCGCCCCGGCTTTTCGCCTTTCCCGCTGCGGCGCGCCGTGCCAGTCTCCGGGCCCGACCGGGAGGGAAAGCATGGCCATCACCACCTGCGTGTTCGACGCGTACGGCACGCTTTTCGATGTCTCCGCCGCTGCCCGCGAGGCCGCCGGGGAGCCCGGCCGGGCGGCACTGGCCGAACGCTGGGCGGCGCTCGCCGAGGCGTGGCGGCGCAAGCAGCTGGAATATTCGTGGCTCCGGGCGGTGACCGGCGCACATGCCGATTTCTGGACCGTGACCGCCGAGGCGCTCGACTGGACGCTCGAGGCCGAGGGGCTGGACGGAGACGACGAGCTGCGGAGCAGGCTTCTCGCGCTCTACCGCGAACTCGGCGCCTATCCGGAGGTGGCGGGGGTGCTCGGCGCGCTGAAGGCCGGCGGCAGGCGATGCGCGATCCTGTCGAACGGCAGTCCCGACATGCTGGCCGGCGCCGTGGAGAGCGCCGGCATCGGCGATGCGCTCGACGCGGTGCTTTCGGTCGAGGAGGTCGGAATCTTCAAGCCAGCGCGCGCGGTCTACGACCTCGTCGAGGCCCGTCTCGGCGCAGCGCGGGGCGAGGTGCTTTTCGTGTCGTCGAATGGCTGGGACGCCGCGGCCGCCGCGGGATACGGCTTCGTGACGGCCTGGGTGAACCGCGCCGGCGCGCCAATGGACCGCCTGCCGTGGTGGCCCGCCCATGTGCTTCGGGACCTCTCCGACATCCCCGAACTCGCGAGGTCGGCATGACGCGACAGTTCCGCTCCGATGACGGGCTCACGCTCGCCTATGACGACACGGGCACGGGCCACCCGCTGCTGTGCCTCGCCGGGCTCACCCGGAACATGGAGGATTTCGCGCCCGTCGCGGAACGCTTCGCCGGGTGCGCGCGGGTGATCCGGCTGGACAGCCGCGGCCGGGGCCGGTCGGACCACGATCCGGACTGGCAGAACTACAACATCATCCGGGAAGGGCATGACGTGCTCGCCCTGCTCGACCATCTCGGGATCGCCTCGGCGAGCATCCTCGGCACCTCGCGCGGCGGCCTGATCGCGATGTGGCTCGCCGTGGCCCATCCCGAGCGCGTGCGCGGCATCATCCTGAACGACATCGGCCCGGTCATCGAGCCCGACGGCCTGGCCGCGATCATGGACTATCTCGGGCGCCGCCCCGCCTATGCCACGATCGCGGAGGCCGCGCGGGCGCTGCCCGCGGCGATGGCCCCGGGGTTTCGCAACGTGCCGGCAGAGACCTGGCGCGCCCATGCCGAACGGCTCTGGACCGAAACGCCCGAGGGGCTCGAGATCCGCTACGACGCGCATTTGCGCGACGCCGTTCTGGAGCAGTCGGCCACCGGGTCGCTGCCCGATCCCTGGACCCTTTTCGACGGTATGGGCGATATCCCGCTCGGCCTCGTTCGCGGCGCGAACTCGGACCTGCTGAGCGCCGCCACGGCGGCCGAGATGCGCCGCCGCAGGCCCGACATGCTCTTCGCAGAAATCCCGGACCGGGGGCACGTCCCGTTCCTAGACGAGCCCGAGGCGGTGCGGCTGATCGAGACCTACCTGGAGCGCGCGGCATGACGCCCGAACTGGTAACCGCTGCCGAGGCGCGGCTCGATGGGGTCGTGCGGCGCACGCCGCTTCTGTCCTCGCCCTTTCTCGACGAGATCGCGGGCCGGCGCGTGCTGGTGAAGCCCGAATGCCTTCAGCACACCGGCAGCTTCAAGTTCCGCGGCGCATGGTCCGCCCTTTCGGCGCTGGAGCCCGAGACGCGGGGGCGCGGCGTGATCGCCTATTCCAGCGGCAACCACGCGCAGGGCGTGGCGCTGGCGGCGCGGAGGCACGGGGTGCCGGCGGTGATCGTCATGCCCAAGGACGCGCCGCGCCTGAAGATCGAGAACACCCGCGCGCTCGGCGCCGAGGTGGTGCTTTACGACCGCGCGAATTTCGACAGCCGCGAGGAGATCGGCGGCCGCCTGGCCGCCGAACGGGGCCTCACCCTCGTGAAGCCCTACGATGATCCGCAGGTGATCGCGGGACAGGCGAGCGCGGGGCTCGAGATCGCGGCGCAGGCGGCGGAGGAGGGGATCGAGGCGGCCGACGTCCTGGTCTGCTGCGGTGGCGGCGGGTTCTCGGCGGGCATCGCGGTGGCGCTGGAGATGCGCGCGCCGGGGCTGCGCGTGCGCACCGTGGAGCCCGAGGATTACGACGACACGGCGCGCTCGCTCGCCTCGGGGCGGCGGGAGCGCAACGCGGCCGAGGCCGGCGGGCTCTGCGACGCGATCCTGACGCCCTCGCCCGGCGAGCTGACCTTCCCCGTCCTCCGGCGCCTAGCGGGGCCCGGCCTCGTGGTGACCGACGCCGAGGCGATGCGCGCGATGGCGCTGGCCGCCACGCGGCTCAAGCTGGTGGCGGAGCCGGGCGGCGCGGTGGCGCTGGCCGCCGCGCTTTTCCACGCCGACGAGATCGAGGGGGACGCCGTGATCGCGACGATCTCTGGCGGCAACGCGGATCCCGGGATCCTCGCCCGCGTGCTGGAACGCTTCGGCTGAGCCCGGCGCGCATTGACTTGCCTTGGCCGAGCGGATTTCCTCCGCGCAGGAAATCCAGGGAGGGCACATGCGCACGCAGGTCGCGATCATCGGGGGCGGGCCGTCGGGGCTTCTTCTTTCGCAGCTTCTGCACAGCGCGGGGATCGAGAGCGTCGTGCTCGAACGCCGCTCGCGCGACTACGTGCTCTCGCGCATCCGTGCGGGCGTGCTGGAAACCGGTCTCGTGGACCTGATGCACGAGGCGGGCGTGGGAGACCGGATGGAGCGCGAGGGCTTCGTCCATGACGGCACCCTTCTCGCCAACGGGAACGAGCAGTTCCGGATCGACTTCAAGGCGCTCACGGGCAGGCACGTCATGGTCTACGGCCAGACCGAGGTGACGCGCGACCTCTACGAGGCGCGCGATGCCGCGGGCGGCACCGTGATCCATGAATGCCGGGGCGTGAAGCCCCACGACCTCGACACCGCGGCGCCCTTCGTCACCTTCCTCCACGACGGGAAGGTGAACCGGCTCGACTGCGATTTCGTGGCGGGCTGCGACGGCTACCACGGCCCCTCGCGCCAGGAGATCCCGACGGCCGAGCGGACCGAATACGAAAAGACCTACCCGTTCGGCTGGCTCGGCGTCCTGTCCGAAACGCCGCCCGTCGCCGACGAGCTCATCTACGCCAATTCCGAGCGCGGCTTCGCGCTCTGCTCGATGCGCAACGACAGCCTGTCTCGCTACTACATCCAGTGCGACCTCTCCGACAGCCCGGACGACTGGACCGACGAGATGTTCTGGGACGAGCTGAAGCGCCGCATCCCGGAAGAGGCCGCCGACCGGCTGGTGACCGGGCCGTCCATCGAGAAGTCGATCGCGCCGCTGCGCAGCTTCGTCTGCGAGCCGATGCGCTGGGGGCGGCTTTTCCTGTGCGGGGACGCGGCGCATATCGTGCCGCCGACCGGCGCGAAGGGGCTGAATACCGCCGCCTCCGACGTCCACTACCTCTTCAACGCGCTCAGGCACTTCTACCACGACAGGGACGACGAGGGGCTGGAGAAATACTCCGAGACCGCGCTGGCGCGGATCTGGAAGACCGAGCGCTTCAGCTGGTGGTTCAGCTCGCTCATGCACCGCTATCCCGACCAGTCTGGGTTCGACCTGCGCATGCAGCAGGCCGAGCTGGCCTTCCTGCGCGACAACGAGGCCGCGCAGAAGGCCATGGCCGAAAGCTACGTGGGGCTGCCCTACTGATGCGCGCGGCGGACGTGAACGGGGTGCGCCTGCACTGGCGCGAGGACGGCGACCCCGAGGGCGCGCCGGTGGTCTTCGCCAACTCGCTCGGCACCGATCTGCGGCTCTGGGACGCGGTTCTCCCGCACCTGCCCGCGGGGCTCAGGATCATCCGCTACGACAAGCGCGGCCACGGCCTTTCCGAGGCGCCGCCCGCGCCCTATGCGATGGGCCAGCTCGTGAGCGACGCGGAGGCGCTGCTCGACCATCTGGGCGTGCGGAACTGCGTCTTCGTCGGGCTCTCGATCGGCGGAATGATCGCGCAGGGCCTCGCCGTGAAGCGGATGGACCAGATCCGCGCCGTAGTCCTGTCGAACACCGCCGCCAAGATCGGCACCAAGGAGATGTGGGAGGACCGCATCGCCACGGTGCGCGCCCAGGGCATCGAGGGCCTCGCCGACCCGGTGATGGAGCGCTGGTTCTCTGCCGCCTTCCGCGCCACGCCCGAGCTCGCGCTATGGCGCAACATGCTGGTGCGGCAGCCGGCCGACGGTTACGCCGGCTGCTCGGCGGCGATCTCGGGCACCGATCTCTACACGCCGACGAGCGGGCTGCGCCTGCCCACGCTCGGCATCGCGGGGGACGCCGACGGCTCCACCCCGCCCGACCTCGTGCGCGAGACGTTAGAGCTCATCCCCGGGGCGGAGTTCCGGCTCATCCGCGGCGCGGGGCACCTCCCCTGCGTCGAGAAGCCCAGGGAATATGCCGAGATCCTCGCGGAGTTCCTGCGGCGCGTGGGGCATGTCTGAGGTCCTGCTGGTCCACGGCTCCTGCCACGGCGCCTGGTGCTGGCGCGACGTGATCCCGGCCCTCGCCGCGCTGGGCCACGAGGCGCGCGCCATCGACCTTCCGGGCCACGGGGCGGACACCACGCCGCTCGCGGAGGTCACGCTCGACGCCTATGCCGACGCGATCCTCGCCGCGCTCGACCGCCCGGCGATCCTGGTCGGCCATTCCATGGCGGGCTTCGCGATCACCGCGGCGGCCGAGAAGGCCCCCGAGAAGATCGCGCATCTCGTCTATCTCTGCGCCTACGCGCCGCGCAGCGGCGTCTCGCTTGTCGAGATGCGGCGCGAGGCGCCGCGCCAGCCGCTTCTTGATGCGCTCGAGAAATCGGCCGACGGGCAGAGCTTCACGGTGCGCCCCGAGGCGGCGGCGGGCGTCTTCTACCAGGACTGCCCCGAGGAGGCGGTGGCCTTTGCCGTCCCGCGGCTCTGCCCGCAGGCCATCGCGCCGCAGGCCATGCCGATCACGCTGACGGACCGCTCCACCAGCCTGCCCAAGAGTTACATCCGCTGCACCGAGGACGGCACCATCCCCTACGAGTACCAGGTGACGATGACCGAGGGCTGGCCCGAGGGCAGCGTCGAGGACATGCCGACCGGCCACTCGCCCTTCTTCGCCGATCCCGAAGGACTCGCCGCCCGCCTCGCCCGGATCGCGGAGCGTGGGCGATGAGCGGGACGTCCACGCTTTACGGGCGGCTCTTCGCAGCGGGCGAGGGCGCGCGCCTCTTCACCGACGCGGCGGAGCTGCGCGCAATGCTCCTCGTCGAAGGCGCGCTGGCGCAGGTGCAGGGCCGGCTCGGCGTGATTCCCGAGACGGCGGGCGCCGCGATCCACCGTGCATCGCTCGAGGTGACGCTCGATCCGGCGGCGCTGGCCGAGCCGACGCGCCGGAACGGCGTCACCGTGCCGGGGCTCGTGGCCGCCTTCCGGGAGGCGATGGGCGCGCCCGAGCACGCGCAATACGTCCACTGGGGGGCGACCAGCCAGGACATCCAGGACACCGCCCTGATGCTGCGGCTGCGGCAGGCCCTGACGCTCGCCGAAACCGCCCTCGCGGAGACGGCGGGGGCGCTCGGGGCGCTCGCCGAGGCCCATGCCGAAACGCCCATGGCCGCGCGCACCTACGGCCAGGTCGCGACGCCCACAAGCTTCGGCGCGGTGGCCGCCGGTTGGGGCTGGCCCCTTCTCGAGCTCGTCGAGGAGCTGGAGGCGCTGCGGCCGCGATGCCTCTGGGTGTCGCTTTCGGGCGCGGCGGGGACGGGGGCGGCCCTCGGCGCCATGGCCGCGGACACCCGGGCGGGCCTCGCCGCCGCGCTGGGGCTGGAGGATCCGGGACGCAGCTGGCACGCCGACCGGGGCCCGGTGCTGCGCCTCGAGGGCTGGGCGGAACGGCTCGCCGCCGCGCTCGGCAAATTTGCCGAGGATCTCCTGCTCATGACCCAGAGCGGCCTTGCCGAGCTTCGGCTGGGCGAGACGGGCGGCTCCTCCACCATGCCGCAGAAGGCGAACCCCGTCGGCCCCTCGGCGCTTCTCGCGCTGACGCGGAAGGCGCGCGCGGAAGCGGCGCTTCTGGCCCAGGCCGGCAGCCCGCGGCAGAACCGCGACGGCGCGGCCTGGTTCACCGAATGGCTCGCCCTGCCGGAGCTCTGGCGCGCCACGCTGGCGGCCGCCCACGGCGCGCGAGAGATCGCGGGGACGCTCGCCCCCGATCCGGGCGCCATGGCCGCCGGGCTCGCGGCAAGCGGCGGCGCGCCCTATGCCGAGGCGCTGAGCTTCGCGCTCGCCGGGGAGATGCCGCGCCCGGAGGCGCAGGCCGAGGCCAGCCGCCTCGCCGCCGAGGCCGCCGCACGGGGCCGCCCGCTCGCGGAGCTCGCGCGCGCGGCCCATCCCGGGCTCGACCCCGCACTCTTCACGCCCGCGCGGCAATTGGGCCAGGCGCCCGCCGAGGCGCGGGCCTTCGCGGCGGCGGTGGCGCGGCGCGGGGCATGAGCGCCCCGGGCGAGGCCGGGGCGGCGACCTCGCGCCTGCCGATCCTCTTCATCATGATGACGGTGATGATCGACTCCATGGGGATCGGCCTCATCCTGCCGGTGCTGCCCGATCTCATCCTCGAGCTGAACGGCGGCACGCTCGCCGCCGCGGCGATCTGGGGCGGCATCCTCTCGACCTCCTTCGCGGTCATGCAGTTCCTGTGCGGGCCGCTTCTGGGAACGCTGTCGGACCGCTACGGGCGGCGGCCCGTGCTTCTCGTCTCGGTGGGCGTTATGGCGCTCGACTACCTCGTGATGGCGCTGGCGGGCACCATCTGGCTTCTGCTCGGGGCGCGCGTCGTCGCCGGCGTCACCGCCGCCACCCAGTCCACCGCCACAGCCTTCCTGGCCGACATTTCCGCGCCGCACGAAAAGGCCGCGCGCTTCGGCCTTGTCGGCGCGAGCTTCGGCCTCGGCTTCGTGCTGGGCCCGCTCCTCGGCGGTCTGCTCGGCGAGATGGGGACGCGCGCGCCCTTCTACGCCGCCGCTGCGCTCGCGGCGCTCAACCTCGCACTGGGCTGGCTCGTCCTGCCCGAGACGGTGACCGACGCGACCCGCCGCGCCTTCCGCTGGCGCGCGGCCAACCCGCTTGGCGCGGTGCGCCATCTCGGGCGGCTGGACGGCGTGCGCGTCCTGCTTGCCGTCTATTTCCTCTACCAGCTGGCCTTCTACGTCTATCCCGCCACCTGGGCCTATTTCACGCAGGCGCGGTTCGGCTGGGATCCGGGCCTCATCGGCGTGTCGCTGGCCGTCTTCGGCATCTCGATGGCCGGCGTTCAGGGTGTCCTCATCCGGCCCGCCCAGCGCCGCCTCGGCGAGCCGCGCATGGTGCAACTGGGCCTCTCGCTCTGCATCGCCGCCTTCGTCACGCTCGCCGCGCTCACCGACGGGCGGGTCGCGCTCGCGCTGATCCCGGCGGCAGCGCTCGGCGCGGTGGTGGCGCCCTCGCTTCAATCGCTGATGTCGCGTGCCACGCCGGGCGACGAGCAGGGCGCGCTGCAAGGGGTGCTGACCAGCGTGAACGCGGTGGCGGTGATCCTCGCGCCGCTTGTCATGACGGGCACCTTCGCCGCCTTCACCCACCCCGCCGCGCCCGTCTACCTGCCCGGCGCGGCGTTCCTGCTCTCGGCCGCGCTGGTCGCGCTGGCCCTGGGCCTCTTCCTGCGCCGCGGGCCTGCGTCCGGCTAAGCGGCCCGGAACGAAGACCCGGCGCGAAAGCAGGCCGCGGCGCACCCACCGGGCCGGTTCGGGACGCCGGCGATCGGCTTGCAGGGGGCGTCGCGCCGGACATGGGCGCTGGCGGCGCGCGGCGAAACGTGATCGTCTCGGCGCGGTATGCAGCGCGACAGCGAAAGGAGCCCGGATGAGACTGGCCGACCTCGACGTCATCGTGACCGCGCCGCCGGCCCCCGGCTGGGGCGGGCGCTACTGGATCCTCGTGAAGGTGACGACGGACACCGGCATCACCGGCTGGGGCGAATGCTACGCAAGCGCGGTCGGCCCCTCGGCGATGGAGGCGGTGATTCGCGACGTCTTCGCCCGCCACATGGAGGGCGAGCATCCCGAGAACGTCGAGCGCATGTTCCGCCGTGCCTACTCCGCGGGCTTCACCCAGCGCCCGGACCCCACGGTGATGGGCGCCTTCTCGGGGCTCGAGATCGCCTGCTGGGACATTCTCGGCAAGGATCGCGGCCGCCCGGTCTGGGCGCTGATCGGTGGGCGGATGAACGAGCGGGTGCGGGCCTACACCTACCTCTACCCGCGCCCGGACCACGACATGACGGCTTTCTGGACCTCGCCCGAGATGGCCGCCGAGAGCGCCGTGGCCCTCGTCGGGGAGGGGTACACGGCGGTGAAGTTCGACCCGGCGGGCCCCTACACCATGCGCGGCGGGCACCAGCCGGCGATGTCCGACATCTCGCAATCGGTGGCCTTCTGCCGGGCCATCCGCGAGGCGGTGGGCAACCGGGCGGACCTTCTCTTCGGCACCCACGGGCAGTTCACGACCGACGGCGCGATCCGGCTCGGCCAGGCGCTCGAGGCCTACGCGCCGCTCTGGTTCGAGGAGCCGATCCCGCCCGACAACCTTCTGGAATTCCAGGAGGTCGCGCGCGCAGTGCGGATCCCCGTCGCCACCGGGGAGCGGCTGACGACCAAGGCGGAATTCGCCGCACTTCTGCGCACGGGCGGGGCGCGCATCCTGCAACCCGCACTCGGACGCGCGGGTGGCATCTGGGAGGCCAAGAAGATCGCGGCGATCGCCGAGGTCTTCAACGCGCAGATGGCGCCCCACCTCTATGCCGGCCCGGTGGAATGGGCCGCCAACATCCACCTCGCCGTGTCGATCCCGAACCTGCTCGTGGCGGAGACCATCGACACGCCGTTCCATCGCGACCTGATCCGCGGCGCGATCGCCGTGGAAGACGGCTTCGTGCCCGCGCCCGAGGCGCCGGGGCTCGGCATCGAGGTGGACGAGGCGCTGGCGCGCGCGCATCCCTACACCGGCGGGCAGCTGCACCTCGAGATGCAGGAGGCGCCCTGCAATTACCGTGATGGAAATGTCTTCCTCGGAGGCGCGCCACCAGAGCTCCCTTGATTCGCGCCCGCCTCGCGTCATATTCTTTCCATGTGATACGAATGGAGTCGCTTGCCATGGCCGATCCGGCAATGGAAAAGATCGCGGCGATGTCGGCGCCGGCCGCCCCCCCGGACGAGATGGCGCGCAACGCAGCCGACGCCGCGGCCTACCTGAAGACACTGGCCCACGAGGGCCGGCTGATGATCCTGTGCCATCTCGGATCGGGCGAAAAATCCGTGGGCGCGCTGGAGCAGTTGCTGGACATCCGTCAGGCGGCCGTAAGCCAGATGCTGGCCCGGCTTCGCGACGAGGGGCTGGTGCGGACGCGGCGCGAAGGCAAGACCATCTACTATCGCCTCGCCGACAACGGCACGCAGGAGGTCATCGGCCTGCTCTACCGGCTGTTCTGCGAACGGCGGGCGGGCTGACACCACCCCCCGCGCCGAGACATCCTAGGCAGCAGTGCCGGCCTGCGCGGGAACCCGCTGCCAAGGGCGGGTGAAGGCGCCGAGGACATGCCCGACGGCCTCGTCGTCGGCCGTGCCCTCGACCTGCGCCACCAGTCCGCGCTTCTTGTCGTCCACGACGTCCACGATGCGCGCGTCGAGGCCTGCCTTCTCCAGCGCCTCGCCGTAGACGCGCCGGATGGCGCGCTTGCGGAGGTCCGGCTTGAACACCTTGCCGACCGCCGTCTTCGGCAATTCGTCGAGCACCTCGATATGCTTGGGGAAGGCCGCGCGTTCGTGGATGTGCACCTTGCAATGCTCCATCAGCTCCTCGGCGCTCACGCTTCCGCCCTCGACGAGTTCCACGAAGGCGCAGGGCAGCTCCCCGGCATAGGCGTCGGGTTGACCGATCGCGCCGGCGAAGGCCACGTCGTGATGGGCCAGCAGCGCTTCCTCGATCTCGCCCGGATCGATGTTGTGCCCGCTGCGGATGATGAGGTCCTTGGCGCGGCCGGTGATCCAGAGATACCCGTCCCCGTCCACCCGGCCCAAGTCGCCCGTCCGCAGGTAACGCCCCTTGTGGAAGAGATCGCGGTTCTTGTCGTCCTCGGTGTAGGTCTTCCCGGCATAGACGCCCGGATTCGAGACGCAGATCTCGCCGATCTCGTCCACGTCGCATTCGCGCGGCCCGCCGTTCTCCTGCTTGACGATCTTGACGTCGGTGTAGGGGAACGGAATCCCGATGGAGCCCACCTTCTTCGTGCCCTCCGGGGGGTTGCAGGAGACGAGGCAGGTGGCCTCGGTCAGCCCGTACCCCTCGACGATGGTGACGCCGCTGGCCTTCTCGAAGCGGTTGAAGAGCTCAAGCGGCATCGGCGCCGATCCTGAGAAGGACGTCTTCACGCTGGAGATGTCGGCGTCCACCTTGCGCTGCATCAGCGCCGCCACGGCGGTCGGCACGGTGATCACGAAGGTGGTGCGCCACCGCTCCACCAGCTTCCAGAAATTGTCGAACACTCCCTCGCCGCGATAGCCCGCCGGCGTCGGGAAGACGACATGCGCGCCGGAGGCGAGCGCGGCCATCACGATGACGTGGCAGGCGAAGACGTGGAAGAGCGGCAGCGGGCACATGATCGAGTCCTCCTCGGTGAAGAGGAGGCGCTTGCCGACCCAGCCGTTGTAGATCATTCCCGAATACCGGTGCTGCGCCACCTTGGGCATGCCGGTGGTGCCGCCCGTGTGGAAATAGGCGGCAACCCGATCGCCTGACGCGTCCTCGAACCCGAGCGTGTCGGAATGGCGCGCCACCTCCTTCGCGAAATCCTTCACGTCGGCGTGGTGGCCGTGCGGCGGCTTCGGACGGATGAGCGGCACGATCCAGCTCTTGGGCGGGGTCAGGTAGCGATTGAGGTCGACCTCGAGCACGGTGTGCACGCGCGGCGCGTGGCGCACGGCCTCGGCCACCTTTTCCGCGACGTCGGTCTTGGGGAAGGGCTTCAGCGTGACGACGACCTTCGCGTCGGTCTCGCGCAGGATCGCCCCGATCTGCTCGGGCTCGAGCAGCGGGTTGATCGGGTTCACGACGCCCGCGACCATGCCGCCCAGAAGCGTGACGATGGTCTCGTTGCAGTTGGGCATGACGTAAGCGACCGTGTCGGTCTCGCCCACGCCGAGATCCCGGAAAAGGTTGGCGGCGCGGTTCACCCGCGCGCGCAGCTCGCGCCAGCTCAGCGTTTCCGCCTTGTCCTTCGGGCCCGACAGGATCTGGAAACTCGTGGCCGGGCGGTCGGGAAACTTCCCCGCCACGGCGTCGAGAAAGCCATGGATCGTCCGGGGAAGGTCGCGCGCCTCCCAGCTCATCTCGTTCTCTATGGCGTGCTTGTCCTCCAACGACGCGAAAGCCATGCGGTGTCTCCTCCCTCCAGGGCCAGGGGCCCGACACGCGTCCATGCGACACAAAACCCGCCGGCCGCGCAACCGCGCAAATCGCCCTGGCCGCGACGTCACCGCGGGCGCGGGCGTGTCGCGGTGCGGCTCTATTCCGCCGCCATGCCGTCGGTGAACTGAAGCCGCGCGAGACGCGCGTAAAGCCCGTCCTCGGCGACGAGCCGGTCATGCGGCCCCTCCGCGACGACGCGGCCCTGTTCGAGCACGACGATCCGGTCCGCCTTCTTCACGGTCGCGAGGCGGTGCGCCACGATGATCGTCGTGCGATCGCGGCTCAGCCGGTCCACGGCCTGCTGCACCGCGCGCTCGCTTTCCGCGTCGAGCGCCGAGGTCGCCTCGTCCAGAAGCAGGACCGGCGCGTCGCGCAGGATCGCGCGGGCGATGGCGATGCGCTGTTTCTGCCCGCCCGACAGCATCACGCCGCGCTCGCCGAGGTAGCTGTCATAACCCTCCGGCAGACGCTCGACGAAATCATGCGCGGCGGCGGCGCGGGCGGCGGCCTCCACCTCGGCGTCGGTCGCGTCGGGCCGCCCGAAGCGGATGTTCTCGCGCGCCGAGGCGGCGAAGATCACCGGATCCTGGGGCACCAGCGCGATCGCGGCGCGGAAGTCGCGGCGGCGCATCGCCGCGAGATCGGTCCCGTCGAGCAGGATGCGCCCCTTGTCGGGATCGTAGAAGCGCAGCAGAAGCTGGATGATCGTGGTCTTGCCCGCCCCCGACGGTCCGACGAGCGCCACGGTCTCTCCCGGCGCGATGCGGAGGTCGACGCCGTCGAGCGCGGGATCGCCGGGCCGCGCGGGATAGGCGAAATGCACGTCCTCGAAGCGGATCTCGCCCGCCACCGGGGCCGGCACGGGCGCGGGCGTCTCGGGGTCGCGCACCGAATCGGTCGCACGCAGAAGCTCCACCAGCCGCTCGGTCGCGCCCGCGGCGCGCTGCAACTCTCCCCAGATCTCCGACAGCGCGCCGACCGAGCCCGCGACCATCACCGAGTAGATCACGAACTGCACCAGCGTGCCCGGCGTCATGCCGCCGCCGCGCACGTCGCGGGCCCCGATCCAGAGCACGCCGACGATGCCGGTGAAAACCAGGAAGATCACGATCGCCGTCATCAGCGCGCGCGTCTCGATGCGCCGCCGCGCGGCGTCGAAGCTCTTTTCGGTGACATCGGCGAAAAGCCCGCGGGTCTGGCGTTCCTGGGTGAACGCCTGCACCGTCTGCACCGAGGAAAGCGCCTCCGACGCGCTGCCCGAGGAGGCGGCGATCCAGTCCTGGTTCTCGCGCGAGAGCGCGCGCAGCCGCCGGCCAAGCAGGAGAATCGGGAATACCACGGCCGGCACGATCAGCAGCACCATCGCCGTGAGCTTGGGCGAGGTGGCCAGCATGAGCGCGAGCCCGCCCACGAAGATGAGCGTGTTGCGCAACGCGATCGACACCGAGGATCCGATCACCGACAGGATCAGCGTGGTGTCCGTGGTGATGCGCGACAGCACCTCGCCGGTCATCAGCTTCTCGTAGAAGGCCGGGCTCATGCCGATCACCCGGTCGAACACGCTCTTGCGGATGTCGGCCACCACCCGCTCGCCGAGGCGCGTGACCAGCATGTAGCGCACCGCGGAGCCCAGCGCGAAGAGCCCCGCGATGGCCAGCGCCGCGGCGAAATACTGGTCGAGGATGCGGCCGTCCTCCACGCCGAAATTGTCCACCACCCGGCGGACCGCCAGCGGCAGGATCAGCGATACGACCGCCGTCGCCACCAGCATGACGAGCGCGGCGCCCAGCAGCACGCGGTAAGGGGCGATGAAGGGCCAGAGCTCGGACAAGGCGCCGATCCGGCGCGACTTCGCGCGATCGGCATCCTGCTTCGGCGGGGCGTCGGCCATGCAATTCTCCTAAGACACCGCCTGTTAATGCCACGCCGGGCGCGGGGGTCAAGCGGGGTCGGGCGGAGCGGCGGGTTCCAGGGCTGGAGCGGGCAGCGGGAATCGAACCCGCACCAAGAGCTTGGAAGGCTCGTGTGATACCATTTCACCATGCCCGCGCCGATCTCGTGACTAAGACATGGCGCGGGGACGGTCAAGATACCGGCGCCCTCGGCGCGGGCTCACGCCCCGTCGCCAAGCGGCTCGATCAGCCCGGGCCCTTCCGCGCGGTTCGAGTTCACCCGGCGGTCCACGCGCCAGGCGCGCAGCGTGCCTTCGGGCGCCGGCCGCATGAGCCGCGCCGCGCCGTGGCCCGCCTCGCCCAGCCAGAGCGCCCAGTCCTCGGGGGACAGGATGACCGGCATCCGGTCGTGGATGTGGGCGATGTCGGCGCTGGCCGGGCAGGTGACGATGGCACAGCTGCGCACCCTCTGCGTGCCGTCGGTCCAGTCGCGCCAGATCCCGGCGAAGGCCATGCCGCCCCCGGGGCCCGCGAGATACCAGGGCAGCCGCGCGCCGCTTTCGTCCTTCGTCCATTCGTAGAAGCCCGAGGCCGGCACGAGGCAGCGGCGCTCGCGCGCGGCGCGGGCGAAGGCGGGCTTCTCGGCCACCGTCTCGGCGCGGGCGTTGATCAGAAGCGGCCCGTCCGTCGGCGTGTCGTACCAGTGCGGCAGGAACCCCCAGCGCATCGCGCCCAGCCGCCGGCCCGTCTCCTCCCGCCATACCGCGGCCACCCCCGTCGTCGGGCAGATGTTGTAGTCGGGCAGCGCCGGCAGGTCGTTTGCGGGCTGCGCCTCGAAGACGCGCGCCATGGCGTCGGGGGGCAGGGTCAGGGCATAGCGTCCGCACATGGGTCGCGAGCTTAGCGCGCGGCGCCGGCACGCTCCAGCCCCGCGCGGACGCGCCGCACGCCCCGGCCCCGCATGGGGGCCGGGGCGCGGCAGATCACTTGCGGGTGATGCGGCCCTCGGTGAAGGGCGTGTAGGGGCCGTTCCGGGCCAGGTAGTCGGCCACCACCTCCTCCAGCCCTGGCCCGTAATCATAGGCGTTCATGGCCTCGCTGGCGAAGACCGAGTAGCCGTCGCCGCCACCCCGCATGTAATTGTTGGACACGACGCCATAGGTGGCCTCGGGGTCGAGCGGCTGCCACGCGCCGTCCACCATCACCTGCACGTCGCTCACCCGCGCGCCCGGCGCCGCCGCCGGGTCGAACGCATAGCGCAGCCCCGCCACCTGCGGGAACCGGCCCGCGCCCTCCTCGATCTGGCTCACGCCGTTCTCCAGCGCGGTCAGAACGTCGGCGCCCCCGAGCTGGAAGGTGGCGAGCGTGTTCTGGAAGGGCAGCACGGTCAGCACCTCGCCCATGGTCACCGGGCCCGCGTCGATCGAGGCGCGCAAGCCGCCGCCGTTCTGGATCGCGATCTGGATGCCCTGGTCGCGAACCCGCGCCAGCATGGCGTCGGCCACCAGGTTGCCCATCTCGCATTCGCCCGCGCGGCAGCTCGACCGGTCGCCGTCTATCGCTGCCGCCGTCTCGGCCACCAGCCGCGCCTTGATCTCCTCCAGCGGCTGGGCGAGCTCCGCGACCCGCGCCGCGATCGCCGCGTCCTCGGGCACGGAGGCGTCCAGAAGCAGTGTGTCGCCCTCGGCCGAAACGACCTGACCGGCCGCATCGAAGGTGACGACGAGATGCCCGAGATACTTGCCGTAGGCATAGGCCTGCGCGATCGGCACGCCGTTTTCCAGCTGAGGATAGGCAAGCGCGCCCTCGGTGGTGTTGGACATCAGCGTATGGGAGTGCCCGCCAAGGATGACATCGATCCCCGGCACCGCGCCGGCGATCTCGCGGTCCTTCGGCAGCCCCACATGGGTGAGCGCCACGATCCTGTCCACGCCCTCCGCCTCGAGCGCCTCGACCTGCGCGCGCAGGCTCTCGATCTCGTCCTGGAAGATCACGCCGGGGCCCGGGCTCGCGGTCTCGGCGGTGTCGGTGGCCAGCGCGGAGACGATGCCGATCCTCTGCCCGCCCGCCTCGATCACCACCGCCCCGCCGACCCGGCCCTTGAGCAGGTTCGAGCGCGACAGGTCCAGGTTGCCGGACACGACCGGGAAACTCACGTTGTCGAGCAGGACGGAAAGCCCCTCGGGGCCGTCGTCGAATTCGTGGTTGCCGACCGCCATGGCGTCGAAGCCGATCCGCTCCATCATCTCGGCCGCGACCCGGCCCTTGTAGGTCGTGTAGAAGAGTGAGCCCTGATACTGGTCGCCCGCATCCAGCACCAGAAGCGGCGCATCGCCGATCTCGGCGCGTTTCGCCTCGATCGCGGCGGCCAGCCGGGCCGCGCCACCGAAGCACTCTCCGGCGGCGTTGTCCTCGGGCGCGCAGGTGCTGTCGAACCTGTTGATCGGCTCGATCCGGCTATGGAAATCGTTGACGTGCAGGATGTGCAGCATGTCGTCCGCAACCGCCGCCCCCGCGTTAAGGGCCAGGGCCGCGGCGCCGCAGAAGAATCTTGGAAGCATCTTGTGTCCTCACTCGCGGGTTCTTGCCGCGAAACGGTGCCGCGCGCGGGAGCGCGTGGCAACGGTATTCTGGGCCGCCGCCCGTCGCGGAGCGCGCCCGGGCGCCGGAGCGCTTGACCGCCGCCCGCCCGCGCGGCAGGAGTGCCGCCATGTTGATCTACAAGATCCTGAGGCCCGCGGAGTGGGCGGCGCTCGACGCCCGGGGCGAGACACGCGGCGCGCCCGTGGACGTGGACGACGGATTCGTCCATTTCTCCACCGCCGAGCAGCTCCGCGAGACGGCGGCGAGGCATTTCGCCGGCGAGGAGGACCTCGTGCTGGTGGCGATCGAGGCCGACACCCTCGGCGCGGCGCTCCGCTGGGAGCGCTCCCGCGGCGGCGCGCTCTTTCCGCATCTCTATGCCCCGCTGCGCCGGGACGCGGTGCTGTGGCACGCGCCGCTGCCCCTCGGCCCGGACGGGCGCCACCGCTTCGGGCGGGACATCCCGTGAGGGCCGTGGAACGCGCGGGGCTCGCGCTCCTGCGCCGGATCGACGCCGAAACCGCGCACGGTCTCGCGCTTCGCGCGCTTCGGGCCGGCGCGGTGCCCATGCCCGGCCTCGTCACCTCGCCGCGGCTGCGCACGAGCATCGCTGGGCTTGCGCTTGCGAACCCGATCGGCCTTGCCGCCGGTTTCGACAAGAACGCCGTCGCGTTGCACGGGCTCGGGCGCGCCGGCTTCGGTTTTCTGGAGGTGGGCGCGGTGACGCCCCGCCCGCAGCCCGGCAACCCGCGCCCGCGCCTTTTCCGGCTGCCGGAGGCGCAGGCCGTCATCAACCGCTTCGGCTTCAACAACGACGGGATGGAGGCGGTGGCGGCGCGCCTCGCCGAGCGCCCGCGCGACACGGTGATCGGCCTCAACCTCGGCGCGAACAAGGACAGCGCCGACCGCGCCGGCGACTTCGCCCGCGTGCTCTCCCATTGCGGCCGCTGGCTGGATTTCGCGACGATCAACGTCAGCTCGCCCAATACCGAACGGTTGCGCGAGCTTCAGGGCCCCGAGGCGCTTGCCGCGCTCGTCGCGGGCGTGCTCGAGGCCCGTGACGCGCTCGCGCGGCCGGTTCCCGTGTTCCTGAAGATCGCGCCAGACCTGTCGGGCGCCGAGCTTGCCGATATCGCCGCGGTGGCGCGCGCGGCCGGCGTCGACGGGATCGTGGCGACGAACACGACCGTCTCGCGCATCGGCGTCTCGGGCCCCGTCGCGGAGGAGACCGGGGGCCTTTCGGGCCGGCCGCTCTTCGAGCGATCGACCACGGTGCTGGCACAGCTGTCGCGGCTCACGGACGGCGAGATGCCGCTGATCGGGGTCGGCGGCGTCGCGTCGGCGCGCGACGCCTACGACAAGATCCGCGCCGGCGCCTCGGCGGTGCAGCTCTATACCGCGCTCGCCTATCGCGGCCTGTCGCTCGTGGAGGACATCGCCCGCGGCCTCGACGACATTCTGGCCCGGGCGGGGTTCGCGAATGTCGCCGAGGCGGTGGGGACGGGCCGGGACGACTGGCTCTAGCGCGCCGCCGCCCGCTCGAGCGCGGGGTAGCGAAGCCCGAGCGTGACGCCGCGCGCCACGAAGGACACCAGCAGCGCTGCCCAGAGCCCGTGATTGCCGTAGGCAGGCACGAGCGCCAGCGCGGCCGCCAGATAGATCGCGAAGCTCAGCGCCATCATGTTGCGCATGTCGGCGGTGCGGGTGGCGCCGATGAAGATGCCGTCGAGCATCCAGCTTGCCAGCCCGAGAAGCGGGGCCGCGACCATCCAGGGCAGGAAGACGCGCGCCTCGGCCCGCACCTCGGGCGCGGTCGCCATCAGGTCGATGATCGCGGGGCCGCCCAGCGCGAAGGCCACCGCCATGCCCGCCGAAGAGAGCCCGCCCCAGATGCTGGAGACGACCGCGCCGCGCCGCAACGCGGCCACGCTCCGCGCCCCCATCGCCTGGCCCACGATCGCCTCGGCGGCGAAGGCGAAGCCGTCGAGGGCGTAGGCCGTGATCTGCAGGAACTGCATCAGCACCTGGTTCGCGGCCAGCGTGACATCCCCGAAATCCGAGCCCACGAAGACGAAGGACACGAACACCGCCTGCAGGAGCAGCGACCGGATCAGGATGTCGGTGTTCACCACCGCCATGCGGCGCAGGCGCTCGCCGTCCATGACGCGGGCCCAGTCGCGCCACTCGGGCCGGCGGAAGGCGTCGCGGCAGAGCCAGAGGCCCAGCGCCAGCGCGGACCACTCCGCCAGGAAGGTGGCGAAGGCCACCCCCTCCACGCCCCAGCCGAGGCCGAGGACGAACCAGAGATCGAGCAGGATGTTGACTCCGTTCATCCAGACCTGCAGCACCAGCACCGCGCGCGTGCGCTCCAGCGCGATCAGCCAGCCGGTCAGCCCGTAGATCGCGATCGCGGCGGGCGCGCTCCAGATGCGGACGGAGAGGTAGCCCTGCGCGAGCGCCTCCACCTCGGCGCTTGCTGGGGCGAGGCCCAGCGCGGCCGCGAAGAGCGGCAATTGCAACAGGACGAGCGCCGCGCCGGCCGCGAGACCGATCAGGACGACCCGCGTCAGAAGCGCCGCCACCTCCGCGCCGTTCCCCGCCCCCTCGGCCTGCGCGACAAGGCCCGTGGTGCCCATGCGCAGAAAGCCGAAGACCCAGTAGACGGCCGATATGACGATGGCCCCGATGCCCACCGCGCCGATCGGCGCGGCCTCGCCCATCTGGCCCACCACGCCGGTGTCCACCGCGCCCAGAAGCGGGATCGTCGCGTTCGAGATCACGATGGGGATCGCGATCTTCAGCACACGGGCATGGGTGACGGGGCGCGGGCTGCGCGGCGTCGCCTCAGCCGTCATCGTCGCGCGGGGGCATCAGGAAATGGCCGGTGGCCTGCGCGAAGAGGCGTGAGCGGTTGTCCTGCCACGCCTCCACGTGGACGCTGGCATAGCGCCGGCCCGAACGGTTGACGCGCGCCCGGGCATAGGCGTCGCGCGGCAGGCCCGGGCGCAGGTAATCCACGGTGAAGTCGATGGTCTTTGGCAGGCGCGGCAGTTCACCGGCGGCCAGCCTGTCGGGGTCGAGCGCGCCCGCCTCGATGTCGGGCCAGAGCATCTGCCACGACAGTTCGATGACCGCGGCGACCTCGAGGAAGGCCGCCGTCACGCCGCCATGGATGGCCGGCAGCATCGGATTTCCGATCAGCTTCTCGTCGAAGGGCAGAAGCGCGGTCAGCTCGTCGCCCCGGCGGTCGAACCGCACGCCCAGATACTGGATGTAGGGCACACCCTCGACGAGCGCGGTGAGCGCCGCGTCGCGCCGCTGCTTCACCGCCTGCACCGGGTCGGGTCGGGGCGCGCTCATCGCGGGGCTTCCACCGTGAAGGCGCCGGTCGCCGTGGCCACGGGGCGGCTCTCGTCGTCGTCGAAGGCCGTCGCGCGCACGAAGGCGACCGAGCGGGTCACGCGGTAGCAGGTCGCGTGGGTGCGGATGTCCTGCCCGGGCGTCGCGGGCCGCATGTAGTCGATCCTGAGGTCGATGGTGGCGGTCGCCCCGGGCGAGGCGGGATGGCTCATCACCGCCGCGCCTGAGCAGGTGTCCATCAGCGCGGAGACCGCGCCGCCGTGAATCACCCCGGTCTCCGGGTCGCCCACGAAGCGGGCGTCGTAGGGCATCCGCATGGACGCCTCGCCCTCGCCGACATGGGTGAACTCCATGCCGAGCGCCCGGGCGTGCGGGATCGCCTCGGTGAACTGCCGGGCCATCCTGGTCTTGTCCACGGCCATGTGCCGACCTCTCGGGGATGCTGCGCCGGCAGTCTCGCGCCCTGCGGCCGGGGGCGCAAGGGGCAGACAGTTGCTCCGGCACCGCCCCCGGCCTAGGTTGCGTTAGGAGGGAGATCCCGATGACCGACCGGTTGTCCTTCAAGGAGATGTGCGCGGCGTTCGACGTGACCCCGCGCACGCTGCGTTACTACGAGTATATCGAGCTTCTCCAGCCCGAGCGGGAGGGGAGGCAGCGCTTCTACGGCCCGCGCGAGCGCGCCCGCATGACCCTCATCCTGCGCGGTCGCCGCTACGGTTTCCAGCTCGAGGAAATCCGCCAGTGGTTGCAGATCTACGAGAACGAGGGCACCGTGGCGCAGATGCGCGCCTTCGTGGACCTGGCCGATCGCCAGCTCGACGACCTGGAGCGCCAGAAGGCGCAGATCGAGGACGCGATCGAGGAACTTCGGCAGATGCGGGCGCGGTCGGCCCGCGAGGCCGGCCTGCCGCCACGCCGCGCCTGACGGCCCCACGCCCCCGCCCGAGCGCCCGATTGCCGCGACGCAATCTTGCCTTGCAGCCATCGCGCGAATTCGAAAAGTTGCGGCTTCACGGAAGTGACGCGGCGTCCCGCTTACGTCAACCTCGGATCCTGTTGTAACCGGTGTTCACGAGGATCATGTCGGACGGCGTCACCGAGAGCAGGAGTTACAAGGAAAAAAGACGATGTCCGAAGAAACGATGACGATCCGCGAAATGTGCGACGCGTTCGACGTGACGCCGCGCACCCTGCGCTTCTACGAAGCCAAGGAACTGCTTTTCCCGATGCGCGAGGGCCAGAAACGCCTGTTCACGCGGCGCGACCGTGCCCGGCTGAAGCTCATCCTGCGGGGCAAGCGGTTCGGCTTCACCCTGGAGGAGATCCGCCAGTTGCTGGACCTTTATTACCTGGGCGACCAGCAGCACACCCAGCTCGCGCGCAGCTACGAGCTGGCCCGCGACCGCCTCGCGGATCTCGAGCGGCAGCGCGAAGAACTCGACGCCGCGATTTACGATCTCAGAGACCAGCTCAAGTGGGGTGAGAAGATGCTCGCCTCCCTCGATGGAACGAAAAAGGCAGCCGAGTAGAAAGCCGATCCGCTCGCGGCCGCCGCATGGAGGAAAGTGATGCCGATCTACGAAGCCCCCATCAAGGACATGCAATTCGTCCTGCATGACGTGCTCAACGTCGCCGAGGCGGACATTCCCGGCTACGACGAGCTCGACCGGGGGACCACCGCGGCGATCCTCGAGGAGGCCGGCAAGCTTTCCGAGCAGGTCCTGGCGCCCCTGAACCCCGTCGGGGACGCACAGGGCTGCACGCTGGAAAACGGCGTGGTCCGGACGCCCGACGGCTTCAGGGACGCCTACGAGCAATTGCGCGCCGGGGGCTGGCTGGGCCTCGATGCCGATCCCGACTACGGCGGGCAGGGCATGCCGTATCTCATGGGCTCCGCGGTGGGCGAGATGTTCGTCTCCGCCAACATGGCCTTCAACATGTATCAGGGCCTGACCCACGGCGCCTATTCCGCGATCCACGCCCACGGCTCCGAGGCGCAGAAACGCACCTATCTGCCCAAGCTCGTCGACGGCATCTGGTCGGGCACGATGAACCTGACCGAACCGCATTGCGGCACCGATCTCGGCCTCATCCGGACGAAGGCCGAACCGCAGGACGACGGCACCTACCGCGTCACCGGCCAGAAGATCTGGATCTCGGCCGGCGAGCACGACCTGTCGGAAAACATCATCCACCTGGTGCTCGCCAAGGCCCCCGGCGGCGGCGAGGGCACGAAGGGGATCTCTCTCTTCATCGTGCCGAAATACATGGTGAAGGAGGACGGCTCGCTCGGCGAACGCAACGCGGTCTCCTGCGGCGGGCTCGAGAAGAAGATGGGCATCCACGGCAACGCCACCTGCGTGATGAACTACGACGGCGCGACCGGCTACCTCGTGGGCGAACTCCACAAGGGGATGCGCGCGATGTTCACCATGATGAACGAAGCCCGTATCGGCGTGGGACTTCAGGGCTACGCACAGGGCGTAGTCGCCTACCAGAACGCGCTGGCCTTCGCGAAGGATCGCCTGCAGGGCCGCGACGTGACCGGGCCCAAGAACCCCGACGGCCCCGCCGACCCGATCATCGTCCATCCCGACGTGCGGCGGAACCTGATGCACCAGAAGAGCTTCGTCGAGGGCGCACGCGCCTTCACCTTCTGGGGCGCGCAGATGATCGACCGCGCCCACCGCAACGGCGACGACGAGGCCGAGGCGATGATCTCGCTGCTTACCCCGGTCATAAAGGGCTTCCTGACCGACAGGGGCTTCGAGACCACGGTGCTCGCCCAGCAGACGCTGGGCGGCTCGGGCTTCACCCGGGAATGGGGGCTCGAGCAGTTCGTGCGCGACGCGCGGATCACCATGATCTACGAGGGCACGAACGGCATCCAGTCGCTCGACCTCGTGGGCCGCAAGCTGGGCCAGAACGGCGGCAAGACGATCATGGCCTTCTTCGAGATGGTGAAATCCTTCGCGAAGGAGCACGCAGGCCAGGACGACGCGTTCGACCGGGACTATCTCGAACCGCTCAAGGCGGCGTCGAAGGACCTGCAGGCGGCGGGCACGTTCTTCATGCAGAATGGCATGAAGACCCCCAACGCCGCGCTCGCGGGAAGCTACGACTTCATGCACCTCTTCGGTCATGTCTGCCTCGGGCTGATGTGGACGAAGATGGCGCTCGCGGCGCGCAAGGCGATCGAGGCCGGTGCGGACGACACCGCCTTTCACGAGGCCAAGCTCGCCACGGGGCGCTACTACATGGCGCGCCAGCTCCCGGCGACGGGCATGCACCTCGCGCGGATCGAGAGCGGTGCGGAGCCCGTGATGACGCTCGACGCGGCGAATTTCTGACGGGGGCGGTGCGTGCCGAGCACGCACCCTACGCCCGCGCACGCACCGGCAAGGGAGGAGACATGCCGAAACGGTTCCGCCTGACCCGCCGCTTCCAGGTCGCGATGACCGAGGACGGGCACCGCCGCCTGCGCCGCTTCGCGCAGGAGGCCGGGCTCGACGAGGGCGAGGCGCTCTCCTTCATTTTCGAAAACTTCGATAGCGTCACCGACGACGACAACCTCACCCACAGGCTCCGGCTCTTCAATGCCGAGCTCGACGCGCGGAAGCGCTGACGAGGCAAGGCTCGCATGACGATGACCAGCGACGGGACGACCAAGAAGGACCGCGCAAGGGCGACCGGAACGTCGGCGCCCGTCCCGGCCCCGATGGCCGCATCGCATACGACCGCCGAAAGGCGCGGCGTACGCGACCGCGTGGCGCGGCGATCGTTGGAAGACTTCCCCGTCACCGGCCGCGCCGCGTCGCGCCCCACCCGCAACCACCAGGAGACGCGCTCACGGGACGGAGCGGTCCTTCCGGCAGGGCGGGCGCTCCGCAATGAACCGGAATGGGCGCCCTGCGGCCGATCGGGATACGGCGCTCCCCCCCAAGGAACGCTTACTCACGCGGTGCCGACAACGGCCGCGCCCTGCCTTGTTAACCCGGATCGCGGTTTGGGTCATGGAGTCTTGGGATCGACCGGCCTCTGCGGACGCCAATCCGGCGATGTCGCCGATAGCATCGCGACGGTTCCGATCGCGCCTCCACGCAGAGGAAACCAGCCCCGGCGCAGCGCGGCCTGCATCGCCATGGGTGGGGGCTTCGCGCCCCCACACCCCCGCGGAGTATTTCCGGCCAAGAAGAAGAAACAGGACCGCACATCGGACCCTGAGGTCGCCGCGGGCAGCACTCGGTCCACTCCGCCGCGCGACCCGGGCATGCAGCACGAGCGGCACGGCGGAGCTTCTCCTTGGGCGGTCATCGGCGCTCCCGCCTGTACCGCAGAGTCCGGATAGACCGACGGTGGTTAAAAGCAGGTGAACAGGAAACGTCACGTCCTTCTTCTTGGAAAAATACTCCACGGGGGTCCGGGGGTGTGAAACCCCCGGCGCCGCCGAACAAGGGAGCGCAAGCCCATGACCATCCAGCTGCACTGTTTCGGAGAAAGCGGGAACTCCTACAAGGCCGCCCTGCCCCTCGAACTCTCGGGCCTCGACTGGGAGGCAGTGAAGGTGGATTTCTTTGCGGGCGCCACGCGCTCCGAAGACTACCGCGCGCTCAACCCCATGGGCGAGGCGCCGGTCATGGTGGACGGTGACGACGTGCTCACCCAGTCCGGCGCGATCCAGGATTACGTCTCGGAGAAATCGGGCAGGTTCGGCGGGCGTGACGCAAGGGAACGGCGCGAAATCCTGCGCTGGGTGCTCTGGGACAACCACAAGCTCTCGAGCGTCGCGGGCATGACGCGGTTCCTGATGAATTTCCTGCCCGAGGAAAAGCGGCCCGCCGAGGTGATCGGCTTCATGCAGGGCCGGCTGAAGAGCGCCTACCAGGTTCTCGACCGCCATCTCGAGGGCCGGGACTGGATCGCGGGCTGCGGCCCCAGCAACGCCGATTTCTCCTGCTGCGGCTATCTCTACTATCCCGAACCCTTCGGGTTTGACAGGGCCCACTGGCCCGCCATCGACGCCTGGCTCGGGCGCATCGCGGCGCTGCCGGGCTGGAAACATCCCTATGACCTGATGCCCGGCCGCCCCGCGGACCGGGCCTGAACGGAGGCTTCCCATGACCGACGCCTACATTTTCGACGCCGTGCGCACGCCGCGCGGCAAGGGCCGCAAGGACGGCAGCCTGCACGAGGTGACCGCGCTTCGGCTTTCGACCACCGCGCTCGACGCGCTCAAGGCGCGCAACGCGCTCGACGGCCATGCCGTGGAGGACGTGATCTGGGGCAACGTCACCCAGGTGGGCGAGCAGGGCGCGTGCCTCGCGCGCACCGCCGTGCTCACCTCGGAGCTCGACGAGTCGATCCCGGGCGTCTCGATCAACCGCTTCTGCGCCTCCGGGCTCGAGGCGGTGAACATGGCCGCGAACCAGGTGCGCGGCGGCGCGGGCGGGGCCTATATCGCCGGTGGCGTGGAGAGCATGAGCCGCGTGCCCATGGGCTCGGACGGCGGCGCCATCGCGGCGGACCCCTCGGTCGCGATGAAGATGTATTTCGTCCCGCAGGGCATCGGGGCGGACATCATCGCCACCGAATACGGCTTCACCCGCGACCAGGCGGACGAACTCGCCGTCGAGAGTCAGAAGCGCGCGAAGGCGGCCTGGGACGACAGACGGTTCACGAAGTCGGTAGTGCCGGTGCGCGACGTCAACGGGCTCACGATCCTGGACCGCGACGAGCACATGCGCCCGGAGACGGACATGCAGTCGCTGGGCGCGCTCAAGCCCTCCTTCAAGGACCAGGGCGAGGTGATGCCGGGCTTCGACAAGGTGGCCATGCTGAAATACCCGCATCTCGAGCGGATCGAGCACATCCATCACGCCGGCAATTCCTCGGGCATCGTGGACGGCGCCGCGGCGGTGCTCATCGGCTCGAAGGAATGGGGCGAGGCAAACGGGCTAACTCCCCGGGCCCGCATCCGGGCGACGGCCAAGATCGGCACCGATCCGACCATCATGCTCACGGGCCCGGTGCCGGTGACGCAGAAGATCCTTCGGGAAAGCGGGATGGAGATCGGCGACATCGACCTTTTCGAGGTGAACGAGGCCTTCGCCGCCGTGGTCATGCGCTTCATGCAGGCCTTCGAGGTCGACCCCGCGAAAGTCAACGTGAACGGCGGCGCGATCGCCATGGGCCACCCGCTGGGTGCCACGGGCGCGATGATCCTGGGCACGCTGCTCGACGAGATGGAACGCTCGGACCGCGAGACCGGGCTCGCCACGCTCTGCATCGGCTCGGGCATGGGCGCGGCCACCATCATCGAACGCGTGTGAGGGGGAGAGACGAGATGACCGACTTCACCATGGAAACCGGCGCCGACGGCGTCGCCATCATCACCTGGGACGTGCCCGGGAAATCCATGAACGTCCTGAGCCTCGAGGGGCTTTCGGATCTCGACCGGCTGATCGACGCCGCGCTCGCCGACGACGCGGTGAAAGGCGTCGTGATCACCTCGGCGAAGAAGGACTTCGCAGGCGGCATGGACCTCAACATCCTCGCCCGGATGCGGGACGAGGCGGGCGACGACCCGGCCAGGGGCCTCTTCGAGGGCATCATGCGGATGCACGGGCTTCTGCGGAAGATCGAGCGCGCGGGCATGGACCCGAAGACCCTGAAGGGCGGCAAGCCGATCGCGGCGGCGCTGCCGGGCACGGCGCTCGGCATCGGGCTCGAGATCCCGCTTGCCACCCACCGCATCTTCGCCGCCGACAATCCCAAGGCCAAGATCGGCCTGCCGGAGATCATGGTGGGGATCTTCCCCGGCGCAGGCGGCACCACGCGGCTCGTGCGCAAGCTCGGCGCCATGGCCGCCTCTCCCTACCTGCTGGAAGGCAAGCTGGTCGATTCGAAAAAGGCGAAGGGCGCGGGCCTCATCGACGAGGTGGCCGAGGACCCGGTGGCCGCGGCGGCGGCCTGGGTGCTCGAAGCCAAGGACGCCGACATCGTGAAGCCCTGGGACCAGAAAGGCTACAAGATGCCGGGCGGCACGCCCTATCACCCCTCGGGCTTCATGACCTTCGTGGGCGCCTCGGCGATGGTGAACGCGCAGACCTTCGGGGCCTTTCCGGCGGCGAAGGCGCTCCTTTCGGCCGTCTACGAGGGCGCGCTCGTGCCGTTCGACACCGCCCTCAAGGTCGAGGCGCGCTGGTTCACCAACATCCTGATGAACCCGTCCTCGGCCGCGATGATCCGCTCGCTCTTCATCAACAAGGAGGCGCTCGAGAAGGGCGCGAACCGGCCCGAGGCGCCGGACCAGACCGTGAAAAAGCTGGGCGTCCTCGGCGCGGGCATGATGGGCGCGGGCATCGCGCTCGTCGCGGCGCAGGCGGGCATCGAGGTCGTGCTCGTCGACCAGGCCCAGGAGGCCGCGGACAAGGGCAAGGCCTATAGCGAGAGCTATCTCGACAAGGGCATCAAGCGGGGCAAGACGACGCCGGAGAAGAAGGAAGAGGTGCTCGGCCGCATCACCGCGACGACCGACTACGCGGCGCTCGCGGGCGCGGACCTCGTGATCGAGGCGGTGTTCGAGGATCCTGCCGTCAAGGCCGAGGTCACGAAGAAGGCCGAGGCGGTGCTGGGCGAGGACGCGGTCTTCGCCACCAACACCTCGACCCTGCCGATCAGCGATCTGGCCCGGGCCAGCGCGCGGCCCGGACAGTTCATCGGCATCCACTTCTTCTCTCCCGTCGAGAAGATGCTGCTGGTGGAGATCATCAAGGGGCGCGAGACCGGCGACCGCGCGGTGGCCAAGGCGCTCGATTTCGTGCGTCAGATCCGCAAGACGCCCATCGTGGTGAACGACGCGCGCTTCTTCTACGCCAACCGCTGCATCATCCCCTACATCAACGAGGGCATCCGCATGGTGGGCGAGGGGGTCGCGCCGGCGCTGGTTGAGAACGCGGCGCGCCAGCTCGGCTTCCCGGTGGGGCCCTTGCAGCTGGTGGACGAGACCTCGATCGACCTCGGCGTGAAGATCGCCAAGGCGACGCGGGCCGCGATGGGCGACGCCTACCCGGATGGCGCGGTGGACGAGGTGCTCTTCTGGATGGCCGACCAGGGCCGGCTGGGCCGCAAGGCCAATGCGGGCTTCTACGCCTACGACGAGAGCGGCAAGCGGCTCGGTCTCTGGGAGGGGCTCTCCGGGAAATATCCGGAAGCCGAGGCGCAGCCCGACCTGCAAGCGGTGCAGCATCGGCTGATGTTCGCGCAGGTGCTGGAGGCCGTGCGCGCGCTTGAGGAAGGCGTGCTCGAGGACATCCGCGAAGGCGATGTGGGCGCGATCCTCGGCTGGGGCTTCGCGCCATGGTCGGGCGGGCCCTTCGGCTGGCTCGACATGCTGGGCGCGCCCTACGCGGCCGAGCGCTGCGACGCGCTCGAGGCGGCACATGGCGCGCGCTTCGCCTGCCCGGCGCTGCTGCGGGAAATGGCGGAGAAGGGACAAAGCTTCTACGGCCGCTTCGGCCCCGGATCGGCAGAGGCCGCCTGACGCGGCAATCACGGTCGGGCCGCCGCTCCGGTGCGGGGCATCGGGGCGGCCGGATGCGGTCTCTTCGCCACAGGCGCGGGATCAACGACGCCAGGGCGGATATCGGGACGAGGGACCGCGCCGGCCGGGTCCGTCGCGCCCGGACGGCGCCCCGGCCCGGGCGCGACGGACGGCTTTGCCGTCCGCCGGATCGCTGCGCTTCAGCCGTCGAAGGCGTAGCCGAAGCGACGGATATCCCCGGCGCAGAGATCGCCCACGAGCGCGGCCGTTTCGTCGCTGTAGTAGCCGCGCCAATCCCGGTCGCGGTCTGAGGCGTTCACGCGGGGCAGGTCGATGCGGACCCCCAGATGGGCGAAAAGCGGTGCGGCGTCCTCCTCGAACCGTTCGAGCCGGATGTAGAGGTCGGCCCGCTCCCGCCCGCGCGCGTCGGTCATGTAGTGCCCGTAGGGCGCGGCGCGCAGGCTCGCCTGCGTGTGCGGATGGGCGAGAAACGCCGCGAATTCCAGCTTTCGCGCGAGGCGAACCGCCTCGTGATCGAAACGCTGCGCGCGCAGCCAGCAGTAGTAGCTGACCAGCCGGTCCCAGGGATTGCGCACCAGCGTGAAGGCGAAAAGCCTGTCGAGATCTTGGACGCTGACGAGCCCGTCGATGTCGGCGAGCGTCGCGTGCTTCCAGAGCCGGCCGCGGGTCCGCACGCCGTCGAGGCGCCTCTTGCGGCGCCGCGCCTTGGGCGTGTCGCCGATCAGGATGTCGTCCCGCATCGCCCGCGCCTCCAGCGCGAGCGCAAGCGACGTGCCGCCGGTCTTGGGAATGTGGACGAAGACATAGGCCCGCCCGGGCGAGATAATCATCGCTGCCTCGCGCTCTCTTCCGATCCTGTCGCAAGGCCGTCTTGCGGCGCAACAATATTTCCCTATAGGCTCCGCCCGTGCAGGGAAAGGGAGGGTCCGACATGGGTTGGCTGGCCGACGAGACCGGGCTGGAGAAGAACGCGGCGAACTACACGCCGCTCACGCCGCTGTCGTTCCTGAAGCGCGCGGCCGAGGTCTTTCCCGACGAGGATGCCGTGGTCTACGGCCCCGTCCGGCGAAGCTACCGGGATTACGCGGCGCGGATCACGCGCCTGGCCTCCGCGCTTCAGGGCATCGGGGTTCGGCCGGGCGACGTGGTGGCCACGCTCCTGCCCAACGTGCCCGCCCAGGCGGAGGCGCATTTCGGCGTGCCCGCCTGCGGCGCGATCCTGAACACCATCAACGTGCGCCTCGACGCCGACACGGTGGCCTACATCCTCGATCACGGGCAGGCGCGCGTGCTGCTCTGCGATGCGCAGTTCATCCCGCTGGCGGCCGATGCCATCGAGCGGATGGAAGGCCCCGCCCCCGCCGTGATCGAGGTGGCCGACGATGTGGCCGGCGCCCATCACCTGGGCGAGTATCCCGAATACGAGGAGGTTCTGCGCACCGGCGCCGAGGACTTCGAGTGGATCATGCCCGAGGACGAGTGGGAGAGCATCGCGCTCAACTACACCTCCGGCACGACGGGGCGGCCCAAGGGCGTCGTCTATCATCATCGCGGCGCCTACCTGAACGCCATGGGGCAGGTGATCTCCTGGCGGATGACGCTGCGCCCGCGCTACCTGACCATCGTGCCGCTCTTTCACTGCAACGGCTGGTGCCACACCTGGATGATGCCCGTGGTGGGCGGCACCGTGGTCTGCTGCCGCGACATCGCCGCGAAACCCATCTTCGACGCCATCGCCGACGAGAAGGTGACCCATTTCGGCGGCGCGCCCATCGTACTCAACATGCTGATCAACGCCAAGCCCGAGGAGCGTCGCGAGTTCGACCACACGGTCGAGGTCTTCACGGCGGGCGCGCCGCCCGCGCCGGCGACGCTGGCCGCGATCGAGCCCATGGGCTTCAACATCACCCATGTCTACGGGCTGACCGAGACCTACGGCCCAGCCACGGAGTGCACATGGGGCCCGCAATGGGAGGCGCTAGAGGGCGACGACCGCGCGGCGATGAAGGCCCGCCAGGGTGTCGCCATGCCCTTCATGGAGCATGTGGGCGTCGTCGACGAAACCGGCGGCCAGGTCCCGATGGACGGCCAGACCCAGGGCGAGATCGTCTTTCGCGGCAACGGGGTGATGAAGGGATACCTCAAGAACCCCGAGGCCACCCGCGAGGCGTTCCGCCACGGTCTCTATCATTCCGGCGACATCGCGGTGCAGCACCCGGACGGCTATCTGAAGATCCAGGACCGCGCCAAGGACATCATCATCTCGGGGGGCGAGAACATCTCGTCGGTCGAGGTGGAGGGCGTGCTGATGGCGCATCCGGCCGTCCTGCTTTGCGCCGTCGTGGCCAAGCCCGACGATAAATGGGGCGAGGTGCCATGCGCCTTCGTGGAACTGAAGGACGGCGTCGAGATCGGCGAGGAGGAGCTGATCGCCTTCACGCGCGAACGTCTCGCGGGCTTCAAGACGCCGAAGGCCGTCGTGTTCCGGGAGCTTCCCAAGACCTCCACGGGCAAGATCCAGAAATTCGAGCTGCGCAACCTCGCGCGGGGCGGCTAGCCCCCGCGCGGGGCCCCGCGGCCTGCCTTGGGGTGGGCGGCCTCGTAGACCTCCATCAGCCGCGCCGTATCCACGCCGGTGTAGACCTGCGTCGTCGAAAGCGAGGCATGACCCAGAAGATCCTGGATCGCGCGCAGGTCGCCGCCCGCGCTCAGCAGGTGGGTGGCGAAGCTGTGGCGCAGCGCATGCGGCGTGGCGGAGGCCGGCAGGCCAAGCTGCATCCGCGTCGCCGCCATCACCTTCTGCACCGCCCGGGGGCCGAGCGCGCCGCCGCGGGCCCCACGGAAAAGCGGCGCATCGGGCGCGGGCGGCCACGGGCAAAGCTCCGCGTACCGCGTCACCGCGGCGCGCGCGGCGGGGATCACCGGCACGATGCGCTCCTTCCCGCCCTTGCCCCGGATCCGCAACGCCTCGCCCATGGGCAACGCGGCCCCGGTGAGCGAAAGCGCCTCCGAGACGCGGAGACCGCAGCCGTAAAGCAGCGTCACCACGGCGACGTCGCGCGCCGCGATCCAGGTGGTCGGGTGCTGCGCCCCGACGGTGTCCAGAAGATCCCGCGCCGCATCCTCGGCCAGCGGGCGCGGCAGGCGCGGCGGGTGCTTGGGCGCGCGCGCGGACAGCACCGCCGAGGGATCGAACCCTTCCCGGTCGGCGAGCCAGCGCATGAAGCTCTTCACCGCCGAAAGCCGGCGGGCCATCGTGCGCGGCCCGGCGCCCTCGGCCCGGCCCCGAGCGAGCCACGCCCGCATGTCGGAAATATCGATGCGGGCGAGCGGCGCGAGCCCTTCCGCCCCGCCGTGATGCATCGCCATGAAGGCCAGGAACCCCGCGATGTCGCGGCCATAGGCCTCCACCGTGTTCTCGGCGGCGCCGCGCTGCGCGCGTTGCGCGGCAAGAAAGTCCTCGAGCGCGTCGCGCGCGGCCGGAGAGATCAGCCCGTCCGGCCCGGTCACGACAGCCAGCGGCGCAGGCAGCGCTCGAACACCCCGCCGAAGAAGGCCAGAAGGTCGGTGCCCTGCTGCGGCGAGAACTGGTGCGGATCCTCGGCCCCCATGGCCAGAAGCCCGGGCAGCCGGCCTTCGCCCAGATCGAGGCGGATGCAGGCTTCCGAGCGCACCCAGGCCGCCGCCTCGCCGTAGATCGCGGACTGCCCCTGCTGGATCTGGCGCAGAGTGACAGGCCGGGTCGCGCCGCCGCGGCCCCCGGTCAGGTAGCCCTCGATCGCGCCGGGGGGCGCGGTGCGCAGCACGTGGCTGAAGCGGCGCAGCACAGGGTCCTCGCCCGCCTGCGCCGTTTCAAGCACCAGGCGGATGCAGTCCACACGAAGAATGCCGGCCACCTCGCCGCCGAGATCCGACAGGAAGCCCTCGAATTCCATCGGGTCGAGCATGCGCAGGATGGCGCGGTGCACCTGGTTCGTGCCGGCGAGATTCTCGTAGGCGGCGGCGATCACCGCCCGGTGCGTGTCCTCCAGCCGGTCGAGGCGCGCCTCCATGCGCTCCATCGCGATGCCCCGCAGGTCCACGATGTTGCCGCCCATCGACTTCTCGTTGGCCGCGACGAGCGCGCGCATGAGGTCGGTGTCGTCAAGGATGCTTTCGGGCTCCGCGATGATGCGCGCACGAAGACTGTCATCTATCACGGCGGAACTGCTCATGCCGGCCTCTTGAAACGTTGTTTTCTGTCGACCCTAGCAGAGGGCGCGGGGCGGCGCCGCAATTTTCTGCGCCGCGCCGCGCGGTCAGAGGATCTTCTGACCGGTCTTTGCCCAGTCGGCGAGGAAGGCGTCGAGACCCTTGTCGGTCAGGGGATGCTCGGCCATCTTCTTGATGACCGCGGGCGGCGCCGTGGCCACGTCCGCGCCGAGCTTCGCGCATTCGCTCATGTGATTCACCGTGCGGATCGAGGCGGCCAGCACCTCGGTCTCGTAGCCGTAATTGTCGTAGATCTGCCGGATGTCCGCGATCAGCTCGAGGCCGTCGATATTGATGTCGTCGAGCCGGCCGATGAAGGGCGAGATGAAGCTCGCGCCCGCCTTGGCGGCGAGCAGCGCCTGGTTTGCCGAGAAGCAGAGCGTGACGTTGACCATCCGGCCCTCGCCCGAGAGCACCTTGCAGGCCTGAAGCCCCGCCCAGGTCAGCGGCACCTTGATCGCGATGTTGTCGGCGATCTTCGCAAGCTCGCGGCCCTCTGCGATCATGCCCTCGGCGTCGGTCGCCACCGTCTCGGCGCTCACCGGGCCGTCCACCATCGCGCAGATCTCCTCGGTGACCTCGCGGATATCGCGGCCCGACTTCATGATGAGCGAGGGATTGGTGGTGACCCCGTCCACCATCCCGAGCGCGTTCAGCTCGGCGATGGCGTCGATCTCGGCGGTGTCCACGAAGAATTTCATGCGCGCGCTCCCTGGCATGGCGTGAGGCGGCTTGGCCTCGGTCGCCCCCGCGTTTACTCCAGTCGTCACGATGAGCAAACCCCCGACCGGAGACCGGCCCTCCTTCTTCGACGAAGGTGCGCGCGTGGGCGTGCTGACCACCCAGCCGCTCGACCGGGTGCTGGACTATCTCGCGCCCGAGGGCGGCTGCTGGGCGGGCGCCTTCGTGGAAGTGCCGCTTGGCCCGCGGCGGGTGACGGGCGTGGTCTGGGGGCCCGGCGAGGGCGACTTTCCGGCGGCGAAGCTGCGGCAGGTCAACCGCGTGCTCGACGCCGCGCCCATGCGCGAGGAGTTGCGCAGCTTCCTGATCCGGGCGGGCGAATACACGCTGACGCCGCTTTCCGCCATGCTGCGCCTGGCAACGCGGGTGCCGGGGCTCGGCGATCCGCCCTCGATGCGCAAGCTCTACAGGCCCGGCGCCGCGGAGCCCGCCCGGATGACCGACGCGCGCGCCCGCGTGCTGGAGACCCTCGAGGCGCAACCCGGCCTGACGCTCAAGGAGCTGACCGACGCCGCGGGCGTGTCGCCCTCCGTCGTCAAGGGGCTCGTCGCCCGCGGCGCGGTGGAGGAGGTGGACACGCCGCGCGACACGCCGTTTCCGCGCCTCGATCCCGACGCGCCCGGCAAGCCGCTGACCGAGGATCAGGCGCGGGCGGCAGGGGCGCTTTGCGCGGGTCTGCGCGCGGCCGGCTACGGCACGACGCTTCTGAAGGGCGTGACCGGATCGGGCAAGACGGAGGTCTATCTGGAGGCGGTCGCCGAATGCCTCCGGCAGGGCCGGCAGGCGCTTGTGCTTCTGCCCGAGATCGCGCTCACCGCCGAGTTCATCGCGCGGGTCGAGGCGCGATTCGGCGCCCGGCCCGCCGAGTGGCATTCCGGCGTCACCATGGCCGAGCGGCGGCGCGCGTGGCGCATGGCCGGCGAAGGCGGCGCGTCGATGGTCGTGGGCGCGCGATCGGCCCTCTTCCTGCCCTTCCGCGAGCTCGGGCTCATCGTCGTCGACGAGGAACACGACACCTCCTACAAGCAGGAGGAAGGCGCGCTCTACCACGCCCGCGACATGGCGGTGCTGCGCGCCTCGCTCGCGGGCGCGCGGGTGGTGCTGGCCTCCGCCACGCCCTCGCTCGAGACATGGACGAACGCCGAGGCCGGCAAGTATGCGCGGCTCGACCTTACGGCGCGGTTCGGCCCCGCCGCCCTGCCCGAGATGCGCGCGATCGACATGCGCGCCGAGACGCTGCCTGCCAACCGCTGGATCTCGCCCAAGCTGGCGCGGGCGGTCGAGGCGCGGCTTGCGGCGGGCGAGCAGGCGATGCTTTTCCTCAACCGCCGCGGCTACGCGCCGGTGACGCTCTGCCGGGCCTGCGGGCACCAGATCGGCTGCAAGCACTGCGACGCGCGGATGGTCGAGCACCGCTTCCTGAAGCGCCTCGTCTGCCACCAGTGCGGAGAGAGCGAGCCCATTCCCGCCGCCTGCCCCGCCTGCGGCGCGGAGGACCGGTTGGCCCCCGTCGGTCCGGGTGTGGAGCGGCTGGCGGAGGAAACGGCGGAGCGGTTCCCCGACGCGCGCCTCGCCGTGCTGAGTTCGGATCTCTTCGGCTCGGCGCGCGCGCTCAAGGAAGAGATCGCGCGCATCGCCGAGGGCGGCGCCGACATCGTGATCGGCACGCAGCTCGTGGCCAAGGGCCACAACTTCCCGCTGCTGACGCTGGTGGGCGTGATCGACGCCGATCTCGGCCTTCAGGGCTCGGACCTGCGCGCGGCCGAGCGCACCTTCCAGCTGATGCGGCAGGTCGCGGGGCGCGCCGGCCGGGCCGAACGTCCGGGCACGGCGCTGCTGCAGACCTTCCAGCCCGAGCACCCGGTGATCCGCGCGATCCTGGCCGGCGACGAGGAGGGATTCTGGCGCGCCGAGGCGGCCGAACGGCAGGCCGCGGGCATGCCGCCCTATGGGCGCATGGCCGGGATCATCCTGTCGGGTCCGGAGTTGCAGGAGCTCTTCGACCTCGGAAACGCGCTCGCCCGCACCGACGCGCCGCTGCGCCGCGTGGGCGCGCAGGTCTTCGGCCCCGCCCCCGCGCCCATCGCGCGCATCCGCGGCCGCCATCGCGTGCGGCTGCTCGTGAAGGCCCCGAAGAGCGCGGCGCTTCAGCCCGCGCTCGCGGACTGGGTGGGCCAGTTCCCGGTGAAGGGGGAGCTGCGCCTCGCCGTGGACATCGACCCGCAGAGCTTCTTCTGAGCGGTGGCGGTCAGGCCGGCTGCGCCAGCCCCCGCTGGTCCACCAGAAGATCGGTCAGCATCGCGCCGATCCACATGCAGAAGAGCGCGGTCCAGGCCGTGGCCACGAAGATCGAGCCGCCGGTGACGCCCGCGCCGATGGCGCAGCCCCCCGCCAGCATGCCGCCGAAGCCCATCAGCGCCGCACCGATCATCGCCTTGCGCATGTTGATCTCGTTCTCGAAGCCCTGAAACTTCAGCTCGCCGGCCCACCAGGCCGCGGCAAAGGCGCCGAGAAAGACGCCCGGGACAAGCCCCACGTCGAACTCCAGCAATGCGTAACGGTCCAGCGTGAACATGAGCGTGCGCGCCGACGGGCCGGTGAAGGTGACGCTCTCGATCGGCACCGGCTCGAAGGCGATCTGGCTGAGCGCGAAGGTGAAGACCCAGCCCACCGCCACCGCGAAGCCCACGCCGGAGGCGAAGACGAGCCGCGAGACACCGATCCGGTTGCGCCGCGCGATCTCGAGCGCGAGGACGGCGAACCCCGCGCCCAGCGCGAGTCCGCCCCATTGCGGCAGCCCCGCCCAGGTCAGCAGGTTCACGTTCTGCCCACCCTCGGTGATCCAGAGCGCGGCAAGCCGGTCGCGCGCCGGGGCGAGCCAGCCCGAAAGCGTCATCTGCGCCACCACCGCGAAGATCAGGCCGGAGACGACCGAGCGCAGGTTGCCCGTGGCGGCAAGCACCAGAAGCCGCCCGGAGCAGCCCCGCGCGAGCACCATGCCGGCGCCGAACATCAGCCCGCCGATGATCGCGCCCGACCAGCTTCCGGGCACGGCCATCATGCGCGCGTCCTCGGGCCGCATGAACCCCAGGAGCGCGGCGGCCTGCACCCAGACGAGCGCGGTGGAGAAGGTCAGAAGCCAGACCGCCACCCTGTCGCCCATCGCGCCGCGGGCGAATTCCACGGTCGCCGCGCGCAGGCAGAAGCGCGAACGCTGCGCCGCCACACCGAAGATCACACCGGTCGCAAGCCCGAAGAGCGCCGCCGCCGGGCCTTCGCCGATCCATTCCACCAGCGGGATGATGTCCATGTTCTGCGCCTTCATCGACAGTTCGAAATCATCGTGGCACCCTGAACCTTCCGGCGCGGTCCCGCCTTGATGCAGATCAGACGGCGGCGCGGCCTTGGATGAGGGCCCCCGCGCCCGCACGTAACCGCGCTCGTGAACAGGATCACCTCGAGGGGCCGGGTGCGTCGGCGTCCCGCAACGGCGCGCCTCATCCTCGCGGTCTCGCGCTCGGACCCGGCCGCAAGCCTCCCCGCGGCACGCCGGATGCGCAAGCTTCGGGGCGCGCGCGGCCGAGCGCGCTCGAAAACGACGCGGGCCGTGTCGCGCGCGGGCGCGAGCCGCCTTCCGGCACCGCATAAACGCCGTCTCCAGGAGCGGAGAAGGGTCGCGCGATGAGCGAGTTGCAGAACATCGATGAGGTCATCGCCGGCGCGATGAAGGTGCGCCCCCAGGCGCCCGTCGTGGTGGATTGCGCCCAGGCGCCGCTCGAGCACGACCAGGCGGGCGGCTTCGGGACCGTCCGCTGGCGCACGCTCATCTGCGCCGACCGGACACCGAGCGACGAGATGGTTCTCGGCGTGGCGGAGTTCGGCCCGGGCGACCGGCTGGAGCCGCATCGCCACAGCCCGCCCGAGTTCTATTTCGGCCTCTCCGGAGAGGGCACGGTCTGGATCGAGGGCGAAACCCACCGGATCGCGCCGGGCGTGGCGATCTACATCCCGCCCCGCGCCGAGCACGCCGTCGAGGGCGGGCCGGATGGGCTGCGCTTCGCCTACGGCTTCCCGCGCGCGCGCTTCGTCGACGTCGACTACAGCTTCTCGGGCATGGCAGAGGCCGACTGACGCGGCGCCGGCCGCTGACCTCGCAGGCCGCCTCTCGCCAAGCGGCACGAGGCGGCGTATAGCCCAAGGATGCGTCTTTCCCGCCTCTCCCCGGGCTTCGTCCCGCTCGCCGGGTCCGGCGAGCTGCCCGCGTGGCGGCGGCCGGTGGCGCTCTTGTTCCTCATGGCTGCGGCGATGCCCATCGCCTTCGCCACCTGGTCTGCGCTTCTGAACAACTTCGTGGTCGAGATGGCGGGCTTCGACGGCTCGGACATCGGCTGGCTGCATACCGTGCGCGAGATCCCGGGCTTTTTCGCCATCGGAGTCATCGCGCTCATCATGTTCATCCGCGAGCAGGTGCTGGCGCTGGTCTCGCTCATGCTCCTCGGCGCGGCGACGGCGATCACCGCGTGGTTCCCCAGTCTCGGCGGGCTTCTTGTGGTCACGATGCTCTCCTCGATCGGGTTCCACTACTACGAGACGGTGAACCAGTCGCTGCAACTGCAATGGCTGCCCAGAGACCGCGCGCCGCAGATGCTGGGCTGGCTGGTCGCCGCGGGCTCGGGCGCGACGCTCGTCGCCTACGGCGCGCTCGTGCTGACATGGCGCGCCTTCGATCTGAGCTACAACGCGGTCTACCTCGCCGCCGGCGGCACGACGCTGGCGCTCGCCACGCTCGCGCTGTTTCTCTACCCGCAATTCGAGGCGCCCGACCCGCAGGTGAAGCGCATGGTCCTGCGCCGGCGCTACTGGCTCTACTACGCGCTGCAGTTCATGTCCGGGGCCCGGCGGCAGATCTTCGTGGTCTTCGCGGGCTTCATGATGGTGGAGCGTTTCGGATTCGAGGTGCACCACGTGGCCGGCCTTTTCCTCGTGACGCTCGTGGTGAACATCGCCGCCGCGCCGCTCATCGGCCAGGCGGTCGCGCGCTGGGGCGAGCGGCGCGCGCTGATGGTGGAATACGCGGGGCTCGCCTGCGTCTTCCTCGCCTATGGCGGGATCTACTGGTTCGGCTGGGGCGTCGCGCTCGCCGCGGTGCTCTACGTGATCGATCACGTGCTCTTCGCCATGGCGCTGGCGCTCAAGACCTATTTCCAGAAGATCGGCGACCCGGGGGATATCGCGCCCACGGCGGCGGTGGCCTTCACCATCAACCATATCGCGGCGGTCTTCCTGCCCGCGGCGCTCGGCTATCTGTGGCTGATCTCGCCCGGCACGGTCTTCGGCCTGGCCGCGGGCATGGCCGGGATCTCGTTCCTGCTGGCCACGCTCATTCCACGCCATCCCGAGCCGGGGAACGAGACGGTGCTGGCGCGGCCGCTGCCCACCCCGGCGGAGTGACGCCGTGACCGCGGCGCAGGGGCGGTTCCTCGACGGGCCGACAATGGGCCACGTGGTGCGCATGACGCTCACCGGGGCGACCGGCATCACCTTCGTCTTCCTCGTGGACGCGGCCAACCTCTTCTGGATCTCGCGGCTGGGCGAGCCGGTGCTGATGGCGGCCATCGGCTTCGCCTTCGCGATCCAGTTCTTCTCGGTCTCCTCCGGTGTGGGCCTGATGATCGCGGCCACCGCGCTCGTCTCGCGCAGCATCGGCACGGGCGAGCGTGCCGCCGCGCGCGAGCAGGCGAGCGCCGCGGCCATCCTCGCGGTGGCGACGCAGGCAGGGGTGGCCGCCCTGGTGGTGGGGTTCCGCCACGACCTCGTGGCCCTCGCCGGCGCCGAGGGCGAGGCGGCGCGGCTCGCTGCGCGCTACCTCGCCCTCTCGGTGCCGTCGCTGGCCTTCATGGCCGCCGGCATGGTGGCGACCGCCGCGCTGCGCGCGGAGGGCGACGGCGCGCGGGCGATGTATGTCACGCTGATCTCGGGCTCGGTGGCGCTGGTGATCGATCCGGTGCTGATCTACCGGATGGGCCTCGGCCTCGACGGGGCGGCGGCCTCGGTGGTGATCACCCGCGCCGTGCTCTGCGGCATGGGCCTTCTCTTCGCGATCCGCGCCCACGACCTCATGGCGCGCCCGCGCCTCCACGCCCTGCGCGAGACGTGGCGGCCCTATTTCGCCATCGCGCTGCCGGCCATCGCGACGCAGATGTCCACGCCCTTCGGCAACTACGTCATCACCGCGGTCATCGCGGGTTTCGGGGACAGCGCCGTCGCCGCCTGGGCGGTGATCTCGCGGCTCACGGTGGTGGCGTTCGGCGGGCTCTTCTCGCTCGCCGGCGCGATCGGGGGCATCTTCGGACAGAACTACGGGGCGGGGCTCTACCCGCGCCTGCGCAGCGCCTATCGCGACGCGCTGATTTTCGCGGCAGGCTACGCACTCGTCGCCTGGGCCGTGCTCGCCGCGGCGAGCGATCCCGTCGCGCGCGGCTTCGGGCTCGATGCGGAGGGTGCGCGGGTGCTGCGCGCCTTCACCCAACTCGGCGCGGGCGCCTTCGCGGTCTCGGGCGCGCTCTTCGTCGCAAACGCCGCCTTCAACAGCCTCGGGCGCCCCGGCCGGGCCACGCTGGTGAACTGGGTGCGCGACGGGGTGCTCACCTACCCCGCCGCGGCGGGGCTCGGAGCCGTTCTGGGCGCGGCGGGGGTGATCTACGCCCAGGCGCTCGTCGGCGTTCTGGCGGGCGCCGCGGCGGGGTTCTGGGGATGGATGTTCCTGCGCGGCCTCGACGCGGCGCCGCGTCCGGCGCTTGACCCTGCGATCCGGCGGGCCTACCGCGATCCCAACCGCTACAGGAGGCGCTGATGCCCACCTTCACCGCTCTGACGACCCTGCCGGGGCGCGAGGCCGCCGAGGCGCTCGGCGACGCGCTCGAGACGCTGGAGCCCGCCGCCAGCGGCGTCGGCGTCTTCGAGATCGAGGACGGGTCGGGGCTTTGGGAGGTGGGCGGATACTTCGACGCCGCGCCCGACGACGTAGCGCTGGCGCTGCTGGCCGCGGCTCATGGCGCGAGGCCCTTCGCGGTGTCGGAACTTCCCGAGACCGACTGGGTCGCGAAGGTCCGGCGCGAGCTTTCGCCGGTGCGGGCCGGGCGCTTCTTCGTGCACGGCGCGCATGACGCGGACACCGTGCCCGAAGGCGCCGAGGCGCTGCTGATCGAGGCGTCCATGGCGTTCGGGACGGGCCACCACGGCACGACGCAAGGCTGCCTCGCCGCGCTCGACGCGCTGGCGCGGGACGGCGTCGTGCCCTCCGCGGTGGCCGATATCGGCTGCGGAACGGCGGTTCTCGCCATGGCGGCGGCGCGGCTCTGGGGCGGCGCGTCGGTGATCGCCTCCGACATCGACCCGGTCGCGATCGACGTGGCCGCCGCCAATCTCGCCGCGAACGACCTGTCGGACCGGGTGCGGCTGGTGGAGGCCGCAGGGTTCGAGCATCCCGCCCTCGACGCCGCCGCGCCCTTCGACCTCGTTCTCGCCAACATCCTGAAGGGCCCCCTCCTCGCGCTGGCCCCCGACATGGCCGCAAGGACGGTGGTCGGCGGGCACGTGATTCTCTCCGGGCTTCTCAACGAACAGGCCGACGAGATCGTCGCGGTCTACGCGCGTGCGGGCTTCAAAGCCCTGTCCCTGGAAAAGATCGGGGACTGGACGACACTTTGTCTTCGCCGCGCGCCATAATTGGCCCCACGATACAACGCGTTGAATCGATCTTCCTTATTTCCGCCACATTTTTGTCCTAGAAATCTGGCACTCCGGTGGGGGCAAAACCCGGAGGCTGCCATGGCCTTTCTAGAGTTCGACCGCAGGTTGCGTCGAATAGAGCGCAAGCATCGCCGCATGTCCAACGGCCGCGTCGCCGTCGTGGACGACAACGGCCTGATCACCTATCGCGCGCGCCGGCGTGCGCCGCGTCTGCCCTTGCGCGGGCTCTTCCTGCTCGCCATGGGGCTGCTTGCGTTCAAGGGACTCGTACTGACGCATCTGGGGGCGCAGACCTACGACCTCCGCATCGAGGCGCTGAAGTCCGGCACCGTGGTCGAGCAGGCCGGCGCCTGGCTGATGCAAGCCGACCCGGTGACCGTCTGGATTTCCGAGAACGGCTGGTCGCGCATCTTCTGATCGCGCCCGGGCATGAAAAAGCCGCGCCACCCGTAAGGTGACGCGGCTTTATCGTCGTGCCTGCGACGACGGTGCGGCAGGTCGCTCAGTAGCGACGGGCGCTAACCGTGTCGATGTCGGCGCGGCTGAGGCCGATATCGTCCAGTTCGCGATCGCTGAGGCGCGACAGCGCCTTGCGGGTCATGCGCGTGTCGTTCCATGCTGCGAGCGAGCCGAGCAGGGAAGCGAACCCGGGGGCGATACGGCCGGCATTTCCAGCCGTTCCGATGCGCGGGCGGTTGGTGTCGAATGCAGCCATACCTGTGTTTCCTTCTACATGCGTGCGTTCGGAGGCCCTGCCTCCACGACGCGAATTATGCCGCGCGGCAGGGCCCCGCAAGCCATGGTGACGGCATGGGTCCCATGCGATTTCCGCATAGGTCGGGAAGGGCGCAAACCGCTGATAAAACGGCAGGAATTTGCCGGGTCCGGCGTCGCTCCCAAGCCTGCAGATGTCGTGATCGGGCCATTTCCGGCCATTTGCGGCGCACCCCCGGCAAGGGCGCGCGCCACGCCTTTGCGCTTGGCTCGTGTTCGCGTTTCGTGCTAGTGGGACCGGAACGCAACAAGAGCAGGTGAAAATGCGGGTTCTGGGGATCGATCCGGGCTTGCGGAACCTCGGCTGGGGCGTGATCGAGGTCTCGGGCAGCCGACTCTCCCATCTCGGAAACGGCGTCTGCCGCTCGGGCGATGGAACGCTCGCCGCACGTCTGCTCACGCTTCACGACCAGCTCTCCGACGTGATCGCCCGCTTCGTCCCCGAGGAGGCCGCGGTGGAACAGACCTTCGTGAACAAGGATGGCGCCGGCACGCTGAAGCTTGGCCAGGCGCGGGGCGTCGCGCTTCTGGTGGCCGCCCGCGCCGGGCTCGAGATCGGCGAATACGCGCCCAACCAGGTGAAGAAGACCGTCGTGGGGGTGGGCCATGCCCAGAAGGAGCAGATCGCCCACATGGTACGCCTGCAGCTGCCGGGCGTGGATCTCGCCGGGCCGGACGCGGCCGACGCGCTCGCCGTCGCCATCTGCCACGCGCATCACGCGCGCGGGCGCCGCCTGCGCGCCGCGGCGGGGATCGGCGCATGATCGGGCGGCTGGCCGGACGGATCGAGTACCGCGCGGAGGACCACGTGCTGATCGACGTGCGCGGTGTGGGCTATGTCGTCCAGTGCTCGGAACGCACCATGGCCGCCCTGCCCGGCCCGGGCGAGGCGGCGGCGCTCTGGACCGACCTTCTCGTGCGAGAGGACCTGCTGCAGCTCTACGGCTTCCTGACGCTGGCCGAGAAGGAGTGGCACCGCCTGCTGATGAGCGTCCAGGGCGTGGGCGCCAAGGCGTCGCTTGCGATGCTCGGCGCGCTCGGCGCGGACGGGGTCAGCCGCGCCGTGGCGCTCGGCGACTGGACGGCGATCAAGGCGGCCAAGGGCATCGGCCCCAAGACCGCCCAGCGCGTGGTGAACGAGCTCAAGGACAAGGCGCCCGCCGTGATGGCGCTCGGCACGGGCATGGCGGCGCAGGTCACGGAGCCGGAGCCGGCACCGGAGTTCGCCAACGCGCCGCCCGCCCCCACCCGGGCGGCGCCGGCGCCCGGCGCGCAGGCAGAGGCGCTCTCGGCGCTCGGCAATCTGGGCTACACGCCCGGAGAGGCCGCCCAGGCCGTGGCGCAGGCCGCCGGAGAGACGCCGGAGGCCGACACCGCCGCCCTCATCCGCGCCGCGCTTCGGCGCCTCGCGCCGGGAGGCTGAGCGATGCAGGGTGGCCGCCAACCCCTCGCCCCGCCTGACCCTCGCGCCGGTGCGCGCGCATGACGGGCCCCGATCCAACGCTGCGGCCCGACCGGCGTCCCGAGGACGCGGACCGCGCACTGCGGCCGCTCTCGCTCCACGAATTCGTGGGCCAGGCCGAGGCGCGCGCCAACCTGCACGTGTTCCTGCAATCCGCGCGCACGCGCGGCGAGGCGATGGACCACACCCTGTTCCACGGCCCGCCCGGCCTCGGCAAGACGACGCTCGCGCAGATCATGGCGCGCGAGCTTGGCGTGAGCTTCCGCATGACCTCGGGGCCGGTGCTCGCCAAGGCGGGCGACCTCGCCGCGATCCTCACGAACCTCGAGGCGCGCGACGTTCTCTTCATCGACGAGATCCACCGGCTGAACCCCGTGGTCGAGGAAGTCCTCTACCCGGCGATGGAGGATTTCGAGCTCGACCTCGTCATCGGCGAAGGTCCGGCCGCGCGCACCGTGCGGATCGAGCTTCAGCCTTTCACGCTCGTCGGCGCGACCACGCGGCTGGGGCTTCTGACGACGCCGCTGCGCGACCGCTTCGGCATCCCCACCCGGCTTCAGTTCTACGAGGTGGCGGAACTGTGCGAGATCGTGTCGCGCAACGCGGTGAAACTCGGCGTGGCCATCGACCCCGACGGCGCGGAAGAGATCGCGCGCCGCGCCCGCGGCACGCCGCGCATCGCCGGGCGGCTTCTGCGGCGGGTCGTCGATTTCGCGGTGGTGGAGGGCGACGGCCACGTGACGCGCACGCTGGCCGACGGGGCGCTGACCCGGCTCGGGGTGGACGGGCTCGGCCTCGACGGGGCGGACCGACGCTATCTCCGGCTCATCGCCGAGAACTACGCGGGCGGCCCCGTCGGGATCGAGACCATCGCCGCGGCGCTCAGCGAAAGCCGCGACGCCATCGAGGAGGTGATCGAGCCCTACCTGCTGCAGCAGGGCCTGATCCAGCGCACGCCGCGCGGGCGGATGCTGGCCGGCAAGGGCTGGGCGCATCTCGGCCTTCCCGCGCCCCGCGATCCCGGCCAGCCGGGACTCTTCGAGGCGTGAGGGTTTCCGCCGCCGGCCGGAGGGTCTAGGTCACGCGCATGGACGCCAAGGATATCGAAGCCCTCTTCACCCGGTCGGATGGCCAGTATCTCTGCGCGCGCTGGGGCCGCCCCATCGCGCCGGTGGTGTTCGGCGTGGACGCGCCGACGCTCGAAACCGTGAAGGGCGCGGCCGAGGCGATCACCGCGCTCGCGGGCCACCCCATGGCCGAGACGGACCCGGAACTCGGCGTGAACCTGATGGTGTTCTTCTTCCGCGATTGGCAGGAGTTGCCTGAGGTGCCGGGGCTCGACCGGCTGGTGCCGGATCTCGGCCCGCTGGTCGAGCGCCTCGCGCGCACGGGCGCCAATCAGTACCGCCTCTTCCGCTTCGATGCGGAGGGCGGCATCAAGGCGGCCTTCGTCTTTCTGCGCATCGACGCGGAACTCTCGGAGGTGCCCGCGCAGACGCTCGCGCTGGCGCAGATGGCGCAGACCATCCTGCTTTGGTCCGACACGGCCTTCACCGACACCGCCCCGCTTGCCCGCGCCGCCGACGGGACGGTGATCCTGCGCCCCGAGATCGCGGGCGTGATCCGCGCGGCCTATGATCCCGTCATGCCGGTCGCGGCGACGGACCCGTCCCATGCGCTGCGGCTGCACGCACGGCTGTCGCGGCCGGCCTGACCGGCCCGCCGCGGCCGATCGCGGACCGTCACCGCCTCAGCCGTAATGGGCCACCGGCGTGCCCGCGATGGCCGCCATGTTCAGAAGCCCGCGGGCCGTGATCGAGGGGGTGACGATGTGCGCGCGATTGCCCATGCCCATGAGGATCGGCCCCACCTCGAGCCCCTTGGCGCGCATCTTGAGGATGTTGCGCACGCCCGAGGCGGCGTCCGCGTGGGCGAAGACCAGAACGTTGGCCGCGCCCTTCATCCGGTTCCCGGGGAAAACGCGGGCCCGGAGTTCCGGGTCGAGCGCGGCGTCGATGTTCATCTCGCCCTCATAGGAGAAATCCGGATCCTCGGCGTCGAGGAGTGCCATCGCCTCGCGCAGCCGCGCGCCGCTGCCGTCGGTCATCGAGCCGAACTGCGACTGGGCGCAAAGCGCGATGTTGGGCTCTATCCCGAAGCGGCGGACATGCCGCGCGGCGCCGATCGCGGTCTCGGCGATCTGCGCCGGGGTCGGCTCGGCGTGGACATGGGTGTCCGAGATGAAAAGCGGCCCGTCCTCCAGGATCATGAGCGACAGCGCGCCGTGCGGGCGCAGCCCGCCCCGTCCTAGGACCTGCGAGACGTAGTTCAGATGCCACCGGTATTCCCCGAAGGTGCCGCATATCAGGCTGTCGGCCTCCTCCCGGTGGACCATCACGGCGCCGATCGCGGTGGTGTTCGTGCGCATGATGGCCCGGGCGAGATCCGGGGTCACGCCGCTGCGGCACATGATCCCGTGGTAGGTCTCCCAGTAGTCGCGGTAGCGGGGGTCGTTCTCGGGATTGACGATCTCGAAATCGCGGTCGGGCCGGATTTCCAGCCCCATGCGCTCGCAGCGCCTGTCGATCACCTCGGGCCGGCCGATCAGGATCGGCGTCTCCGTCGTTTCCTCCAGGATCGCCTGCGCGGTGCGCAGGACGCGCTCGTCCTCGCCCTCGGCGAAGACGATGCGCCGCCGCGCCGTGGCCGCCGCCTCGAAGACCGGCCGCATGAGGAGCGCGGAGCGATAGACCGACGCGTCGAGCCGCCGGCGGTAGGCATCAAGATCCTCGAGCGGGCGGACCGCCACGCCCGTCTCCATCGCCGCCTTCGCCACGGCGGTCGAGACCACGCCGGACAGCCGCGGATCGAACGGTTTCGGGATGAGGTAGTCGCGCCCGAAGGTCAGCTTCTCGCCCTGGTAGGCCGCCGCCGCCTCCGCCGAGGTCGTCTGGCGGGCGAGTTCCGCGATCCCCTCGATGCAGGCGATCTGCATGGCGTCGTTGATCTCCGTCGCGCCGACGTCGAGCGCGCCGCGGAAGATGAACGGAAAGCAGAGCACGTTGTTGACCTGGTTGGGAAAGTCGCTCCGCCCGGTGGCGATGATGGCGTCCGGCGCGACCTCGCGCACCGCGTCGGGCAGGATCTCGGGCATCGGGTTGGCCAGCGCGAAGACGATCGGCGGGTCGCTCATCCGTGCGACGTGATGCGGCTTCAGCACGTCGGGGCCCGAGAGGCCGAGGAAGATGTCGGCCCCCTCGATCACGTCGTCGAGCGTGGCCGGCCCGCCGGGCTGGGCAAAGGCGGCCTTCTGGGGTGTCATGTCCACCTCGCGCCCCTCGTGGACGAGGCCGTGCAGATCGACAAGCCACACGTTCTCGCGCTTCAACCCGAGCTTCAGCAGCATGTTGAGGCAGGCGATCCCGGCCGCCCCGCCCCCCGTCGAGACAAGCTTGATGTCCTCGAAGGACTTGCCCGCCACGCGCAGCGCGTTGGTCGCCGCCGCGCCCACCACGATCGCGGTGCCGTGCTGGTCGTCGTGGAAGACCGGGATGTTCATCCGCGCGCGGCAGATCTGCTCGACGATGAAGCAGTCGGGCGACTTGATGTCCTCCAGGTTGACGGCGCCGAAGGTCGGCTCGAGCGCACAGATGATCTCGGCCAGCTTCTCGGGGTCGGGCTCGTTCACCTCGATGTCGAAGCAGTCGATCCCGGCGAAGGTCTTGAAGAGAACCGNNTCGCCGAGGCCCAGGACCGCCGTGCCGTTCGAGACGACCGCCACCAGGTTGGCGCGGGCGGTGTAGCGCGATGCCGCCGTTTCGTCCTTCACGATCTCGAGGCAGGCCTCCGCCACGCCGGGGGAGTAGGCGCGGGCGAGATCGCGGCCGTTGGCCAGCGGCTTGGTCGCCCGGATTTCCAGCTTCCCGGGTTTCGGCTCGGCGTGGTAGTGCAGCGCCGCCTCGCGCAGCGCCTCGCGGGTGGTGTCGGTCATCTCGCCTCTCCTCCGGCCTTTGGTTCAGCGTTAAACCACCACCAGCCGCCTGAAAAGTCGCCCGCTGCCACGCCGGCCCGCGCGCGGCGCCCTTGTGCCGCCGCTCCGACGCGATAGGCTGTCCCGGCGCGCCGATGGCCGCCCCTGCCGATGCCGCCCCATGGGGGCGGGTGCGGTCCCATCGGGGCGGAGACACGGCGGAAGGAGGACGACATGTGCGGGTTCGTGGCGCTCTGGAACATCGGCGACGAGGCGCTCGCCCAGAAAATGGTGACGAAGATCGCCCATCGCGGGCCCGACGCGGTCGAGGTCGTGCGGGGCCGCGGCGCGCCAGTGGTGATGGCGCATTGCCGGCTTTCGATCATCGGACCCGAGGACGGCCGCCAGCCGATCTATGACGCGGGCGATCTTCTGGTCGCCAACGGCGAGATCTACAATCACGCCGACCTGCGCGCGATCCTCGGTGAAAGCGCCTTCGAGACCGAAAGCGACAGCGAGTCGATCCTGCACCTCTTCCGCGCGGGCGAGCTGCGCTGGGTCTCGCGCCTCGACGGGATGTTCGCCTTCGTCCTGGCGACGAAAACCCGGATCATCGCGGCGCGGGATCCGCTGGGCATCAAGCCGCTGTACATGGCGCGGATTGGCGAGGGGCTGGCCTTCGCCTCCGAGCTCAAGGCCTTCGACGGCGTGGCGGTGGACGCGGTGGAGTCGATCGGGCCGGGCATGCTCTACGACAGCCGCGACGGGCTCCGGCAGTGGTATCGCACGCCCCACGGCGCGGCGGAGGAGGAGCCCGGCCTCGACATCGAGGCGGTGGCGGGCGAGCTGCGCCTCGTGCTCGAGGAGGCCGTGGCCAAGTGGATGCTCGCCGACGTGGAGGTGGGCAGCTTCCTCTCGGGCGGGCTCGACAGCTCGATCATCGCCGCGCTCGCCGCGCGGCTCTCGCCACGCCCGCTCAAGACCTTCGCCGTGGGCACGGAGGGGAGCGACGATCTGCGCGCCGCGCGCGAGGTGGCGCGGCATATCGGCTCGGACCACTACGAGGATAGCTTCACGCCGGAAGACGTCGCGCGGGTTCTGCCCCATGTCATCTACCACCTGGAATCGGCCGACGTGGATCTGGTGCGCTCCGCGGTGCCTACCCATTTCGCCGCACGCCTCGCCCGGCGGCACGTCAAGGCGGTGCTGACCGGCGAAGGCGCCGACGAGCTTTTCGCGGGCTACACCTACCACCACGCCTATGTCGATCACCCGCGTGAGCTGGCCGACGAGCTCACACGCTCGCTCAACGCGATGCACAACATCAACCTCCAGCGGGTGGACCGCGTGACCATGGCCGAAAGCTTGGAGGCGCGCACGCCCTTCCTCGACCGCGACCTGATCGATTTCGCCCAGTCGATCCCGGCGACGCTCAAGATGCGCCGGACGGATCCGGCGGCGCGCGAGTCCACCGGCGAGACGACGGAGAAGTGGATCCTGCGCAAGGCCGTGGCCGACCTGCTGCCCGAAAGCCTCGTCTGGCGGAAGAAGGCGCAGTTCGACGAGGGATCGGGCCTTGTCGCCGCTCTCGACGAGGCGCTCCGGATCGTCACCGGATCCTCCGCGCCGCTCGACCGGGCGGCCGAGGGGGCACTCTACGAGCGCCTGCTGCGCGAGGCCTACGAGACGCCCGAGCGCATCCTCGCGCAGGCGGGCACATGGGAGAGCGCGGAGCGCGTGACCGCCGGCTGAGCCCCCTTGCATCCCACCCGCGACGCCCGCACAACTTGGGCCCGGCACCCTGACGGAGGCGATGCGATGACCCTGCGCGATGCGGCAATGACGGCGCGCGAGAACGCCTACGCGCCCTATTCCGGCTTCAAGGTGGGCGCCGCCCTGCGCGGCGCGGGGGGCGGCGTCTTCGGCGGCTGCAACGTCGAGAACGTCGCCTACCCAGAGGGCACCTGCGCCGAGGCCGGCGCGATCGCGGCCATGGTGGCGGCGGGAGAGACCGTGATCGCCGAGGCCTATGTCGTGGCCGACAGCCCCGAACCCGTCACGCCCTGCGGCGGCTGCCGGCAGAAGCTCGCCGAATTCGCCGCGCCCGACGTCAGGGTGACACTGGCCACGACCTCGGGCGTCGAGACCACGACCACGGTCGGCGCGCTTCTGCCCGGCGCCTTCGGCGCGGACCACATGGACCGCGGCTGAATGGAGGCGCGCGCGCTTCTCTCCGCGCTCCGCCGCGGCGAGGCGCCCACGGGCGATGCGCTCGCCTGGGCGGCGGAGGCGCTCGCCGACGGGCGGATGAGCGACGCGCAGGCCGGCGCCTTCGCCATGGGCATCTGCCGCGTGGCGCTGCCCGAAAGCGCGCGCACGGCGCTCACGCTCGCCATGCGCGACAGCGGCGAGGTTTTGCGCTGGGATCTCGACGGCCCGGTGCTCGACAAGCACTCCACCGGCGGCGTGGGCGACTGCGTGAGCCTCGTCCTCGCGCCCGCTCTGGCGGCCTGCGGCGCCTACGTGCCGATGATCTCGGGGCGCGGGCTCGGCCACACCGGCGGCACGCTCGACAAGCTGGAGGCGATCCCGGGGCTCCGGGTCGATCTCGACGCCCAGCGCCTGCGGGAGACCGTGGCGCGGGCGGGTGCTGCCATCGTCGCGGCCTCGGCGCGGGTCGCCCCGGCCGATCGCCGGCTCTACGCCGTGCGCGACGTGACCGGCACAGTGGAAAGCCTCGATCTCATCACCGCCTCGATCCTGTCGAAGAAGCTCGCCGAGGGGCTCGATGGCCTCGTGCTGGACGTGAAGCTCGGCTCGGGCGCCTTCATGAAGACCCGCGAGGACGCCCGCGCGCTCGCCCGCGCCCTCGTCACCACGGCGACGGCGGCGGGCTGCCCCGCCACCGCGCTCGTCACCGACATGAGCCAGCCGGTCGCCCCCGCCCTCGGCAACGCGCTCGAGATGGCCGAGGTGATGCGCGCCCTGACCGGGCAGGAGGCGGGCGCGCTCGGCGCCCTGTCCGCCGCGCTCGGCGGCGAGCTTCTGGCCGGCGCAGGGCTCGCCACGGACGCTGCGGAAGGCGCGGCGCGCATCGCGGAGGCCATCTCGTCGGGCGCGGCGGCCGAACGCTTCGGCCGGATGGTGGCCCATCAGGGCGGCCCGGTGGCCTTCGTGGAGGAGTGGCCGCGCTTCCTGCCCGAGGCTCCGGTGATCCGCGAGGTGGCGGCCGGCGAGGCGGGCCATGTCGCCGTGATCGACGGGGAGGCGCTCGGCCTCGCCGTGGTCGATCTGGGCGGCGGCCGGAAGGTGGAAGGCGACCGGGTCGATCCGGCGGTGGGTCTTTCGGATGTGGTCCGCCTCGGCCAGCGCGTGGCGAAGGGCCAGCCCCTCGCCCGCGTCCATGCCGCCCGCGAAAGCCAGGCGGAGGCGGCGGTGCGCGCCGTGCGCGCGGCCGTCACGCTCGCCCCCGAGGCGCCGGAGCCGCCGCCGCTCGTCCACGAGAGGCTCGCGCCGTGACGCGCGCCTTCCTCGTGGTGATGGACAGCGTCGGCATCGGCGGCGCGCCGGACGCGCCGGAGTATTTCAACGGCGACGTGCCCGACACCGGCGCCAACACGGTGGCCCATGTCGCACAGGCCTGCGCCCGCGGCGCGGCCGAGGAGGGGCGCAGCGGGCCGCTCTCGCTGCCGCACCTGGACGCGCTCGGCCTCGGCGCGGCGGTGCGGCTTGCGAGCGGGGCCGAGGCGCCGGGGCTCGGCGCCCGACCGTCCGGGCTCTGGGGCGCGGCGACGGAGACGTCGCGCGGGAAGGACACGCCCTCGGGCCACTGGGAGCTCGCCGGCCTGCCCGTGCCCTGGGACTGGACCTATTTCCCCGATACCGAGCCCGCCTTCCCGGAAGAGCTCGTCGCCGAGGTGTGCCGGCTGGCCGGAACGGAGGGCATCCTCGGCAACCGCCACGCCTCGGGCACCGAGATCGTGGCCGAGCTCGGCGAGGCGCATCTGAAAACCGGCTGGCCGATCTGCTACACCTCGGCCGACAGCGTGTTCCAGATCGCCGCCCACGAGCAGGCGTTCGGCCTCGACCGGCTCTTGGCGCTTTGCGAGGCGCTGGCGCCGAGGCTCCATGCCATGCGCGTGGGCCGCGTCATCGCGCGGCCCTTCCTCGGCGATCCCGAGGGCGGCTTCGCCCGCACCGCCAACCGGCGCGACTATGCCGTCGCGCCGCCCGAGCCTGTGCTCACCAAATGGGTGCAGGAGGCCGGCGGGCGCGTCATCGCCATCGGCAAGATCGGCGACATATTCTCGATGGCGGGCATCGACGAGCTGCGCAAAGGCACCGACGCCGAGCTCATGGATCATCTCGCCGACTGCATCGCCAAGGCGCCCGAAGGCAGCCTGACCTTCGCGAATTTCGTGGAGTTCGACAGCCTCTGGGGCCATCGCCGCGACGTCTCGGGCTACGCCCGAGCGCTCGAGTGGTTCGACGCGCGTCTCGGGCGGCTCCTGCCGCGGCTGGGCCCCGGGGATCTCCTGATCCTGACCGCCGATCACGGCAACGATCCCACCTGGGCCGGCACCGACCACACGCGCGAACGCGTGCCGGTGCTCTGCGCGGGGGCGGGCACGGGCAGCGCTGGGCTCGTGGCCTTCGCGGACGTGGCCGCCAGCGTGGCGGCCCATCTGGGCGTGCCCGCCCGCGGCCCCGGGCGGAGCTTCCTGTGAGCCTCGCGGCTATTCCGAAGGTGGAGCTGCACCTTCACCTCGAGGGCGCGGCGCCGCCGGAGTTCATCCGCCGGGTCGCGGCGGAGAAACGCGCCGACATCTCGCGGGCCTTCGGGCCGGACGGCGGTTATGCCTTCGCGGATTTCGCCCGCTTCCTCGAGGTCTACGAGGCCGCGACGAGCGTGCTGAGGACGCCCGAGGACTATCACCGTCTGACCCTCGCCGTGCTGGAGGCGAGCGCCGCCGAGGGCGTGATCTACACCGAGGCGTTCCTCAGCCCCGATTTCTGCGGCGGCGGCGACGTGGCTGCGTGGCGCGAGTATCTCGCCGCGATCCGCGAGGCGGCCGTGACCGCCCGGGCGCGCCACGGCATCGAGATGCGCGGCGTCGTCACCTGCATCCGCCATTTCGGCCCCGACACGGCGAAGCGCGCCGCGCTCTGCGCCGCCGAGACCACGGGCGATTTCGTCACCGGCTTCGGCATGGGCGGCGACGAACGGCGGGGGCGGCAGGGCGATTTCGCCTACGGCTTCGACATGGCGCGCGAGGCCGGGCTCGGCCTTACAACCCATGCCGGGGAATGGGCGGGCGCCCATTCAGTGCGCCAGGCACTCGACGATTTGCGGGTGGCCCGGATCGGCCACGGCGTCCGCGCCGTCGAAGACCCCGACCTCGTGGCGCGCCTCGCGGAGGGGCAGATCACGCTCGAGGTCTGCCCCGGCTCCAACGTGGCGCTGGGGCTCTACGCATCCGTCGCGGACCATCCCATCGCGGCGCTTCGCGCGGCGGGGGTGCCGGTGACCGTCTCCACCGACGACCCGCCCTTCTTCCGCACCGCGCTGACCGCGGAATACGCCGCGCTGCACGCGGCCTTCGGCTGGGAGGAGGAGGATTTCGCCGAGCTGAACCGCACGGCCCTCCGCGCCGCGTTCTGCGACGCGGAGACCCGCGTGCGGCTTCTGAAGCGGATCGGCGGCGCGGCCTGAACGGCCGTCATGTCCGGCCCCGACGCGGGGCAAGCGGGCGGGACGGCCGTTCGGGCGCCGCGCATCGGCGGTTTCCGCCGCGCGCGGGAGGCTCTAGAAAGGGGCCGACAACAGCGCAGGATCGCCCGATGACCGACACCGCCCGTCACGAAACCCTCACGATCGTCACGCATCCGCTGGTGCAGCACAAGCTCTCCCACATGCGGGACAAGAGCACCTCGACCGCGGGGTTCCGGCGCCTCCTGCGCGAGATCAGCCAGCTTCTGGCCTACGAGGTCACCCGCGACCTGCCGCTCACGACGACCCCGGTCGAAACGCCGATGGAGGAGATGGACGCGCCGGTGCTCGCGGGCAAGAAGCTCGCGCTGATCTCGATCCTGCGGGCGGGCAACGGGCTCCTCGACGGGGTGCTCGAACTCGTGCCCTCCGCGCGGGTGGGATTCGTCGGGCTCTACCGCGACGAGGAGACGCTGCAGCCCGTCCAGTACTACTTCAAGGTGCCCGACGGGCTCGGCGACCGGACGGTGATCGTGGTGGACCCGATGCTGGCCACGGGCAATTCCTCGGCCAAGGCGATCGACCTGCTGAAGGAGGCCGGCGCGCGGGACGTGCGATTCCTCTGCCTGCTCGCCGCCCCCGAAGGCGTGGAGCGGATGCGCGAGGCGCATCCCGACGTGCCGGTGATCACGGCGGCGCTGGACGAGCGGCTCAACGAGAAGGGCTACATCGTGCCGGGGCTTGGGGATGCCGGGGATCGCATGTACGGCACAAAATGATGGAGAGATCCCCGTGATGCTGGGGATGCGCGCTTTACGAAGCGCCGATATTGGGGCATCCTCACGTCAAGCTTGAGGGGGCCGCCATGTCATTCTGCCGATCGCTGCCCGCAGCCGCCGTCGCGTTCTGCGTCCTGTTCACCGCCACGCCGGGCCTGTCCCAGGCGCTGCGCGACGCCGGCCCGCCGGCCGAACTGCCGCCGGCATCCTTTGACGGGCGCGAATATGTCGACAGCCGGGGCTGCGTCTACATCCGCGCGGGACTCGACGGAAACGTCACCTGGGTGCCCCGCGTCACCCCCGACCGCCAGCACATCTGTGGCGCGGAGCCCACCTTCGCCCAGGCCGCCCCGGCGGCACCCCCCCAGACCGAGCCGCAAGTCGCCGAAGCCGCGGAAGAGCCCGTCAGCACAGCGCCCGTAGCCGACGCGCAACAGGCCGCGGAGGACCGGCGCGCGGCCACCGCCCAGCGACAGGCGGAAGCGCGCCGGCAGGCCGAGGCGCGCCGCGCCGCGGCGGCACGGCAGGCCGAGGCCCGGCGCAAGGCGGAGGCGCGGCGGCAGGCCGAACT